>NZ_DASPMG010000065.1:0-14253 GCF_035627195.1 Azospirillum sp.
ATCCACAGCTCGGTCGTCTGGTGCTGGATGATGAACAGCAGCTCGTTGTGGTTGTCCGACAGCGGCACCTGCGAGTTCAGCAGCCGGTCCAGCCCCAGATAGTCGCCATAGCTCATGTCGACCGCGAAGTCGGTGTGCGCCCCGTGATCGGCGCCCTGTCCTGTGATGCCGTGCTCGTTCTTTTCCGTCATCCGTCCCTCACGTCACCGCGTGGCGCCGGTGGAACTCCGGCCGGTCCCAGGCGCCGGTCTCCAGAACGTCCCGCAAGGCCGCCGCCGCGTCCCACACGTCGGCGAAGCGCAGGTACAGTGGTGCAAAGCCGAATCGCAGGATGTCCGGCGCCCGGAAGTCGCCGACGATCCCGCGCGCGATCAGCGCCTGCACGATGGCGTAGCCCTGCGGGTGGCGCAGGCTCACCTGGCTGCCGCAGGCCGCCGGATCCTCCGGTCCCGCCAGCTCCAGCCCCAATTCCAGCCCCATACCCGCCACCAGCCGCCGGAACAGCCCGGTCATGGCGAGGCTCTTGCGCCGTACCGCCCGCAGGTCGACGGCCAGCAGTTCGTCCACCCCCGCCTCCAGCGCCGCGAGGCTCAGCACCGGCGGCGTGCCGCACAGCGCGCGCCGTATGCCGTCGGCCGGCCGGTACCCGGTGCCGAAGGCGAAGGGTTCCGCGTGCCCCATCCATCCCGTCAGCGGCTGCCGAAACGCCTCCTGGTGCCGCCTTGCCACGTAAAGGAAGGCCGGCGCCCCCGGCCCGCCGTTCAGGTACTTGTACCCGCACCCCACGGCGAGGTCGGCGCCGCAGCCGTCCAGGTCCACCGGCATGGCCCCGGCGCTGTGCGCGAGGTCCCACAGCATCAGCGCCCCCTGCCCGTGCGCCGCGGCCGTCACCCCCGCCATGTCGTGCACGGCGCCGGTGCGGTAGTCGACGTGCGTCAGCATCACCACGGCGGTGTCCGCCCCGATGGCCCCGGCCACCGCGTCGCGCTCCACCATGCGCAGCTCGTGCCGCCCGCCCAGCTGTTCGATCAACCCTTGCGCGACGTACAGGTCGGTCGGGAAGTTCCCGCGCTCCGTCACGATCACCCGCCGGTCGGGGCGCAGGCGCAGCGCCGCCGACAGCGCCTTGAACAGGTTGACCGAGGTCGAATCGGCCACCACCACTTCCCCCGCCGCCGCGCCCACCAGCCGGCCGATCTTGTCGCCCACGCGCTGTGGCAGGTCGATCCAGCCGGCCGCGTTCCAGCTGCGGATCAGGTCGCGGCCCCACTCCGCTTCCACCACGTGGCGCAGCCGCTCCGCCGTCGCGCGCGGCAGGGCGCCCAGGGAGTTGCCGTCCAGGTAGATCTCCCCCTCCGGCAGCACGAACCGCTCCCGCACGGCCGCCAGTTCGTCGGCGGCGTCCAACGCCAGCGCATCCTCGCGCGAAATTCCCGTCATGGCGCCAGTTCCCGCAGCACCGCGCGGACCGGGGCCGCGTCCAGGTTGGCGAGCTTCAGCGGCAGCGCGATCAGCTCGTAATCGCCCGCCTCCACGCCGTCCAGCACCAGCCCCTCCAGGATGCCTAGCCGGTGCGCCCGCACCCGTCCGTGCGCGTCCATGCTCTTCGACTCCTGCGGGTCGAGCGACGGCGTGTCGATCCCCACCAGCCGCACGCCGTGCGCGGCCAGCAGGTCGATGGTGTCCGGGTGCACGGCGGTGAAGGCCGGGTCCCAGCGCTCGACGGGATTATGGGCGCAGGTCTTCAGGATCACGCGCGGCGGCGCGTCCGCCAGATGGTCCGCCACCCGCTCCGGCCGCACCAGCGGCCCGCAACCCACCACGTCCACCACCCGCGCCGGCCCCAGGTAGGTGTCGAGGTCAAGCCCGCCGACTGGCGCCCCCTCGGCGTCGTAGTGCAGCGGCGCGTCGGCGTGCGCGCCGGTGTGGGTGGACAGCGTGACCCGCGCGACGTTGACCGGGCACCCCGGCCCGATGGCCCAGGTCCGCACCTCCTCGTACGCCGTGTCCCCCGGCCACACCGGGATGCCGGGCCTGAGCGCCGGGCTGATGTCCCAGATCCTCCGCACAGCACCTCCTCCCGTTCCTTCCATGGAATGTCGGGAGCGGCCGGGGCGGCGGCAATGGCCCTATGCCGTCCGGTCGAACGGCCAACCCGTTGCCAATTTTCCTATTTTAAGGTATGGTGTCTCATAAAGTGCCCGACGTGCGCCTTGCCCCCTCCCGCCCTTCGCTTGCGCTCCGGGCACCCTCCCCCGCGTTGCGGTGGAGGGTATAGCGGCGGCAGTCCCCACCACCGCGAAGCGGGGGCGTGGAGCCGACGGCGAAGCCGGACGGGCGCCGAAGGCGACCGTAGGCGGAACGCAACCGCCCGACTTGCGGGCGGCTGTGGTTAGGGAGGGGGCAAGAGTCACCACCGAAAGCACGCCGCTCCCAATGCAACACATGAAAACACCCCAAAAAGTGTTGCATGGTGTTGCATCCGGTTGCATTTCCCCGGCCCCGCCATACGGTGGGGCCGGGGAAACGGGCTTACTCCGCCGCGACCTGCGGCAGGCCCTTCAGGGCCTCCTGCAGCGCCGCCTCGTCGTACGGCACGTCCTGCAGCTTGCCGGCGAAGTAGTCGGTGTAGGCCTGCATGTCGAAGTGGCCATGGCCCGACAGGCAGAAGAGGATGGTCTCGGCCTTCCCCTCAGCCTTGCAGCGCAGCGCCTCGTCGATCGCCGCCTTGACCGCGTGCGAGGACTCGGGCGCCGGCACGATGCCCTCGTTGCGGGCGAAGGTCACCGCCGCCTCGAAGCAGGGGGTCTGCGGGTAGGCACGCGCCTCGATCAGGCCCAGCTCCCTCACGTGGCTCACCATCGGCGCCATGCCGTGGTAGCGCAGGCCGCCCGCGTGGAAGCCCGGCGGCATGAAGGTGGAGCCCAGCGTGTGCATCTTCACCAGCGGCGTCAGGTGCCCGGTGTCGCCGAAGTCGTAGGCGTAGGTGCCCTTGGTCAGCGTCGGGCAGGACGCCGGCTCGACCGCGACGACGCGGACGTTCTTGCCCTTGATCTTCTCGCGCAGGTACGGGAAGGCGAGGCCCGCGAAGTTGGACCCGCCGCCGGTGCAGCCGATGACGACGTCCGGCTCGTCGCCGGCCATCTCCATCTGCAGCATGGCCTCCTCGCCGATGATGGTCTGGTGCAGCAGCACGTGGTTCAGCACGCTGCCCAGCGCGTACTTGGTGTCGTCGCGCTGCACCGCGCGCTCCACCGCCTCGGAGATGGCGATGCCCAGCGAACCGGTCGAATCCGGGTTCTGCGCCAGGATGGCGCGGCCGGACTCGGTCATGTCCGACGGGCTGGCGATGCAGGTGGCGCCGTAGGTCTCCATCAGCGCGCGGCGGTAGGGCTTCTGGTGGTAGCTGATCTTCACCATGAAGACCTCCACCTCCAGCCCGTACAGCGAGCCGGCGAAGGCGAGGGAGGAGCCCCACTGGCCCGCCCCCGTCTCGGTGGTCAGCCGCTTGACGCCTTCCTCCTTGTTGTAGAAGGCCTGCGGGACGGAGGTGTTGGGCTTGTGGCTGCCGGCCGGGCTGACGCCCTCGTACTTGAAGTAGATCTTGGCCGGCGTGCCCAGCGCCTTCTCCAGGCGCCGCGCCCGCACCAGGGGTGCGGGGCGCCACAGGCGGTAGACGTCGCGCACCGGCTCGGGGATGTCGATCCAGCGCTCGGTCGACACCTCCTGCTGGATCACCGCCATGGGGAAGATCGGGGCGAGGTCGTCCGGGCCGATCGGCTGGCCGGTGCCGGGGTGCAGCGGCGGCGGCAGGGGCACCGGCAGGTCCGCGGCCAGGTTGTACCAGGCCTTCGGAATCCGGTCTTCAGACAGAACGTACTTGGTGCTTTCCGACATGCGATCCTCCCAACGGGGCGCCCGGATTCCCGGTGCGCGGGGTCGCCCGTTATAGCACTTCCGGCGTGGGGGAATTCTACCCTTCCATGAGGGAATCCAGCCCCCGCCGCAGGCCCGGCACCTCGCCCGCCTTGCGGATCGCCAGCAGCGTGCCCGCCACATAGGGCGTCGGGCTGGATCCGGCGTCGTGACGGATGCTCAACCGCTCGTCGGCCGCGCCGAACAGCGCCTCGCACGACAGCACGTAGCCCGGCATCCGGACGGAATGGACCTGGACCCGCCCGACCGCCGCACCGCGCGTCTCCCGCGGCCCGGTCAGCGTGTCGACGGCGCGCGAGGTCGGGTCGAGCCGCACCTCCGACAGCCGCTCGGCCAGCTCGCGCCCGGTGCCGCTCGGCACGTCGGGCTTCTGGGCGGAGGCATAGTCGATCACCTCCACGTCCGCCACGTAGCGCGCGGCCATCAGCGCGAAGCGCTGCATGAGGGTTGCCGTGATGGAGAAGTTGCCGGCCGCCACCACGCCCACGCCCGCATCGCGCGCCGCCCGGTCGATCTCGGCATAGTCCTCGCCCGTCATGCCGGAGGTGCCGACGACGACGGAGCGCCCGGCGGCGACCGCCTGCAGAACGTGCCCCTTCACCACATTGGGCTTGGTGTAGTCGACCACCACGTCGGACGGCGTGCGCAGCGCCTCCTCCAGCGAAGCGGCGATGGTGACGCCCAGCGCAGCACCACCCGCGGCGGTGCCCGCGTCCTGCCCGGCCGCCGACCGCGCGACGGCCGCGGCCAGCGTCAAGTCCGGCGCCCCGGCCATGGCCTGGACGAGCGCCCGGCCGACCCAGCCGGTGCAGCCGACCATGGTCACGTTGATGGTCATGAGATCCCTCCCTTGTTTCTTTTCCCTCTCCCGCCCCGGGAGAGGGAGGGGCCCGCCAAAAGGGCGGGAGGGTGAGGGTAACAGCAAGGATCCGGGAATTCACCCTTACCCGGCCGCCGATGGCGGCCAGGTAAGGTAGACGACCTTACGGCTCGCGGATGCTTTCATCGAAGCCGCGCAGGATCGGGTAGATGAAGTAACTGAGCACCGTGCGCTTGCCCACCGCGATCTCCGCCGTCAGCGTCATGCCCGGCAGCAGGCGCGTGCCGTCGGGCACCGCGGTCAGGTGCAGCGCGCCGATGTCCAGCCGGCCCTGGTAATAGGCCTCGCTGCCCGGATCGGTGGTGGGAAGCTGGCGCTCGCGCGAGAAGGCGTCCTCGCTGATGGTGCGCAGGCTGGCCTCGACCACGCCGTGCTTCTGGAAGGGGAAGGCGTCGATCTTGATGCGCGCCGGGTCGCCGGAGCGCACGAAGCCGATGTCGCGCGCCTCGATCTGCACCTCGGCCTCCAGCGGCGCGTTCAGCGGCACCAGCGTCACCAGCGGCTCCGCCTCCTTGGCGATGGAGCCGATGGAGCGCTTGGCCACCTCCAGCACCACGGCGTCCTCGGGCGCGGTCATCACCACCAGCTCGGACCGGCGCTCGGCCTTGCTCAGCTGCTCGCTGACGCTGTCGCGCTCACGCTTGGCGGTGACCAGCTCCTCGGCCGCCTTCTGCTGCCATTCCTGCTCGAACGAGCGCTTCTCGGCCTCGACCACCGCCAGTTCCTGGCGCAGCTCGAAGGCGCGGTTCAGGTTGCGCTGCAGCTCCTGCTCGGCCGCCAAGCGCTGGTCGCGGCTCTCCAGCATGGCGAGACGCGACCCGGTCTGCTTCTGCAGCAGGTCCAGGCGCATGCGCTCGACCTCGACGACCGCCTGCAGCCGTTCGCGCAGCAGCGCCTCGTCGCGCTTGCTGGAGTCCTGCAGCGCCTTGATGCGCCCCTGGTTCTCGGCATAGAGCGACAGCTTGGCGAGGCGGAACTCGCGCCGCTCGTTGAACAGCTGCGTCTGCAGCCGCGCGTCCGGGCTGTCGCCGGGCAGGCCCAGCGTAGAGGCGCCGGCCAGTTCGGCCTCCAGGCGGCGGATCTGCGCGTTCAGGCTGTCCTGCCGGGTCTTCAGCTGGGTCACGTCGGCGGTGGTGAAGGTGCTGTCCAGCGTGGCCAGCGTCGCCCCCTTGCGCACCACCTGCCCCGGCCGCACGTCGATGGCGCGGATGACCGCGGTCTCCAGCGGCTGCATGACGATGGTGGACGGCGTGGTGATCAGCTTGCCGCGCGCCGTGACGATGCGGTCGATCTCCGACACCGCGGCCCAGCCCACCGCCAGGACGACCATCAGCACCAGCGCGTGCAGAGTCATGCGGGCCGCGCGCGGCAGCGGGCGCGCCTCGATGGCGTCGGCGTCGGACAGGAACTCCAGTTCCAGCTCCGACGGCGTGCCACCCTTGGCTTTCGGGGCCAGCGTCTTCAGCTGTGACGGTTCTGGGTTTGCCATAGGTGCCTGTAGATCGAGCAGCGTTGCAGGAGTTCCGCGTGCGTCCCGCGGTCGGCCACCCGGCCGCCGTCGAGCACGAGGATGAGGTCGGCCGAGGCGATGGTGGACAGCCGGTGCGACACGATCAGGACCGTCCGCCCCGCCGAGATGGCGGCGAGGTTGGTCATGAAGATCGCCTCGCTGTCGGGGTCCAGCGCGCTGGTCGCCTCGTCGAGGATCAGGATGCGCGGGCGTGGCAGCAGGGCACGCGCGATGGCCAGACGCTGGCGCTGGCCGCCCGACAGGTTGGAGGCGTTCTCCTCCAGCAGCGTGTCGTAGCCCTGCGGCAGCGTCTCGATGAACTCGTCCGCTCCGGCCAGCCGGGCGGCGGCCACCACCTCCTCGAACGGGGCGTCGGGGCGGGTGACGGCGATGTTCTCGCGCACCGTGCCGCGGAACAGGAAGTTCTCCTGCAGCACCACGCCCAGCGAGCGGCGCAGGTGCGCCAGGTCGATCTCGCGGATGTCGATGCCGTCGTAGCGGATGACGCCCTGCTGCACCGGGTGGAAGCCCTGGATCAGGCGCGTCAGCGTCGTCTTGCCCGAACCGGACTTGCCGACGATGCCCACCACCGACCCGGCCGGGATGTCGATCGACACCGAGTCCAGCGCCGGGGTCGGGTTGGTGCCATAGCGGAAGGTGACGCGGTCGAAGGCGATGCCGCCCTTCAGCTGCGGGGCAAGGCCGCCGGACGTGCGGCGCTCCGGCGGGCGGCCCATCACCTCGGCCAGCATGCGCACGGACAGCGCCGTCTCCTGGTACTCCTGCACCAGCCCGACGATCTGCACCAGCGGACCCACGACACGGCCGGCCAGCATCTGGAAGGCGATCAGGGCGCCGACGCTGAGGCCCTGGTTGAACACCATCTGCGCGCCCAGCGTCACCACGGCGACCAGCATCAGGCGCTCCAGCACCTGGGTGATCGACTGCGCGACGTTGGAGATCTGGCCGACGTTCAGGTGCAGGTCCACGGCGCGCGCCGTGCGCTGGTCCCATTTGCGGCGCTGCACCGGCTCGATGGCGGAGGACTTGACCGTGCGCATGCCCTGGATCGATTCGACCAGCATGGCTTGGCGCGAGGCTTCGGCGTCGTACAGCGCCTTCAGCCGGGTGCGGAACGGGCCGATCAGCGCCACCACCACGGCGGCGATGGCCAGCCCGAACAGGATCGTCACGGTGGCCAGCGTGCCGGAATAGAGGAACAGCACCGGCACGAAGACGAACAGCGCCGTGCAATCCAGCGCGGTCATGAACAGCCGGCCGGTGAGGAACTGGCGGATCTTCTCGACCTGCTGCATGTGGCGCACGGTGACGCCGGCCGAGGTCGCCTCGAAATAGTCGATGGGCAGCGCCAGCAGGTGGCTGAAGGTGCGCCGCGCCAGCCGCATGTCGATGCGCGTGGTGGCGGCCAGCAGCAGGTAGCGGCGCAGGAAACCGAACGTCGATTCGAACGCGATCGCCCCGGCCACGCCCGCCGCCAGCACCCACAGCGTGGAGATCGAGTGGTGCACCAGCACCTTGTCGATCACCAACTGGAAGAACACCGGCACGCTCAGGCCCAGGAAGTGCAGGACGATGGCGGCGAGCGCGATGTCGCGGAAGGCCCCCTTCTGCTTCAGGATCTCCGGCACGAACCAGCCCAGGCCGAAGGGCTGCTCCTCGTCGGTGATCTTGTAGGTGCGCTTCAGCAGGATGGTCTCGCCCTGCCACTGCGCGCAGAACGCCGCCTCGTCGACGAAGAAGACCGTGCGCTTGTCGGCCAGCGGGTCGACGACGCCGACGGCGACCGTGTCGCCCTCCTTGCGCGGGCCGACGACGACGACCGTGTTGCCGTTCTTCAGCCGCGCCAGGACGGGGAAGACCGCGCCCAGGCCGACCAGCTTCGCCCAGGTGAGCTTGGACGCCGTGGCCTTCAGCCCCAGCGTGCGAGCCAGCGCCAGCAGGACGCCGGTCTTCGGCTCGTGCGGCGGCAGCACGTGGTCGTGCACCAGCCGGTCGACGCTCGTCTGGATTCCATGATGGCCGGCCACCGCAACGAGGCATTGCAGCGCGCTGTGCGCCGGCGGTGCCGGAGTCGGTGGCGGCGCGGTGGCCGCGGGGGCTTCGAGAACGACCGTATCACCCATCTTTCACGCCTTGCTGCGTCCCACCGGCGCAGGCCGGCGTGCGCACACTCAGCCCAAGATGGCAAAAATTTCCTTAACCGCCGGACTGGACGACCACGAATTCCACGCCCCGCGCAACAGACAGCAAGGCCCGGTCGTGCCCGCGCCGGCCGACCAGCATCAATCCCACGGGCAGTCCACCGGTCCCGACCGGCAGCGTTACCGCCGGCCGGTCCAGGAAATTCCACAACGACGGATTGCGCAGGACGAGGGCGTTGATGCGGGCGTAGTCGGCATCCTGCGCCAGTTCGTCGATGCGCGGCGCCACCACCGGCACCGTCGGCATGGCCAGTGCGTCAAATCCGCGCGCCGCCGCGTCGGCCTCCGCCATCAGCGCGCGGCGGGCGCGGACAAGGTCCACGTAGTCGGCCGCCGTCTGCTCCGCCGCCCGCAGGATTCGCACGCGCACGCGCGGATCGTACGACTCGCCGCGCCGCTCCAGCAGGTCGCGGTGCCAGGAATAGGCCTCCGGCGCCGCGAAGCCGCCCCTGGCGTTGACCTGCGGCACGCGGTCCAGCACCGGCATGGCGAACTCCACCACCCGCGCGCCCCGCCGCGACAGGGCGCTCAGCGCCCGCTCGAACGCGGCGGACACGGTGGCGTCCAGCCCGTCCAGCGCGTGGCACCGGGGCACGCCGATGCGCAGGCCCTGCACGTCGGCCTCCTCCGGCACCGCCGGCTCCTGGCCGGCCAGCACGGCGTCCAGCACGGCGCAGCAGGCGACCGAGCGCGCCAGCGGCCCGACCGTATCCAGCGTCCACGACAGCGGCACCGCCCCGTCGCGCGGCACGCGCGCCTGCGTCGGCTTGAAGCCGGTCAGGCCGCACAGCGCCGCCGGGATGCGCACCGACCCGCCGGTGTCCGACCCCACGGCCGCGACCGCCATGCCGTCCGCCACCGACACCGCGGCCCCCGACGACGAGCCACCGGGGATGCACGCCCGGTCGAACGGGTTGCCCGGCGTGCCGTAGTGCGGGTTGAGGCCAAGGCCGGAGAAGGCGAACTCCGTCATGTTGGTGCGCCCGACGATGACGGCGCCGGCCGCCCGCAGCCGCGCCACCACCGGGGCGTCACGCTCCGCCGCCGGGGCGTCCTTCAGCGCGACCGAGCCGGCGGTCGTTACCTGCCCGGCAACGTCGAACAGGTCCTTCACCGACACCGGCAGCCCGGCCAGCGGCGACGGCACGACGCCCAGCGCGCGCAGCGCGTCGCTGGCCCGCGCCGCCGCCAGCGCGCCGTCGCGGTCGACCAGCGTGAAGGCCCGTGCCCCCTCCCCCGCCGGGTCGGCGATGCGGCCCAGCGCCGCCTCGGCCAGCGCCACGCTGGTGGTGCGGCCGGCGGCCAGATCGGCGGCGAGCGACAGGATCGTCGGGGCGGCGGGCATGGGGACCTCCGTTGCGGAAATGGCCACATCCGTATAGCGCGGGCACCTTCCCGGGGGAATCTATTCCCCAATCTTGGTCGCACCGCGCCACACGCCCGGCTGCGCGGTACCGCCGAAGATGGCGACGCCGGGGCCGTCCTGGATGCCGCCGCGGAATCGGCCGACGTGCCGGTCGCCCCGCGACAGCACCAGCGTGCCGAAGCCGTTCGGGTTGCGGTCCTCGACCCGTCCCTCGTAACGGTCGCCGTTGCCGAAGTTCAGCACGCCCAACCCGTCCGGGCGGTTGCGGCGGACCTCTCCGGCATAGACGTCGCCGTTCAGGTAGCGGAACACTCCGTGCCCGTCCGGCTGGTTGTTGCGGAAGGTGCCGTCGTAGCGGTCGCCGGTGCCGAACAGCAGGACTCCGTCGCCGCTCATGGTGTCGTTGCGCCACTCGCCTTCGTAACGCAGGCCGTTGGCGAAGCGGTACACGCCAAAGCCGCTGCGCTGCAGCGCCAGCCCACCGGACAGCGGCGAGCCCATCACCCATTCTCCCTCATAGAGGTCACCGTTGGGGAAACGCTGCACGCGCAGGCGCGGGTCGATGCCGCCGCGCCGTGCCGCGTCGGCGGCGGCCTGGGCGCGCTGCTGGGCCTGCCGTCCACGCTCCTCGGCCCGGCGCGCGGCGCCGGCCGCTTCCGTGGCGCCCGCCGCGGCCTCCTGGCCGGCGCGCCGCGCCTCCTCCACATCGGGACGGTAGGTGCGCCCGCCGCTTCCCCCGTCCTGCGGCTTGGCGGGCGGCCGTTCGGGCGGCAGGGCCGCGACGCTGCTGCCCGACCCGGCCAGCGGCACCTCCGGCAACGGTTCGGGTGCCCGCTGGGCCGACCGCGGCTCCGGCCCCCGCGCCTGTGCCACCCCCTTTTCCGGCGCTAGGGCGCCGGCGCTGACGTAGCCTTCCTGGTTGAGGCGGTCGCGCACGTGCACCCAGTTGGTGCCGGGAATGGTGTCCAGGACGATCACCGGCGCGCCGGCCTCAAGTTCACGCACGCCGCGCGCGCCCAGCGTCGGCTGCGTGAACAGGGTCACCGGCCGCGTCACGGTGTACGCGCCCGGCGAAGCCGAACCCGGAGACGGCGCCTGCGCGACGGGGGGTGGGCGAACGGCGGCATCGGCGTCCGGCTCCGCCATTGCCTCCTGCCGGTCAGGGCGGCCGAGGTTGGATGCGGAGGCGAAGCCCGTCTGCCCCTCCGTCTCCACGCGCAGCCACCCGCCACCCTTGACGCGGCCGGTGACCGCCACCGTGCTGTCGCGCCGCAGCGTCCGCAGCACCGGGGAGCGGATGTTGGGCGCCTCGCGCAGGTTGGTGTCGCGGGTTACGACGTAGGTCTCTGCCAGCGGCTCCACCGCCGGCTCGGCGACGCGGGGTGGTTCCGGCACCGTTTGAGGCGATGGCGCCTGGGGCGGTGGCGTCTGCTCCTGCGGCTGAGTTGGAACCGGTGGCGGCGGTGCCGCGGCGAACGCCGGAACCAGCAGTATGTCGCCGTCCAAACGGTCCTGCACCCAGGGCCGCTGGGCGCCGCGCGTCCGCTCCGCCACCTCGCGTTCGACGAGGGCCAGCGCGTCGCGCAGTTCGGCGCCGGGGCGCGCCATCTCCTGCGCCAGCAGCGCGGCGAACGGCCCCGCGGCCCCGCCCCTGGACGGCACCGGCAGCACGCCCGGCCGCTGGCTGTAGACGATGATGGTGTTGTCGGGCACCGGCGGCGTCCCGGGCACGGCCGATACCGTCCGCCCGGCCGGCCCCATGGCGGCCACCAGCCGGTCAGCCAGCGGGTTCGGCACGACGGGGTCGACGACCACGACGGTGCCCTGCTTCGCCCCTTGCACCTGCTGGAGAAGGAAGTCGAGTTCGATGGTGTCGAAGCCAACGTCATTCTCGCTGACCAGCTTGGCGTTGACCGGCACCACGAAGCCCTTGCCGCCCATCCCCAACGCCAGCCCCGTGTAGTAGACGAAGCCCAGGTCGGCCCCGGAGAGCGCCTGCTGGAACCGACTCAGCGCCGCCACGAGGCCGCGATGCTCCAGATTGTTCGCCGTCGTCACCTCGAACCCGGCACGGCGCAGGGCATCGGCCACCACGCCGGCGTTGGCGCCGGCCGCCGGTATGGCGCCTCCACGCTGGTACTGCGCGTTGCCGATGACCAGCGCGACCCGCCGCTCCGCCGCCCAGGCCGGAAGGCCGCCAAGCCACAGGAACGCCGCCATCAGCGCCCAAACCACCCATCGGTGTTTGCCGCTCACCCTCTCACCCCCTCGTTCGCCCCGCAAGGTGTCTTGGCATAATTCTTTTGGATACGTCCCTTCGCGGGATGCCGCCCAAAGCATCCTTTTGAAATCGCGAACGCCACGCACCAGCCGAACAAGAACAACATCGGAGATATTCCGACGTTCTTTTTCCGGTTCACGCAAGCGGGAAAACGTGTCTCGTCGACAACATCAGCCGGAGGGGGTAGCGATGGGCCGGACCATGGCACGGCCCATCGCTCAACACGGCTCTATCGCTTCAAGCCGTCGCCATAGCGCGAGCAGTCGAACTCGTCCGTGCCGGCATCGGCGCGACCGCTGCCCGAGGTGTTGTAGCGCGGGTCGTCGCAGCGGCCGTTGTAGGCATAGGGGCCGCTGCGCGGATCGGACCGGCCGCCACGGACATTGTCGGAATCGCCGAACAGCCCGCCGCCCGAACCGCCGAACAGCCCGCCGCCGCCGTTGCTCGTCTGGTTGCAGGCGGCCAGCGCCAGGGGAACCGCGAGGATCGCCGCAAATCGCAGTGCTCGTTTCATCAGTCCTACCTTTCCAAAGACGCCAGTGGATTGCTCCGTCGTCTTTAAACAGGCGAAACCCGCGAATTGTGCCCTCGCCCCTCGCAAAAGGACACGGAGACATGGCACGCCTCTTCCCTTGCGGGCGAGGCAAGATAAGAACGTCCACGGGAAACAATACTGCGCGTCAGTTCAGGTCGCGGGCGACGCGCAGACCGTCGGCGAGGTAGCGGACATCGGCGTCGTAGCCGATGCGCGCGGTGGCCGACACCTGCTCCAGGTCGTCGCGCCAGGATCCGCCGCGCAGCACGCGCTTCTTGCAGTCGCCGGTGGTCCAGGCGCTGCCGTCCGCCGGGGCGCCGCGGTAGCCGGGGTTCCAGCAGTCGGCCACCCATTCGGCTACGCCGCCGTTCATGTCGTGCAGGCCGAAGCTGTTGGGAGTGAAGCTGCCGACCGAGGCCGGGCGCAGCCGGTCGAAGGTGCCGCCGCAGTCCCGGCAGTTGGCGCGCATCGTCCCGCCGCCCTCGCCCCAGGAGAAGCGCGCCGCCCCGCCCGAGCGCGCGGCGTACTCCCACTCCGCCTCCGACGGCAGGCGATAGCGCTGGCCGGTCTTGCGGCTGAGCCACCCCACATAGGCCTGCGCGTCGTTCCAGTCGATGTTGTGGACGGGCGTATCATCGGTGGCGTTGGTCATGCGCGGCATCATGGTGCAGCCGCCGCCCTCCACGCAGGCCCGCCACTCGCCCACCGTCACCTCGTAGGCGCCGAGCGCGAAGGGCTTGGACACGGTCACCGTATGCGCCGGGCGCTGCGCCGCGTCGCCCCGGTCGTGCCCCATGCTGAAACTGCCGGCCGGGATGCGCACCATCACCGGGCACTCGGGGCAATCCTGGAAGCCGTTGGCCTTGCCCTGCGTGCGCGGGGCCCCGGCGGGCGGGCCTGCCGCCGCCGGCGGGGTGGCGAGCGCCAAGGCCGGCGGTTCGGCAGCCGCTTCGGCGGCGGCCGGCGCGGCGGCCACCTGCACCGGCGCGCTCGCCACCACGGCGGGTGCGCTTGGTGGTGCGCTTGGTGGTGCGGCCGGATCCTCCACCTCGACGACGATGCTGCTGCTCGCCCGGCCGCCACGGCCGTCCTCGATCAGCACCGAAAACGTCCCGGCACGGCCGGGCTTGGCCTGCTCCGGATCGAAGGTCAGGCCGCCCAGCGCCTCGACGCTCAACCGGTCGCCGGGCTTCAGCGGGCGCACGCCGTCGCGCACCCGGCCCTGCTCCGGCACGCCGGTGACGACCACCGTCAGCGTATCGCCGTCGGGGTCGCTGGGCGCCTCGAAGCGCAGTGGGTTGGGCGATACCTTGACCGTGCGTTCGGCCATCGCCGCCGGCGGGCGGTTGCTGGGCTTGACGGTGATCGGCACGCCCCCCTTGGCCACGCCGCCGCGCCCGTCCATCACCGCGAACTCGAAGGCGCCGGCCTCGCCCAGATGGCTGCCGTCCGGCTTGAAGGTGGCGGCCACCAGCTGGTCGATGGTCAGGTAATCGCCGATCAGCACGACGCGGTCGCCGATG
>NZ_DASPMG010000066.1:0-3449 GCF_035627195.1 Azospirillum sp.
GCCGATTTGGGCCACTTCGACGCCGCCACCATGGTGCTGGGGGTGTTCCTGGGATCCGCCGGCTGGTGGCTGGCGCTGTCGTCGGGCGTGGCGGCGGTGCGCCACCGCATTTCCGACCAGGGGCTGGCGCTGCTGAACCACTGCACGGGGATCGCGCTGGCGGTCTTCGGCCTGTGGGCGCTCGCCACCGGCTTCACCGGCATGGTCTCGGCGGCGATCGACTAGCTGGCGCCGGACGGCCCGCATTCGGTGGGCAGCCGCAGCGCCTCCTCCCGCGCCGCGCGGAAGTGCTGGAACAGGCGGAACAGGTAGATGCCGACCAGCACCACCACCAGCCCCACGGTGACGTAGCCGACCAGCGTGTGGATCCCCGGCCACGTCGACATCATGTAGCCGCTCCACGCCAGCAGCAGCGTCCACAGGATGGAGCCCGTGGCCGACGCCAGGCTGTAGCGCCACACCGGCATCCGGCAGGCGCCGGCCGGGATGGAGATCAGCGTGCGCAGGCCGGGCAGCGGCTGCACCAGCAGCACGGCGATGCCGCCGCGCTTCTGGAACCATCGGGTGGCGCGCTCGACCTGCTTGGGCCGGATGGTCAGCCAGTGGCCGTAGCGCTTGAGAAAGAGCTTCAGCCGCTCCGGCGTCCACAGACGGCTGGGCAAGTACCAGACCAGCTGCCCCGCTAGCGATCCCAATCCGCCGGCGATGGCGATGCCCAGCAGGTGGAACTCCCCGGTGGCGGCCCCGATCCCGGCCAGCGGGATGACCGTCTCCGCCGGCACCGGCGGCACCACGCGCGCCAGCACGAGGAGCAGGAAGATCCCCACGTACCCCATGGAATGCATGATCTGCACGAGCCAGTCCGTCATGCGCTCTCGTCCCCGTTGAACCCTTCAGGAACAAAGGCGCAAGGGCCGGGTTCCGCGACCGGCCGGCGAATGATGCTGAAAGAATGGAGGAGGGACGGACGGGCGCCGGTTGGGGGGCGGGGATGGCGCCCGTCCGTCCTCAAGCCACACGGCGCTGGGAGCAGCCGGGTGGCCTTTCGGGGGCCTTCGCACCGGGCCATCGCGATGGCCCGGTGTTTAGAACGCCTCCAAACATGCCGGCACCGGCCTGAACGGTCCAATCGTTTTTTCCGACCGCTGTGATAGGATGGCCCGATGATCGACGCCATCACGCTCCGCCAGCTCCGCTACCTCGTCGCCGTCGCCGACACGCTGCACTTCGGCCGCGCCGCCGAATCCTGTCACGTCAGCCAGCCGAGTCTGTCGGCGCAGATCCAGCAGCTTGAGGACGCGCTGGGCGTCAGCCTGATCGAGCGCACGCAACGCCGCGTCCTGCTGACCCCGGCGGGGCGGGACGCGGTGGCGCGCGCCCGGCGCATCCTGGGCGCCGTGGCCGATCTGGCGGCGACCGCGCGCAGCGCCGGCAAGCCGCTGGGCGGCGAGCTGCGCCTGGGCGCCATCCCGACGCTGGCCCCCTACTACCTGCCGCGCGTGCTGCCGTGCCTGCGCCGCGACCACCCCGCCCTGCAGCTCTACCTGCGCGAGGATCTGACCGGCCGGCTGGCGGAGACGCTGCGCGGTGGCGGGCTGGACGCGCTGCTGCTGGCGCTGCCGGTGGAGGAGCCCGGCTTCGAGTGCGTGCCGCTGTTCGACGAGCCGTTCCGCGTCGCCCTGCCCACCGGGCACCCGCTGACCGAACGCGCGACGCTGACCGACGCCGACCTCGCCGGCGAACGGCTGCTGCTGCTGGAGGACGGGCACTGCTTCCGCGACCAGGCGCTGGCCGTCTGCGGCCTGCACGGCACGCCGGAGCGCAGCGGCTTCGCCGCCACCTCGCTGCACACGCTGTGCGAGATGGTGGCCGGGCACATCGGCGTCACGCTGCTGCCGGCGCTGGCCTGTCCGCGCACGCCTGAGGGGGTGGAGACCCGCCCCTTCGCCGAACCGCAGCCGACGCGCCGCATCGGCCTCGTCTGGCGCCGGGGAAGCCCCCGCGCGGCGGAGCTGCAGCTGCTGGCGGACTACCTGCGCGATCACCTGCCGGACGGCGTGGCCAAGACCTAGGCAAGCGCGCCCAGCTGGCTCCACAGCCACAGGCCGACCAGCGCCACCACCCACAGCGCCATCACCACCCGCAGGGCACGGACCTCACGCCGCAGGCGGCGTTCGCACACGCGCTCGGTCCGGTGCATGGCGATGCGGTGCGCTTCGAGCGTCTCCAGCCGGCGCATGGTGAAGGAGGTGAAGGTGCGCATACGACGACTCTACGGAGCCGCCGGACGCGCGCCTGTGTTCTTTGGGAGACCAGTCAGGAGGGGTAGCGGTCAGGCCTGCACACTGGTCAGGTCGCGCAGGGCTTCCGACAGCGCCTCCGGCCGGTAGGGCTTGTGCAGCAGGCGGAAGCCTTCCGCCGCCGCGGTGGAGGCGGCGTTGGAATAGCCGGTGGTCAGCAGCACCGGCAGGTCCGGGAAGCGCTTGCGCACGGTGCGGCCGAGGTCGAGGCCGTTCATGGTGCCCGGCATCACGATGTCGGAGAAGACGAGGTCGAAGCGCTTGCCGTCGGACAGCACGTCCAGCGCCTTGTGGGCGGTGTCGGCCAGCGTGACGGCGTAGCCCAGCCCTTCCAGCAGCGTCGTGGTGGTGCGGCCGATCTCCGGGCTGTCCTCGACCAACAGGATGGCGCGCCCCTTGCCTTCCGGCAGCTTGGCCGGAGCGGTGGCCGCCTTCTGCGCCGGGGCGCGGTGGGTGCGCGGCAGGTACAGCGTGAAGGTCGTGCCCTGCCCCACGGTGCTGTCCACCATCACCGTGCCGCCCGACTGGGTGGCGAAGCCGTACACCTGGCTGAGGCCCAGGCCGGTGCCCTTGCCAACGTCCTTGGTGGTGAAGAAGGGGTCAAAGACGCGCTCGCAGATCTCCGGCGCGATGCCGCAGCCGGTATCGGTCAGCGACAGCGCCACGAAGTCGCCGCGCAGGCCGTCCGGGGCCGCCGGGCCGCCGTCGAAGGAGACGTTGCGGGTGCGCACCTTCAGCGACCCGCCGCCCGGCATGGCGTCGCGGGCGTTCACGGCGAGGTTGAGGACCGCCAGCTCCATCTGCGCGCGGTCCACCTCCACCGGCCAGACGCCGGGCTCCAGCTCCGTTTCGACGGCGATGTCGCCGCGGAGCGAGCGCTTGAGCATGCCGTCCACCATGGCGCCCAGCGCGTCGTTGGCGTCCACCACCTCCGGCTTCAGCGTCTGCTGGCGCGCGAAGGTGAGAAGCTGCTGGGTGAGTTGGCCGCCGCGGTAGGCCGCCTGCATGGCCGTGTCGATGAAGGGAGCGGCCGCCGGGTTCTCCCCGGCGCGGGTCTGCGCCAGGTAGAGGTTGCTGGTGATGACCATCAGCAGGTTGTTGAAGTCGTGCGCGATGCCGCCGGCGATCTGGCCCAGCATCTCCAAACGC
>NZ_DASPMG010000067.1:0-17510 GCF_035627195.1 Azospirillum sp.
GTGGAGCCACGCCGCGTTGCTGCGCGACGCCGTCACCGACCTCGCCCGCCTCGCCGACCGGGCGGAGCGGGCGCGGCTGTACGCTTAGGGCGGTTCGGAGGAGGGTCAGGCGTCGCCCGCCGGTCGCCGGAACGCCGCGCGCGCCCGTTCGGCTTCGGGCCGGATCGCACAGCCCTCGGCGTGGTCGTTGATCAGCCCCATCGCCTGCATGAAGGCGTAGACGGTGGTGGGGCCGACGAATGTCCATCCCCGCTTCCGGAGATCCTTCGACAGGGCGATCGACGCGGCGGAGGTCGAGGCGCTCTGCGGCTCGGCCAGTTCGTCGGCCTTCGGCTCGAAGCTCCAGACATAGGCGGCGAGCGAGCCCTCGCGCTTCACAAGCTCCTGTGCCCGCTTGGCGTTGTTGATGACCGCCTCGATCTTGCCGCGATGGCGCACGATGCCCTCGTCCTTGAGCAGGCGCCCGACATCGGCTTCGCCGAAACCGGCGATCGCGTCGTAATCGAAATTGCGGAACGCCGCGCGGAAGTTTTCGCGCTTGGCCAGGATGGTGCGCCAGCTCAGCCCGGACTGGAAGCTTTCAAGGCAGAGCTTTTCGAACAGGCGGCGGTCGTCATCGACCGGGAAGCCCCATTCGGCATCATGGTAGGCGAAGAACTCCGGCGCGGCACTGCACCACCGGCAACGCGGCCTGCCGTCCGGGCCAAGAATTGTTTTGCTCATCGGTTGGACCTCCCCCCGTCAAAAAACGAGCGCGTTCAGGCCATGAGGAAGCTCAGCCGCGCGTCGGTGCGGGCGGGCGTGATTTCCAGGATCTCCGCGCTGACCACACGTTCTGCGACGAACGGGTCTTCGTTCACCCGTGCCTGAAGTTCCGGAAGCGAGGTGGCGTGCGCCAGGATCGCGCCGCCGGCGTTGGGCTGGAGGCTGCCGACGACCAGGAAGATCCCGTCGTCGATTCCGCGTTGGATCCACGCCTTGTGCCCCTCCATGAATTCCTGGGCCTTGGCCTTGTTTTCCGAAAACCTGAGAAGAACGGTGAACATGGTGGGGTTGTCCTTTCGAATAAATGGGAGAATTTCAACATCATGACGTACTGTGTTTTCGTGTATATGCGTCCAGCCAGTCGCGCATCTGGTCGACTTCCTTCCGGACGAACTCTTCGTCATGAAAGGCATTGGCCAGCGTGGCCACGCCCTGGCTGCGGGCGAGAATGTGCATCGCCAGCGCGTCGGCCTCCGTCTCCGCCGCGCCGAGCAACGCGAACTGGCGGCGCAGCCAGTCCCGGAACAGCGTGAAGATCTCGGTGGCCTTGGGCTGCGCGACATGGTCGAGCTTCGCCAGCTCGGCGCACAGCGTCCCGACGGGGCAGCCGTGCAGCATGATCTTCGCACGGTTGGCCATGAGGATGTGGATGAAGCTTCGGATCCGGTCGGCGGGATGCGCCCCCTCCGCCTCCCACCGGTCGAGCATCGCCCGGGTATTGGCAAGACGCAGGGCGATCACGGCGTCGAGGATGTCGTCCTTGGTCTTGAAGTGATAGTAGAAATTCCCGCGCGAGATCTGTACGGCCTCGGCAATATCCGCGAACGAGGTGTGTTCGTACCCCTGCCGATAGAACAGCTGATCGGCGGCTTCGACGATCTGTTCGCGGGTTGCCTTGGCGCTCATGCAAACCGTCTCCATCACGCGGGCTGCGTCGCCCCATCGGCCCAGGGTTGATCGCAGATTAGGACGCTTGACCTACGGAGAAATTAGGACAAGCGTCTTGCGCCCGTCAAGCGCGGATTTCGCGACCGGCTTGCATGCCCCGTCCAGGCGTGGTGGCTGTGGTCCGACCTCTGCCCCTTACGACAAAGGCGCTCGAAAGAGGCCTTCGAGCGCCTTTGATCTCTGGGGAATAAAGCTGTTTTCAGAAGCGCTTAAGGGCCTCCGCGTCGTGACGGGCCTTACGCCGTCCGCGTGTAGACCGTCGGCTCCATGCCGTCGGGCACGAAGGCGCCGGGCGGGATCAGGCCGGGGGAGACATAGGCGTGGTGCAGCGCGTCGAGCTGCGCCCACAGCAGTTCCGTCTTGAACCGCAGGGCGCCGATCACCTGCTGCTGATGCTCCGGCGTGCGGGCGTTCTCCAGCACGTAGGTCAGGCCGAAGCGCACATCGCGCGGCGCCTCGTCCAGGCGCTTGCGGAAGTAGGAAAGCGTGCTGTCGTTGGCGAAGTCGTAGTTCTGCTCGAACCCGGCGATGCGCTCGCGGTGGATGGCGGGGGCGAACAGCTCGGTCAGCGAGGACGCCACGCACTCCAGGATCGACCTGGTGCGGCAGAAGTTGACGTAGGCGTCGACGGCGTAGCGCGTGGCCGGCAGGATGCCCTTCAGCGACTTCACGTACTCCCGGTCCAGGCCCAGCCCGTCGGTCAGGCGCAGCCAGCGCTCGATGCCGCCCACCTTGCCTTCCTCGACCTGCCCGTCGGGGCCGAAGCCGTCGTGGTCCAGCACGCGCTGCATCCAGTTCCGGCGCAGCTCGTAATCGTCCATGCGGGACATGATGGTCAGGTCCTTGATGGGGATCGAGACCTGGTAATAGAAGCGATTGAGCGCCCACGCTTGGACTTGGCCCGGGTTCAGCTTGCCCCCGTGCAGCAGCTTATGGAACGGGTGCAGGTCGTGGTACTGGCGCTCGCCAATGGCGAGAAGTTCGCGTTCCAGCTCCTCGCGGGACAGCAGGCGGGTCATAGGCTCAGCTCCATTCCGTCGTGGGCGATCGTCCAGCCGGCGGCTTGCGCCGCGTGCCGCTCGGGCGAGTCCTCGATCAATGCGGGGTTGGTGTTGTTGATGTGGATGAAGACTTTGCGGGCCACGTTCAGCCCGGCGAAGGCGGCGATGGTGCCCCCGTCGCCGGACATCGCCATATGGCCCATGCGCTGGCCGGTCTTGGTGCCGGTGCCGGTGCGGATCATCTCGTCGTCGGTCCAGGTGGTGCCGTCGAAGAAGACCAGCGGCGCGCCGGTCAGCCGTTCCGCCAGCCAATCGGGCATGGAGGCGCAGCCGGGGATGTAGAAGAAGTGCGCACCCGTGGCCGTGTCCGTCACCTTCAGCGCCACCGTGTCCTCGGCGACCGAGCCGAAGCCGGGTGCCGTCTCGTCCTCCAGGTACAGCGCCACCTTGCCGGGCACGGCGAAGGCCTCGACCTCCAGGCCCAGCGGGTCGCCCGCGGCGTCGGCGGGACGGAAGGGGGTGTCCAGCTCCACCGTGCGGCGGGGCACGGCGTCGCGGTTCAGCACCTGGAACACCGAATTGCCGGCCAGCACGCGGTGCACGCGCGCCGTGGCGTAGACCGCGAAGGGCTGCACCTCGCGCAAGGACAGCAGGCCCGCGACGTGGTCGATGTCGGCGTTGGTCAGCATGGCGGCGGCCAGCGGGCTGGAGCGCAGGCCGCCGGCCGGGTGCATCTGCGGGTTGGCCTGGAACTGCTGGCGCAGGTCGGGCGAGGCGTTGAGCAGCAGCCAGCGGCTGCCGTCCGCCGTCACCGCGATGGAGGATTGGGTGCGCGGCTTCGCCATCGGGTCGCCCGACCGGGCGCGGCGGCAGCCCTCGCAATTGCAGTTCCACTGCGGGAAGCCGCCACCGGCGGCGGAGCCCAGGACAAGGACCCGCATGGCGTTTCTCTCCTTGGTTGCGCGGTTATTCTGGTTCGTGGACCGGGTCCGGCCGCGCCCGTCCCGTGGACGAACGGTAACGGGGCCGGCGGGCCGGGTGCCATGCTACTTTGGTCGATGACCCCTACGGCCGTTGGGTTATCCCGCCGCCGACGGTGCGCGCGATCCCATGCCGCGCGCCGGCGAATAGCCGCGGATCGCCAGCGCCAGGAACAGCGCCAGGGCGCCCGCGAGGATCGCCAGCGATTCCCCCGCCACCTGCCCGTACAGCGCGAAGCGGATGGTCTCCACCCCGTGCGTGAAGGGGTTGACGCGGCACAGCCAGTGCAGCAGCTCCCCCGCCTCCTGCATGCGGTAGAGGGGGTAGAGGGCGGACGACAGGAAGAACAGCGGGAAGACCACGAAATTCATCACGCCCGCGAAGTTCTCCAACTGCTTGATGTGGGAGGCCAGCAGCATGCCCAGCGCCCCCAGCATCAGCCCGTTCAGGATCAGCGCCGGCAGCACCGTGAGCCAGCCCGCCACCGGCAGGTCGATGCCGTAGGCCCAGCAGATGGCGAGGAACGCGTAGACCTGCAGCACCGACACCACCACGCCCGCCAGCAGCCGGCAGAACAGCAGGAAGCCGCGCGGCAGCGGGCTGGTCAGCAGCACGCGCATGCTGCCCATCTCCCGGTCGTAGACCATGGAGAGGGAGCCCTGCATCCCGTTGAACAACTGGATCATGCCGATCAGGCCGGGGACGATGTAGACCTCGTAGGTGATGTAGGTCTCGTAGGGTGGGATGATGGCGATGCCCAGCGCCGCGCGGAACCCGGCGGCGAAGACGAACAGCCAGATCAGCGGCCGCACCAGCGCGCCCAGGAACCGCTCGCGCTGGTGCACGAAGCGCAGGATCTCGCGCACCACGACGCCGTTCAGCGCGATCAGCCAGGTCATGCGGCGACACCCCCCGTCAGGCGGTCGAACGTCTCGGTGATGCTGGCGGCCCCGGCCGCGCGGTTGACCTCCAGCACCGTGCCCGACGCCCGCACCGTGCCGCGGTGGAGCACGACGACGCGGTCCGTCGCCGGGTCGATCTCGTCGATCAGGTGGGTGGCCCACAGCACGGCGATGCCGTCGTTGCGCGCCAGATCGTGCACGTGGTCGATCAGCGCGCGGCGCGTCGGCAGGTCCAGGCCGACCGTCGGCTCGTCCAGCAGCAGCAGGGCGGGGCGGTGCAGCAGGGCGCGGGCGATCTCCACGCGGCGGCGGTGGCCGCCGTTCAGCTTGCGCACCTTCTCGTCGCGCCGCTCGAACATGGCAAGCCGCGTCAGCTCCACCTCGATGCGGTCGTCCGCCGCGCGCCGGCCGATGCCGTGCAATGCCGCGAAGTAGCGCAGGTTCTGCACGACGCTGAGGTCCAGGTCGAGCGTGGGCTGCTGGAACACCACGCCCATGTGGCCCAGCGCCGCCACGGGGTCGCGCGCCAGATCGTGGCCCAGCACGCGCACGCGGCCGGATTGCGGCTGCAGCAGCCCCGTGGCGATGGCGAACAGCGTCGACTTGCCGGCCCCGTTCGGCCCCAGCAGCGCGGTGAAGCGGCCGGGCTCCACGGTGAAGCCCACGCCGTCCAGCGCGGGCCTGCCCTGGTAGGCGAAGCGCACGTCCTCCACGGACAGGGCGGGACCGGGCACGTCAGGGTGCAATGGCGACTCCCCACGGGTAGCGGCCGACCTTGATGGTCTTCACGACCTTGCGCGCCGGCACGTCGATGACCGACACGTCGCCGCTGACGCCGTTGGTGGTCAGCATCAGCGCCTCGTCCGGCGTGAACTCCATGTGCCACACCCGGCGGCCGACGAGAAGGTAATCCGTGACGCGGAAGGTCGCCGTGTCGATCACCGCCACGTGGTTGGCCGGGCCCAGCGCCACGAAGGCCGTCTTGCCGTCCTTCGTCAGCTTCACGCCCACCGGCTGGATGCGGTCCTTGTGGATGCCCTTGATCTCGAAGCCGATGGTCCTGACCGGCTGGCGGGTGGCGACGTCGATCACCGTGACCGTGCCGCCGATCTCCGACGACACCCACAGGTGCTTGCCGTCCTTGGTGAACTCGGCGTGGCGCGGGCGCTGGTCGACCAGCGTGTTGTCGACGACGGCGCCCTTCTCCACGTCGTACCAGTGCGCCATGTTGGTGGTTTCCGACGTGTTGATCGCCCAGGCGCCGTCGGGGCTGACGGCCATGCCCTCCGGCTCGATGCCGACGTCGAACTGGGTGACGACCTTGCGCGCCTCGGTGTCGACGATGGTGACGACGGCGTTGTTCTCGTTGGCGATGAACAGGCGCTTGCCGTCCGGATGCAGGGCGAACTGCTCGGGATCCTCGCCGGACGGCAGGTTGTGGGTGATGGTCTTCGTCGAGAGGTCCATCACCTGCACCGTGTCGCTGTCGCTGGCGCAGATGTAGAGCGTCTTGTTGTCCCGGCTGAGCGTCACGCCGCGCGGCCGCTTGCCGACGTTCAGGGTCTCGGTGACCGCCAGCGTCTTGATGTCGATGACCGAGACGGTGTTGTCCTTCTCGTTCGACACGTACGCGGTTTGGGCGAGTGCGGTTTGGGCGAGTGCGGGGGCGGCGAGGCAGAGCGCCATCGCCGTGGCGGCGATCATCTTCACAGCGGGGGCCTTTCTCATTTCACGGCCTTGCAGCCGCTTTCGGGACGGTCGTGGCCGAGGGTGTCGAGGTCGGTGAGCGGGTGCAGGAAGCCCTCCTGCGGGGCCTCGGCCACCAGCGACACCGGGGTGAGCAGCGGGATCGGCTGGCGCAGCTGACCGTCCCACGGGCGGTAGGAGACGCGGCGGCCCTTGTGCGCGCCCACCTCGAACCCGTCGGCGCGAATGGCGGCGGTCAGCGCGGCGGGGTCGCCGGATTTGGTGCGGGTCGCGGCTTCCGCCACCGTGCGCACGGCGATCCAGGCGGCGTAGTCGGCCGGCGTCATCCAGCGCCCGGCCTGCGCCCGGAAGCGTTCCTGCAGCTGCACCGCACCCCACGCCTCGATGGCGCGGCCCCAGGCGGCGGGGACCAGCCCGGCGGTGCCGGCCACGGGGCGCGGGTCCCAGGTCTGGTAGGGCAGGTAGTTGCCGAAGTCGCCCGCCTCGTCGGCGACGACCAGCACGTCATAGCTTGGTCCCTGCGTGAAGGTCGCGACCTCCGCCTGGGCGGTGCGGCGCACGTCGCTGTCGCCGCTCCACGCCTTCTCGGCCACGACCTTGGCGCCGAAGCGCTTGGCGGCACGGCGCACGGCGTCGGCGTACAGCGCGTCCTCCGGCCGCGGACCGGTGACCAGGAACCAGCGCGTCCAGCGCTTCTTCACCAGCACCTGGGCCAGCGCGTCGGCCAGCATGGCGCGGCTGGGCAGGGTGTGCATCAGGTTGGCGCGGCAGCCGGCGTTGCGCAGGGCGTCGTCCGGGGCGGCGGCGTTGAACACCAGCATGCCGGCGGCGCCGGGTGCCGCCAGCGCCTTGTTCAGCGCATCGGCGCGCAGGGTGGAGACGACGAAGCGGTGGCCGTCGGCAGCCAGCCTTTCCATGGCGGCGGCGACGTCGCCGTCCTGCGGCACGACCACCTCCTCCAGGCGGTAGCGGTGCTTGAGGAACTTGCCGGTGGTGTTGCTGTCGGCCGTGGCGAGGCGGGCACCCTGCACCCCCTCGTCCTCCGGCGGCGGGTCGAGGTTGGCGAGCGTGGGCGGCGGCTCGACCTCCTGCGCCAGCACGGCGATGCGGATGTCCAGCTCCTGCGCCACGGCCGGCGCGCTTGCCGCCGAAAGCGCCAGCAAGGCCGCGGCGCCCACCCGATGTAGCATCCTCAACGCGTTTCCTCCGTCGGTACCGCTGCGGGTTCTGCCGCCCGAACTTCGACCACCTAAGGTAAGCGGTTCCGGTACCGTGCCTTCAACGGTACCAAAGTACAAGCCGTTGGAACCCGTCTCTCCACCGATACCAAAGTCCCTCTCGGTCCGCCGGAAGACTGGCCCCTATGATGCCGCCGCAAGCACGCAGGACGGGTCGTGCTTACGAGGAAACGCGAACGGGAATGACGATGAAAACGCTTATCTCTCGCACGGCTGCGGCCCTGGTCCTCGCCTGTGGTGTGGCGGGCGGCGCCGCGACGGTCTTCGCGCACGGCGACGTGGTGCCCCAGGCGGTGGACACGTCGGCGCTGAAGCAGATCGGCAAGGACTGGCTGACCACCAACCCCTACCGCAAGGACCCCAAGGCGATCGAGATCGGCGCGTCGGCCTTCAACCAGAACTGTGCGCGCTGCCACGGCCTGGGCGCCGTGTCCGGCGGCATCGCCCCCGACCTGCGCTACCTGCCGCTGGGCGACGAGGGCGACGAATACTACACGAACCGCGTGATCAACGGCTCGATCCGCGACGGCGTGACCTACATGCCGAAGTTCGACGGCGTGCTGTCGCAGGAGGCGCTGTGGGCCATCCGCGCCTGGCTGGAAACCGTGGCGGAGCCGTGATCGGGCAATGACGCTTCTGCGGCGGCTGATCGCAATCGTGATGCTGGTGACGGGCGGGGTGGCGCAGGCCGCCCCGCTCGACGCCGTTGTGGAGAAGGGGGTGCTGCGCATCGCCGTCTACGCCGACTTCCCGCCCTTCTCCGACCGCAGCGGCGGCCGGCTGGACGGCGTGGACGTCGAGATCGGCCGGCGCATCGCCGAGGGGCTGGGCGTCAAGCCCGATTTCCTGGTGCTGACCGCGGACGAGAGCGTGGCGGACGACCTGCGCAACGGCGTCTGGAAGGGCTCCAAGATGGGCGGCGGGGTGGCCGACGTCATGCTGCACGTGCCCTACGACCGCGAGTTCGCCGCGACGCTGGAGGCCGTGCACATCTTCGGCACCTACTTCGACGAGGAACTGGTGGTGGCCCGCCGTACGGCGCCGGCCACGCTGGCCCACCTGAAGGGCGAGAAGATCGCCGTGGAGACCGACAGCATCGGCGACCTCTACCTCGGCTACGCCTTCAACGGCGCCCTGCGCGAAGGCCTTCTGCACTACATGACCTACCGGGAGATGGCGGCGGCGCTGTTCGACGGCACCGCCGACGCCATGGTGGGCCCACGCAGCCAGGTCGAGGCGGCGTTGGGCGACAAGCGCGGCGCTTACGCCGTGGTCGCCCCGGCGACGCCGGGCCTGATGAAGCGGAAATGGACGCTGGGCATGGCGGTGCGCGAGGATTCACGTGACCTCGCCTACGCCGTGGAGGACGTGATCGCGCGCCTGAAGGAGGACGGCACCCTGCAGTCCATCTTCGCCGAACGCGGCCTGACGTGGCTGCGCCCGGAGGGGCCGTGATGATGGATTAGCCCCTCCCCCCTCGCGGGGGAGGGGTTGGGGAGAGGGGGCACCGCACATGATGCTTCGGGCCGGCGTTGCCGGCGCCACCCTCTCCCCAACCCCTCTCCCGTCAAGGGAGAGGGGCTTACAGAATACAGAATCACGAGGCCGCCCGGATCAACGAGGCGGCCCGCTGCGTGTGGAGGAAGGACGATGCGGAAAGTGTTCGCCGCCGGATTGCTGGCCGCCCTGGCGGCCCCCGCTCCGGCCCTGGCGCAAGGCGTGGCGGGCGACCCGCTCGCCTCGGTGATGTGGAGCACGGTGCACGCCACGGTGCTGGGCGGCGGGCCGGTGGTGTTCGACGATGCGCGCGTGCGCGTCTTCACCCCCACCCGCGTGGAGGACAACCACCGCGTCCCCGTCTCCATCCAGGTGGACGGGCTGAGCGACGTGCGCGAGGTGGTGGTCCTGGCCGACCACAACCCGATCCCCCGCGCGGTGACCTACGCGCCGGCCGGCGGCGCCGCCCCCTTCCTCGACCTCTCCATGAAGCTGAACGAGGCGACGCCGATCCGCGCGGCGGTGAAGACCGGCGACGGCGTGTGGCATGTCGGCGGCCTGCGGGTGGACGCGGCGGGCGGCGGCTGCGCGGCACCCCGGCCGGCCACCGCCTCCCACGAATGGCAGGACGACCTGAACAAGGTGCGCGGCCGGGCGTGGCGGCGGCCGGGCGGCGGCGTGCGGCTGGAGGTGCGCATCGTGCACCCCATGGACACCGGCCTGGTCGAGAACATCCCGACCTTCCACGTGGAGGCGCTGTCCATCGCCCAGAACGGCCGGACGCTGGCGACGCTGGAGCCGACCGCCGCCGCCGCCGAGAACCCGGTCTTCGCGCTGGACCTGCCGCAGGCGTCGCACGATGCGGACCTCACCATCACCGGCCGCGACACCGACGGCAACGAGATCCGCGCGCGCATCCCCGCGCCCGACACCGTGTACGGCTTGGCAGCCGGGAGGCGGTCGTGATGAACCGGCGGGAGCTTCTGATCGCCGGCGGCTGCTGCGCGCTGGCCGGGCTGGCGCCGCTGCGCGCCGCCTTCGCCGGCCCGCTCGACTACGCGCTGCGGCCGATGACGGTGGCGCCGGACACGCACGTGCTGCTGGGCACGACCGAGTACTTCTCGCGCGACAACGGCGGCAACATCGTCAACACCGGCTTCATCGTGACCGGCGACGGCGTGGTGGTGATCGACACCGGCCCATCGCTGCGCTACGGCCAGCAGATGCGGGCCGCGATCGCGGCAGCAACCGACAAGCCGGTCGCCAAGGTGCTGAACACCCACCTGCACCCCGACCATTTCCTGGGCAACGGCGCGTTCGAGGACCGGCCGATCACGGCGGGCGAAGTCACCCGCAACCTGATCCGCCGCGACGGCGACGCGCTGGCGGAGAACCTCTACCGCCTCGTCGGCGACTGGATGCGCGGCACCCGCTCGGTGGAGCCGACGCAGGTGCTGTCCGCGCTGGTGGAGGAGATCGGCGGGCACCGGCTGCGCTACCTGCTGCTGAACGGGCACACGGAGTCCGACCTTGCGGTGCTGGACGAGAGCACGGGCGTGCTGTTCGCCAGCGACCTCGTCTTCCACGACCGCATGCCCACCACGCCGCACGCCGACCTGAAGGCGTGGATGGCCTCGCTGGACGTGCTGGCCGGGCTGTCCTTCGGCGTGCTGGTGCCGGGCCATGGCGCGGTGGCGCGCGACCGCGGGCCGATCCAGCAGACGCGCGCCTACGTCGCGTGGCTCGACGCCACCCTGGACGAGGCGGCGCGGGCCGGGCTGTCGATGACCGAGACGATGCGCCTGCCCCTGCCGCCGGAGTTCGCCGGCATGGCGCTGGCGCGCGAGGAGTTCGAGCGCTCCGTCGTGCACCTCTACCCGGCGCGCCTGAAGGAGGCCTTGCCGGCCATTGCGGCGAAATGACCACACTGTTCGTGCGGCAACCGATACCAAGGGATCATTGCGGGCTGCACGGACGAAGCTAGACTGGCCCCACAATTCGCGGAAGCCATCCCAACAACAAACGCCCCAAGACCATCCGAGGTGCCCGAACGGACCCGCTTCGTTCGGCGTGGGGAACTGCCGTGCCCGCGGCAGGGCGCCGGGCGGGCGGCTGGGACGGGCGACGCGACAGGACAGGAGGTGGAAACGACCATGAAGAGCCTGAAACTGCTGACCGTCGCCAGCATCATGGCGCTGCTCGCCGGCGGCGCGCAGGCGGCCGGCGTGACCGATGCCGACATCGTCAACGACGCCCAGACGACGAAGGACGTCGTCTCCTACGGCATCGGCCCGCAGGGCCAGCGCTACAGCCCGCTGAAGGCGCTGAACACCCAGAACGTGGACAAGCTGGTCCCGGCTTGGTCGTTCTCGTTCGGCGGCGAAAAGCAGCGCGGCCAGGAATCGCAGCCGCTGGTGCATGACGGCGTCATGTACGTCACGGGCTCGTACTCGCGCATCTTCGCCATCGACGTGAAGACGGGCGAGAAGATCTGGCAGTACGACGCGCGCCTGCCGGAAGGCATCATGCCGTGCTGCGACGTGATCAACCGCGGTGCGGCCATCTACAACAACAAGGTCTACTTCGGCACGCTGGACGCCAAGCTGGTGGCGCTGGACGCCAAGACCGGCAAGGTCCTGTGGCGCAAGGACATGGGCGACTACAAGGCCGGCTACTCCTTCACGGCCGCCCCGATGATCGTCAAGGGCAAGGTCATCACCGGCATCTCCGGCGGCGAGTTCGGCGTCATCGGCAAGGTCGAGGCGCGCGACGCCGAGACCGGCGAGCTGGTGTGGTCGCGCCCGACCGTCGAAGGCCACATGGGCGAGCTGAACGGCAAGCCGTCGACCATGACCGGGAAGCTGAACGCCTCCTGGCAAGGCGACATGTGGAAGAACGGCGGTGCGGCCACGTGGCTGGGCGGCACCTACGACCCCGAGACCAACCTGATCTTCTACGGCACCGGCAACCCGGCCCCGTGGAACTCGCACCTGCGTCCGGGCGACAACCTGTATTCCTCCTCCACGCTGGCCATCAACCCGGACAACGGCGAGATCGTCTGGCACCTGCAGACCACCCCGCACGACGGCTGGGACTTTGACGGCGTCAACGAGTTCGTCTCGTTCGACCTGAAGAAGGACGGCAAGACCGTCAAGGCCGGCGCCAAGGCCGACCGCAACGGCTACTTCTTCGTGGCCGACCGCACCAACGGCAAGCTGCTCAGCGCCTCGCCCTTCGTGACCAAGATCACCTGGGCCAAGGGCTGGGACATCGAGAAGCAGCGCCCGATCTACGACGACTCCAACCGTCCGCCGGCCCCCAGCCAGGGCGGCGAAAAGGGCGCCCCGGTCGTCGCGGCCCCGTCGTTCCTGGGCGGCAAGAACTGGATGCCGATGGCCTACAGCCAGGACACCGGCCTGTTCTACGTCCCGGCCAACGAGTGGGCCATGGACATCTGGAACGAGCCGATCACCTACAAGAAGGGTGCGGCCTACCTGGGTGCGGGCTTCACCATCAAGCCGCTCTACGACGACTACATCGGCGCGCTGCGCGCCATCGACCCGGCCACCGGCAAGATCGTGTGGGAGTACAAGAACAAGGCCCCGCTGTGGGGCGGCGTTCTGACCACCGGCGGCAACCTGGTCTTCACCGGCACGCCGGAAGGCTACCTGAAGGCGTTCGACGCCAAGACCGGCAAGGAAGTGTGGAAGTTCCAGACCGGCTCCGGCGTCGTCGGCTGCCCGATCACCTGGGACGACGACAAGTTCCAGTACGTCGCGGTGGTGTCGGGCTGGGGCGGCGCGGTCCCGCTGTGGGGCGGCGAGGTGGCCAAGGCCGTCAAGGACATCAACCAGGGCGGCAGCGTCTGGGTGTTCAAGGCGCCGAAGGCCTGACCGGCCTTCATCTCCGCCGGCATGGAAACTGGGGGACGGGCGACCGTCCCCCTTTTTGTCGCGCCAATACCATAGGCGGAGAAATGATACCAAGGTTTACGTGGTACTTATGTACTGTTTATTGCGCGCGGGCCGCCGGTCATAATCCGGGCGTGGGCGGGGAAACCGAATGGGCGTCGTGGTTCTTCCGGTTTTCGCGTCTCCTCCCTGAGCAGCCGGCTTCCCGGCTCCTTCACGCGCCGGATCCGTGCCCCCGCGGATCCGGCGCTTTTTATGTGCGGGAGGAACCGTAGGGTAGGTTGGGTCTGGACCCAACATCCTTCGCGTCCCCAGGACTGTTGGGTCCAGACCCAACCTACGGGCCTTGCTGTGCCGCCCGCCGGTCCAGCAGCATCCTCCGGAACGCCTCGACCGTTGCCTCGGTGCGGTCGGGAAGCGTGATGCGCACGTCGTCCACCACGGTGGCCGGGGCGCCGGCCAGGAAGACGATCCGGTCGGCCAGCGCGATGGCCTCGCGCAGGTCGTGGGTGACCAGCAGAACCGTCGCCGGCCGGCGCTCCAGCAGCGTGCGCAGGAGCGCCCGCAGGCGGTCGGCGGTGGCCTCGTCCAGCGACACGAAGGGCTCGTCCAGCAGCAGCAGCTCCGGCTCCACCACGAAGGCGCGGGCGACGGCGGCGCGGCGCTGCTGGCCCAGCGACAGATGGTTGGGGAAGCTGGCGCGCCGCCCGGCCAGGCCGACGGCCTCCAGCGCTTCGTCGATGCGGGCGTCCAGGTCCGGCGTGCCGGGCGGCAGGGCGAGCGCCAGATTGTCGCCCAGCGTGCGCCAGGGCAGCAGGCGCGGGTTCTGGAACACCACGGCCAGCCGCCCCTCGGGCCGGTGGATCGTGCCCTCGAACCGGTCGTCCAGGCCGGCCACGAGGTTCAGCAGCGTCGTCTTCCCGCATCCGGACGGGCCGACCAGCGCCACCACCTCGTGCCGGGCGACGGTCAGGCGCACGTCGCGCAGCACGGCGCGCGGCGGCCGGCCGGGGAAGTCCTTGGCGCGGACGTCGAGGACGAGGCTACCGGCGCCAGCGGGCAAGGCGGTGCTCGATCGGCTGCAGGACGCCCCATTCGATGAGCTGGACGACGGCGATGAACGCCAGGGCGTACGCCAGGATCGCGGTGACGTCGAAGAGCTGGAACTGGACATGGAGCTGGAATCCGACGCCGTCGCTGCGGCCCAGCAGTTCGACGACCAGCACGATCTTCCAGATCAGCGCCAGCCCCGACCGCGCGGCCGCAAGCAGGAAGGGGGCGAGTTGCGGCATCACCACGTGCCGCACGGTGCGCCACGGCCCGAAGCGGAAGACGCGGGCCATGTCGCGCAGGTCGGGGTCGAGCGTGCGCGCCCCCTCGCGCAGCACGACGGCGACGTTGGGGATCTTGCTGGCGGCCACGGCGAACAGCGCCGCCGTCTCGCTCAGCCCGAACCAGACGTAGGACAGGATGATGACCACCAGCGCCGGCAGGTTCAGGAAGAACAGCAGCCAGCCGCCGAACAGCCGGTCGAGCAGGGCGGAGCGCCCCAGCGCCAGCCCCACGCCCGTGCCGATGGTCATGGCCAGCGCGAAGCTGGCCGCCACCCGCGCCAGCGTGACGCCCAGGTGATGCAGCAGTTCCCCGTCCGCCGCACCCGCCGCCATGGCGGCAAGCACGGCGCCGGGGGCCGGGAGCAGGCGCAAATCGGCAAGCCCGGCCGCCACCTGCCATGCCGCGAACAGCAGCAGCAGCGACAGCCCGTGCTGCCAGACCCGTCCCATGTCAGCGGTCCCTCATCTTACTGGACCTGCATCTTATTGGATTGGCGGAATGGCGGCGTCCGGCCAGAAGGTGCCGGGCGGCAGCCGTTCCGCCTTGCCCACCAGCGGCGCGCCGCCCAGGCGGGCGAGCACCGTGAAGATCCCCTCCGCCGCCTGCCTCTGCTCCGCCCCCCAGCGCGTGGGGATGCCGGCGCGGTAGCCGTCGCGCAGCGCGCGGAACGTCGCCTCGTCCTCCGCGCGCATCAGCGGGCGTAGCGGCTCCCACGCCGCGTCGTCGGCGGCCAGCACCGCCTTGGCCGCAAGCGTCGCCTTGAAGAAGGCGGCGATCGCCCGCGGGTGGGCACGCGCCCAGTCCTCGCGGAAGACGTAGCCCAGCGACGGCACCAGCACGCCGCCGCCGCCCAGCCGGGCGCCCGCCTCCTCCACGTCCAGCAGGCGGCGGAAGCCCTTGGCCTCCAGCCGCGCGGCGAAGTTCCAGTAGATCAGCACGGCGTCGAGCTGGCGCGCCTCCGCCTGCTGGCTCAGCAGCGGCGGGGCGGCGAACACCGGCTCGGCGCCGCCGGCGGGGTCGAAGCCGTGCTCCTGCTTCGCCAGGCCGCGCACCAGCAGCCAGCTCTTGTCCAGCGGTCCGCCGGCCACGCCGATGCGCTTGCCCTTCAGGTCGGCCAGCGAGCGGACGGGGGAATCGCCCGGCACCATCACCGCGCCGACGGCGCCGGAATAGGGGACGAAGGACAGCGCGTCGCCGTCCGCGCGCTGGCGCGCGGTCCACAGCCAGTCGCTGACGATCACGTCGACGCTGCCGCCCAGCAGCGCGATCTTGCCGGCCTCCGGGTTGGCGAGGTCGACGATCTCCAGCGTCAGGCCGGCCTTGGCGTCCAGCCCCTGGCGGCGCAGCGTCTCGATCTCCCACGACACGGTGCCGAACTTCAACAGGCCCAGGCGCAGCGTTTCCGCCGCGCGCGCCGGTTGAAGGGCGAACAGAAAGATGAGTACGAACGACAGCAGAGCGGCGCGCACGCTCATGGACAACTCCCCTGGCAGGGCCGAATTCTCGCCGACAAGCGAAGGCCCCCGGTATGCGACTTTCGGATTGCTTTACGCCGGTGCGGGGCCATGGTGGATTTGTACCATGAGACAGGAGTCGGCGGTTACCGGGATTGGGGTGAGGATGGCGGGCGCGGCGCTGGCCGCGGCGCTGATTCTTGCCGCGTTGCCGGCGGGTGCGGCCGACGTGCCGGCACCGGACGGCTACCGGCAGGACCGCTACCGCTCGCCCACGCCGGCATCGCTGCCCGGTGCGGCCACGGTGGACGCCGGCCGTGCCGCGGAACTGGCGGCCCGGGGCGCCGTTCTGCTGGATGTGATGCCGGTGACCGTCAGCCGCCTGGGCGCCGGGGCGACGTGGCTGGTGGACGAACCGCACCGGACAATCGATGGCGCGGTCTGGCTGCCCAACGTCGGGGTCGGCACGCCGTCGCCGGCGGTGGAGGCATGGTACCGCGGCTGGCTGGACCGCCTGTCCGGCGGCGATCCGGGCCGGCCGCTGGTCGTCTTCTGCAAGGCCGACTGCTGGATGTCGTGGAACGCCGCCAAGCGGGCGCTGTCGTACGGCTACACGGCGGTGCACTGGTTCCGCGACGGGACCGACGGCTGGGCGGAGAGCGGCCGTGCGCTGGTGGAGGGCCGGCCGGCGGGGCCGCCGCCGGCGGAAAAGACTCTCGAGAAGACCGGCGAAAAGACAGATGTGTCCGCGCGTGCGGAGCGGGAGAAGTGAGATGATGTCCGAGCAGCCCCTGTCCAACGTCCTGATCGCCGACGACCACCCGCTGTTCCGCGAGGCGCTGCGGCAGGTCGCCGGGGCGGTCTTCGACCAGTGCCGCTTCTGCGAGGCGAGCAGCATCGAACAGGCGCAGGCGCTGCTGGACGACGAGGATTTCGACCTCATCCTGCTCGACCTGCACATGCCGGGCATGAACGGCTTCACCGGCCTCGTCATGCTGCGCAACCGGGCACCCGCCACGCCCATCGTCGTCGTCTCGGCCGAGGAGGGGCGGGAGTCGATCCAGGAGGCGATCACCTACGGCGCGTCGGGCTACATCCCGAAGTCGCTGACGCGCGAGCAGATGGCCAACGCCGTGCGCGAGGTGCTGGAGGGCGAGGTCTACCTGCCGCACGACCTGCTGGACCGCGGCGACGGCAGCGGCTCGCTGGAGGACGCCGACCTGGAGGCGCGCATCGCCACGCTGACCGGCCAGCAGCGCAAGGTTCTGGAGATGATCGTCATGGGCAAGCCCAACAAGGTCATCGCCTATGAGCTGGACCTCGCCGAGAGCACGGTGAAGGCGCACGTCTCGGCCGTGCTGCGCAAGCTGCACGTCACCAGCCGCACCCAGGCGGTCATCAACGCCGGCAAGATCGCGCTGAAGCTGCGCGCGCATCCGTAATTTATCTCCCTCCCCCTGCTCCGCAGGGGGAGGGAAGGGGCCCAAGCGCAGCTTGGGAAGGGTGGGGGCTACGGCCTTTGCGGCAGGCGTGGGGCCGCTGATCCTCGGCAAACACCTTGCCCCCACCCTCCCAGCCTTCGGCTGGGTCCCTCCTCCCCCAGCGGGGCTGGGGCAGGGCGAAATTGGGCATCATACCGCCGAGCCTAAGCATTGACACATGGGAGCCACGGGTAGCTGGTGAGGGAGCGGAGGCGGTCGGGTGTGGCGGTGAGGGCGTTCCAGGCGTCGCAGCAAGCTTCGACGACGGCGTTGTAGTCGTCGAGAAGCCG
>NZ_DASPMG010000068.1:0-22162 GCF_035627195.1 Azospirillum sp.
CGCTGTATGACCCGTTGCGCCAGACGTACAGCGAATAGGCCGGGTCCTTCACGTCGCCCTTCGGATCGAAGGCCAGCGGGCCCAGCACGGTGTCGACCGGCTGGCCGGTTTTCAGCGCCTTGGCGATGTCCACCGGCTTCAGGCTCTTGGCGCGCTCGGCACCGGCGGCGATGGTCTGCACGCCGGCGGTGCTGAACAGGGTGAAGCCCTCCGGATCGAAGCCCTGCGCCTTGAACTTCGCCACCATGTCCTTGGCCGCCGGGCTGTTGCGCGGCTCCTTGGGGAAGGACATCATCGTGCCCTCGCCGGACGGGCCGGCGATCTTCCAGAAGTCCGGGTTCGCCATGCTGTCGCCGGTCATCAGGGTGGCGTTCAGCCCCTGCTCGCGCGACTGGCGGATCAGCAGCCCGGCCTCGGCCAGATAGCCGCCGAGGTAGATCAGGTCCACCTTCTCCTGCTTCAGCTTGGTGACGACGGCGGAGAAGTCCTTCTCGCCCGCGGTGATCGATTCATAGACCACCTCCCGCAGGCCGCCGGCGTTCATCGCCTTCTTCACCTCGTCGGCGAGGCCCTTGCCGTAGGCCGACTTGTCGTGCAGCACGGCGATGCGCTTGCCCTTGTACTGCTCGGCCAGCCACTTGCCGACGAAGGTGCCCTGGGCATCATCGCGCCCATAGGTGCGCATGATGGTGGTCCAGCCCTTCTTCGCCGCTTCGTCCGTAAAGGTCGGATTCGAGGAGGCGGGGCTGATCATGAACACCTCGTTCTCGCCATACACCGCCGCCGCCGGAATGGACGAGCCGGAGCAGGCGTGCCCGACCACGTACTGCACGCCCTTGCTCACGAGCTGGTTGGCGACCGCCACCGCCTGCTTGGGGTCGCAGGCGTCGTCGCCCACCTCCATCTTCAGCTTCCGGCCCTGCATGCCGCCCCGGGCGTTGACCTCGTCGATGCCGGCCTGCACGCCGCGCTTCATCTGCTCGCCGATCGTCGCGTTGGGGCCGGTCATCGGACCGACCACGGCGATCGTGATGTCCTGCGCCTGGAGCGGACCCGCCGCCAGCAGCGCCAGCGCCGCCGCACCCAGAAACGCTTTCCGGTTCATGCCACCCTCCCGTTTTTTGCTATCACCGTACAGGAGAGCATGGAACTGCCGGTTCCACAGCGTCAAGGTGCCAGGGCGGGGGAAGCATGGCGAAGACGGCCGATACGGTACCGGATAAGGTGCAGGCGAGCGCACGGCTCGGCCGCGCCGACTGGATCGCCGCCGCACGCACGGCGCTGGTGGACGGCGGCGTGGCCGAGGTGAAGGTGGATCGGCTGGCGACCCGGCTGCGCGTCACCCGCGGCAGTTTCTACTGGCACTTCAAGAGCCGGGCCGAGTTGCTCGACACGCTGCTGGAGGACTGGCGGAACGCCAACGTGGAGCCCTTCCTGCACGTCCTCGACGGCCAGGAGGAGCCGGTGCTGCGCCTGAAGCGCTTCTTCGGGATCTGGCTCGGCGGCGGCGCTTTCGACCCGGCACTCGATTCCGCCATGCGCGACTGGGCGCGCACGTCGAAGCCGGTGGCACGCCTCGTGCGCGAGGCCGATGCCGCCCGCACCGACGTGCTGCGCCGCATCTTCGCCGCCATGGGCTACGCCGACACCGAGGCCGAGGTGCGGGCGCGCGTCACCTACTACCACCAGGTCGGCTACTACGCGCTGGGCATCGTCGAGAGCCGGCAGCTGCGCGAGGCGCTGTTCCCTACCTACTTCAAGGTGCTGGCCGGGCACGACGTGCCGGAGGGGTGATCCTCTACCCCGCCAGCCCGCCCGCGAACCGCACGATCCGCCGGCCCGCCTCCTCCAGCACCGCGTCCGGTGCCGTCAGCGAGATGCGCAGGTGGCCGATGGCGCTTGGGCCGAAGCCGTCGGCCGGCAGGACGGCGACGTCTTCCGCCTCCAGGAGTCGCTCGGCAAAGGCGGTCGAGGTCAGTCCGGTGCCGCGGATATCCAGCAGCACGAACATGCCGCCTTCCGGCATCGCCGTGCGGCAGTGCTGCGCATCGCCCAGAATTCCGCTGAGCAGCGCCGCGCGGCGCCGGTAATCGGCGCGCATGGCGGCGACCTCCGGCGGGTCGGCCTTCAGGGCCGCCAGCGCGCCGTCCTGGACGAACGGCGGGCCACCGTACAGCATGCACAGCAGCAGGTTGTACATATGCCCGGACAGCTCCGGCGGCCCGACCATCCAGCCGAAGCGCAGCCCCGGTGCCGCGTGCGACTTGGACAGGCTGGAAACCACCACCGTGCGCTCCGCCATCCCGGGCAACGACCACGGGCTCGTGTGCCCGCCGTCGAAGGCGAGTTCGGCGTACACCTCGTCGGACAGCACCCACAGGTCGTGCCGACGGGCCAGTTCGGCCACCGCCTCCACTTCCCCGCGCGTCATCACCGCGCCGGTCGGGTTGTGGGGCGTGTTGATCCACAGGACCCGCGTGCGCGGCGTAATCGCCGCCGCCAGCGTGTCCAGGTCCAGGTGGAAGCCCCGATCCGCCTGAAGCGGCACGTTGACGAGGCGGGCCCCCGTCGCGCCCACCACCGCCTCGTAGGTGGCGTACATCGGTTCCGGCGCCACCACCTCGTCGCCAGCACCGGCAAGGCATTGCAGCGCGCAGTACAGGCCGGCCTGGGCACCCGGCACCACCACCACGTTGTCGGCCGTGCACGGCTGGCCCGTGCGCGCGGCGTGGCGGGCGGCCACGGCGGCGCGCACCTCGGGATAGCCGACGATGGGTGAGTAGCCGGTATGCCCGCGCTTCAGCGATTCCACCGTCGCGTCGATCAGCACGGCCGGCGGCGGCTGGTCCGGATCGCCGACGGTCAGCAGGATGACCTCGCGGCCGGACGCCTTGCGCTGCAGCGCCTCCCAATGGATGCGCCACGCCCCGGCCCCCTTGCCGGCCACACGGTCCACGAGCGGTGAGAAGCGCACGGCGAAACCTCCAGATACGGATCCTCGCCACAGCCTTAGCTCCCGATTTCCCGGGTGGCAAGCCGCGGATGGTCGTAGTCGACACGGGCGTTCCGTTCAGCGGGGTCTACGCGGAACTCTTGCTGTTCCGCGCGGCCGCCAGTTCCCGCGGATCAGCAAGGATGTGCCCGTGCTCGCACACCAGCGCGGCCCGGATGGCGCCCCCGCAGCCGGTGTGCCGTAGCGCGAGCGGAGGTTCGCCGCCGCCCAGGTGCCGGTCTCCCCACTGCATCAGCGCGACGAGAGCCGGCAGCAGGTCCGTGCCCTTCCGGGTGAGATGGTACTCGTAGCGTGTTCGTTGCCCCGGCTCTCGATAAGGCTCGCGCCGCATCAGCCCAGTGTCCACCAGGGCGGCAAGGCGGTCGCTCAGCACCGTCCGTGGCACGCCGAGGTCGGTCCGCATCTCCTCGAACCGACGGACCCCGTAAAACGCCTCACGCAGCACCAGCAGGGTCCATCGATCGCCGATCAGGGCCAGGGCGCGCGCAAGCCCGCATTCCTCGACCGGAACGCGGTCGACCATGGGTGAGTCCTTTTCCATACCGACAGCCTATCAGGGTTTGCAATCCGGACCCAGCCTTGCTATCCTGAGTCCATTATTGATACTCAGGAGGAATGGCATGCCGCTGGTAACCGTGAAGACGACCGAAGGCCACCCCCCCCGACGCGATCCGCCGCACGTTGGAGGCCGTCAACCGCGTGGTGGCGGAGAACCTGGGTCATGACCCGTCGCACGTCTGGGTCTTCTTCGAGGAGGTTCGTGACGAGCATTTCCTCACCGCCGGCCGCACGGGGGCGGAGTTGAAGCTCCTCCTTCGGCCTGCGAAGGCATGATACGGACGGCCGCGGGCCGAGCCGGCACGGCTCGGCCCGACCATACAGTCCTGTATTGAATCGCCGCTTGCCCCGCGCTACCGTCCCTTCCCAGGATCCCCGATGAAGGGTGCGGCCGTGAGCGCAGACCGCTATTCGCTGTTCGCCCTGTTGCGCCAGGGCCTGAAGGGGCACACCGGCTGGAGGCCGGCCTGGCGCGAGCCGGAACCCCAGCCGCACTACGACGTCGTCATCGTCGGTGGTGGCGGGCATGGCCTCGCCACCGCCTACTATCTGGCCAAGGAACACGGCGTCACCCGCGTGGCGGTTCTGGAGAAGGGCTGGCTGGGCGGCGGCAACAGCGGACGCAACACGCAGATCGTCCGCTCCAACTACCTGTACCCGGAGAGTGCGGCGTTCTACGAGCTGTCGCTGAAGCTCTACGAAGGCCTCTCGAAGGACCTGAACTTCAACGTCATGCTCAGCCAGCAGGGCATCGTCACGCTGGCGCACAGCCGGCACGACCTGGACGCCGTGGCGCGCTGGGCCAACGCCATGATCGTCAACGGCATCGACGCGGAGATCTTGACCCGCGATCAGGTGCGTGACCTGCTGCCGGCCATGAATTGGGGTCCGGACGCGCGCTATCCGGTGCTTGGCGGCTTCATCCAGCGCCGCGCCGGCATGGCGCGCCACGACGCGGTGGCCTGGGGCTTCGCCCGCGCCGCCGACCGCCGCGGCGTCGACATCATCCAGAACTGCGAGGTCACCGGATTCCGCATCGAGAACGGGCGGGTGACCGGCGTGGACACCACGCGCGGCTTCATCGGGGCGGGCAAGGTCGGGCTGGCGGTCGCCGGCCATTCCGGCGTTCTGGCGGGTATGGCCGGCTTCCGCCTGCCGATCACCAGCTACGCACTGCAGGCCATGGTGTCGGAACCGGTGAAGCCGGTGCTGGACACCGTTGTCCTCTCCCCCTCGACCGGCGTCTACGTCAGCCAGTCGCCGAAGGGGGAGGTGGTGGTGGGCGGCGCACTGGACCTGTTCCCGAGCTACGCCCAGCGCGGCAGCTTCCGCACGACGGAGGACGTAGTGGCCGGCTTCTGCGAGATGTTCCCTGGGTTGCGCCGGCTGCGCATGATGCGGCAGTGGGCCGGCATCACCGACGTGGTGCACGATTCGAGCCCGATCATCGGCCCGGCGCCGGTGGTAGGCATGTACCTGAACTGCGGCTGGGGCACGGGCGGATTCAAGGCGATCCCGGCCGGCGGGTTCACCTTCGCCCACCTGCTGGCGACCGGCCGGCCGCACCCGCTGACCGCGGCCTTCGGCCTGGACCGCTTCACCACCGGCCGCATGATCGACGAGGCCGCGGCGGCCGGCATCGCGCATTGAGGAAGCCCGCGAGATGATGCAGATCCCCTGCCCCTGGTGCGGCCCGCGCGACGAAGCCGAGTTCGTCTGCGGCGGCCAGAGCCACATCGCCCGCCCGGCGCTGGAGTCCAGCGACGCCGAATGGGGCCGCTACCTGTTCGAGCGCGACAACCCCAAGGGCCTGCATTTCGAGCGCTGGCTGCATCGCATGGGCTGCCAGCAGTGGTTCAACGTGGCGCGCGACACCGTCACCCACGAGATCAAGGCGGTCTACCGCATGACCGATCCGAAGCCGGAGGTCGCGGAATGACCCCGCCCTTCCGCCGCCTTCCCACAGGCGGGCGCATCGACCGCGCCGACGCGCTGAACTTCACCTTCAACGGCCGCCCCTTCAGCGGCTTCGCGGGCGACACGCTGGCCTCGGCGCTGCTGGCCAACGGCGTGCGGACGGTGGGGCGCAGCTTCAAGCTGCACCGCCCGCGCGGCGTCTTCGCCGCCGGGGTGGAGGAGCCGAACGCCATTGTCACCGTCGGCACCGGCGCCCAAGCCGAACCGAACCTGAAGGCGACCTTGGTCGAGCTGTACCACGGCCTGGAGGCCGCCAGCGTCAACGCATGGCCGTCGGTGGACGTCGACTTGGCCGGGGTCGCCGGATCGCTGTTCGGACGCTTCTTGCCCGGCGGCTTCTATTACAAGACCTTCATCCGCCCGCGCTGGGGCACGTGGGAGCCGTTCGTGCGCCGCGCCGCCGGCTTGGGCAAGGCGCCGGCCGAACCCGATCCGGAGAGCTACGAGCATCGCCACGCCCACTGCGACGTGCTGGTGGTGGGCGGCGGCCCGGCCGGGCTGGCGGCGGCGCTGGCCGCCGGGCGGGCCGGCGCGCGCGTGATCCTCGCCGACCTGGACCGGGAGTTCGGCGGCTCGCTGCTGTGGGAACCGGCGGAGATCGACGGGCGGGACGGCATGGCGTGGGTGGCGCAGACGCTGGCCGAACTGGCCGCCTTGCCCGACGTCACGCTGCTGCCGCGCACCACCGTGTTCGGCGCCTACGACCATGGCTTCTTCGCCGCCGCCGAGCGGCGACAGGACCATCTATCCCCCGGCGTACGGCACGGCGCCCGCCAGCGCCTATGGAAGATCCGCGCCCGCCGTGCGGTGTTCGCCCAGGGCGCCATCGAACGGCCGGTGGCCTTCGCCGACAACGACCGGCCGGGCGTGATGCTCGCGGGCGCCGTGCGCGCCTACGCCAATCGCTTTGCCGTGGCGCCGGCCGGCCGCGTGGTGGTGTTCACCGGCACCGACGGCGGCTACGCCACCGCCCTAGACCTTGCCCGCCAAGGTGCGGCGGTGTCCGCCATCGTCGACGCCCGCCCGGATCCGGCCGGGCCGCTGGTCAAGCAGGCGCGCCGGCAGGGGCTGCGCGTGCTGCCCGGCACGGTGGTGACGGCGACGCATGGGCGTGGCTGGATCGGCTCGGTCGAGGTGGCGCCGATGTCCGGCCACGGGCCGGCGGAGTACCTGCCCTGCGACCTGCTGGCCGTCTCCGGCGGCTGGACGCCGACCGTGCACCTGTGGGCGCAGAGCGGCGGCAAGCTGGACTGGAGCGACGAGGCCGTCGCCTTCCTGCCCGGCACCGGCCCGGCCTCCGTCTCCATGGCCGGCGCCGCGGCGGGCAAGCCGACCACCGCCGAGGCGCTGGCCAGCGGCTTCGCGGCCGGGGTGCGCGCCGCCGAGGCCGTCGGGCTGACGGGACCGGTGGGCGAGGCGCCAAAGGCCGTGCCCGAGGACTCCGGCCGTCCGGCGGCGCTCTGGCAGGTCCCCGGCCCCGGCAAGGCGTGGGTCGACCTGCAGAACGACGTCACCAGCGCCGACATCGCTCTGGCGGCGCGGGAGAACTACCGCTCGGTCGAGCATCTGAAGCGCTACACCACACTCGGCATGGCCGTTGACCAGGGCAAGACGTCGAACGTCATCGCGCTGGCGCTGATGGGCCTGCAGACCGGGCGCGAGCCGGCGGAGGTCGGCACCACGCGCTACCGTCCGCCCTTCGACCCGGTCAGCTTCGGCGCCATCGCCGGCGCGGCACGCGGCGAGCTGTACCGCCCCCGCCTGCGCCTGCCGGCCGAGGCCGTGCACGTGGACCTGGGCGCCCACTTCGCCGACTTCGGCCCCTGGTGGCGGCCGGAGTTCTACCCGAGGCCCGGGGAATCCGCCGAGCAGGCCATCCGACGCGAGGTGCTGGCGACGCGGCAGGGCGTGTCCGTCCTCGACGCCTCGCCGCTTGGCAAGATCGAGGTGAGCGGGCGCGACGCCGCCCTGTTCCTCGACCGCATGTATGTGCAGACCGTCTCCACCATCCCGGTGGGCAAGACGCGCTACGTCGTCATGGCCAGCGAGCACGGCGTCGTCATCGACGACGGCGTCGTCACCCGCATCTCCGAAGACCGCTTCCTGGTCGGCACCACCAGCGGCATGGCCGCCCGCGTGCCGCTGATCTTCGAGGAGTGGCTGCAGTGCGAGTGGCCGGACCTCGACGTCTGGGTCGTGCCGGTGACCGAGCAATGGGCGGTGATGACGCTGGCAGGCCCAAAGGCGCGCGACCTGCTGCGCGACCTCGGCACCGGCATCGATCTGGCGCCGGACGCCTTCCCGCACCTCGCCTTCCGGGAGGGCATGGTGGCCGGCCTGCCGGCCCGCGTGGCGCGCGTCAGCTTCACCGGGGAGCTGAGCTACGAAATCTCCATCCTCGCCCGCCACGCCGAGGCGTTCCTGCGGCAAATCCTGGAGGTGGGGGCGCCCTACGGCATCACGCCGATCGGCATCGAATCGCTGCTGGTGCTGCGGCTGGAGAAGGGCTTCATCCACGTCGGCGTGGACACCGACGGCACCACGCTCCCCGACGACATCGGCATGGCCAAGGGCGTGGCGAAGAAGGCGGCCGACTTCATGGGCCGCCGCTCCCTCGCCCGCCCGGCGGCCGTCGATCCCGACCGCTTCCAGCTGGTTGGCCTGCACTCCGCCGACGCTGCCACGGTGCTGCCGGTCGGCGGGCAGATCCTGGGCGCAAAGGGCAGCGACGGGCACGTGACCTCCAGTGTGCTCAGCCCGGCGCTCGGCCACCCGGTGGCGCTTGCCATGCTGCGCGCCGGGCGTTCACGCTTGGGGGAGACCGTCACCGTCATGGCCGGCGGCGCACGCATCCAGGCCACCGTGGTGCCGCCCGCCTTCTACGATCCGCAGGGGGAACGCCTCCATGGCTGACGCCGTGTCGCTGCTGCCGCTGTCCGGCAAGATCAACCTGCGCGGCCGGCCGGACGATCCGACCTTCCGCGACGCCGTGGCCGGCGTGCTGGGCTTCGCGCCGCCCGCCGACCCCAACAGGGCGGTGCTCGGTCCCGTCAGCCTGTACTGGCTGCAGCCGACCTCCTGGCTGGTGGAGGCGCCGCTGGACGGCATCGCGGACCTGACGGCCCGCCTGCGCGCGGCGGTGGGGCCGGCCGGCACGGCGGTGGACGTCAGCGACACGCGCCTCACCTACCGGATCGCCGGGCCGGGCGCCCTGGACCTGCTCGCCAAGGGGTGCGCGCTCGACCTGCACCCGCGCGTCTTTCCGGCCGGCCGTTCGGCGCTGTGCGCGTTCGCGCAGTTGCACGTGCTGCTGGTCAAGATCGACGAGGAACCGGCCTTCCACCTCTTCGTGCCGCGCGGCGCGCAACGGCATGTCGAGAAATGGTTCTCGGCGGCACACCAATAAGCTGTTCCCCCGATCGGGGGAGCGTGCGAACATGCGCGTCCATGGCGGGGGCTGCACGGGGCGCAGGGGCATGGTCCGGATCCGGTGCGTGGTAATGGCGGTCGGGCTGGCGCTCGCCGCGCTGTGGTCCGGCGGCGCGATGGCGGCGGAGCTGCCGGAGACGCGGCTGCGCGTGGTCGGCGGGCTGGCCGGCGTCAACCAGTTCACCCGGCACGAACTGCCGTTCTGGACCAAGCGCATCAAGGAACGATCCGACGGGCGAATCACCGCGGAGGTGCTGCCCTTCGACCAGGGCGGCCTGCGCGGGCAGGAAATGCTGCGCCTGCTCAGCCTGGGCGTCGTCCCATTCGGCACCATGATCCTCAGCCTCGCCACCGAGGATCCGGAGCTGGCGGCAGCGGACCTGCCGCTGCTCAACCCCGACTTCGCAACGCTGCGCCGCTCCGTCGCGGCCTATCGTCCCGTGATCCGCCGCTTCCTGCGCGAGCGGTACGACCTGGAGCTGCTGGCCATCTACGCCTATCCGGCGCAGGTCCTGTACTGCCGCCGCCCCTTCCGCGGCCTGGGCGATCTGAAGGGACGGCGGATCCGCACCTCCGGCGTGGCGCAGGCGGAGCTGGTGGAGGCGCTGGGCGCCATCCCCGTGGTCACCCCATTCGCCGAGATCGTCGGCGCCGTGCAGCGCGACGTGGTCGACTGCGCCATCACCGGCACCATGTCGGGCAACGGCATCGGCCTGCACGAGGTGACGACGCACGTGCATGAGATGGCGGTCACCTGGGGCCTGTCCGTCTTCGCGGCGAACGGTGCGGCGTGGGCGGCCCTTCCGGCCTCCGTGCGCGATTTCCTGCTGCCGCAGATCGCCGACCTGGAGGCCGAGATCTGGGAGTCGGCCGAGCACGATACGGGCGAGGGACTGGCCTGCAACGCCGGCCAGCCGGCCTGCGCGTCGGGCCGGCGGGGCCGCATGGTCCGCGTGCCGGTGTCGTCGGAGGATGCGGCGCGGGCGCGGGCGCTGATCGCCCAGGTGGTCCTGCCCGGCTGGATCGGGCGCTGCGGCGACGGCTGCGCCGCGGTGTGGAACGCCAGCCTTGGGCCGCTCCTGTCCATTCCGGCGGCACCGGAATGACCATGCGTTCCTTGCCCCGCCCCTCCGCCACCGCCCTGCTGGTCGTCGCCGGCGTGCTCGCCGCGCAGGCGTACGGCACGTGGCTGCTCATCGAGCGGGAGCGCGGGCACGCGCTGGCCGATGCCGGACGGACGGTGGTGCGCAGCCTTGCCGGGGCGACCGCCAACATCAACCGCGGCCTGCTCCAGACCGACGCGCTGCTGTCCGGCCTGGAAGCCCTGGTGGCGGTGCCGCGCAACGGAGGGCAAGAGCGCGCGGCTGCGACCGGCCGCAGCCTGCGGGCGCTGGCCGACCAGAGCTTCCTGGTGCGCGACCTGATGGTGATGGCGCCGGACGGGCGCGTTCTGGCCGCCGGGCTGGACGCCACGCGCCGCCGGCCGCCCAGGCTGCACGACAACCTCGTGCCGGCGCACGGTCAGGGGCAGCCGGGCGTGCTGGTGGCGGGGGCGCCGCTGCGCAACCCGCTGACGGGCGAGTGGTCGCTGTATCTCGGCCGCTCCGTGCGCCTGGACGGCGACGGCCCCGTTCTGGCCGCGGCGGAGTTGCCGCTGCCGAACCTCGCGGCGCTTGTGCTGCCCGAGGAGGCGGCCCCCGGCTTGCGCGTGACGCTGGAGAAGGCCGATGGCCGGCTGCTGATGAGCAGCCCGCACGACGCGGTGCGCATAGGCCAGCGCCTCCCTTCCATTGCCAGCCAACTTCCGACGGACGGCGCTTGGGCCATCGTCACCGACCGCCTGGGTGCGGAGCCCGGCGGCACCGTCGTCGCGGCGATGGCGCAGACGTTCTACGACGGCCTCGTCATGGTCGCCCAATTGCCGGAGAGCGACGCCCTGGCCGGCTGGCGGGAGCGGCGACGCACGATCCTTGCCACCTCGACCGGTCTGGCGCTGGCATTCCTCCTCGCCTGCGCGGCAGGCACGCTGTATCTGCGCGCCCGGGAACGCGGGGCTGCGGCGCTGAGCCAATCCAAGCGCCTGCTCGATCAGGCCCTGGAATCGATGAGCGAGGGGTTCGTCGTCTACGACGCCGAGCGGCGGCTGGTCGTTGCCAACCGCCGCTACGCGGAGCTGTTTCCGCACTTGGCCGACCTGTTGACGCCCGGCGTTCCCTTCAGCCGGATCGCCGAGCGCGCCGCTGCCGTCATGGTGCCGAACGGCACGGAGGAAGAGCGGCGCGCCTGGATCGCATGGCGCCTGACCGCGCACAAGGACCAGCAGACGTTCGAGCAGGCGCTGCCGAATGGCCGGGTCGTGCAGAGCACGCAGGCCGACCTGCCCGACGGCGGCATGGTCAGCGTGCACCGCGACGTCACCGCCACCAAGCAGGCGGAGGAGCGGCTGGCCGACGCCAAGGAGGCGGCCGAGCGCGCGCACCGGATGAAGTCCGAGTTCCTGTCGAACATCAGCCACGAGCTGCGCACGCCGCTGAACGCCATCATCGGCTTCGCCCAAGTTCTGGAACAGGGGGATTCGGGCGGCAACGAGGCCCTGCGCATCGAATACGCGCGCGACATCCGCGCCAGCGGCGAACACCTGCTGACCATCATCAACGACGTCCTCGACATGTCCAAACTCGAGGCCGGCGCCATGCTCCTGCACGAGACGGAGTGCGACCTCGGCCGCCTCGTCATCGGCGCGTCGGGCATCCTGCGGGAACAGGCGCGCAGCGCCGGCGTCGTCTTGCAGATCGACACGCCCGACGGCCCACTGCCCGTGCGCGCCGACGAGCGGCTGATGCGGCAGGTGGTGCTGAACCTCGTCTCCAATGCGATCAAGTTCACCGATGCCGGGGGCACCGTGCGGGTCGGGGCGGCGCGCAGCGAGGCTGGCGACGCCCGCATCACGGTGGCCGACACCGGCGTCGGCGTGGCGCCGGAACACCTGCCGAAGATCTTCCAGCCTTTCTACCAAGCCGACAGCACCGTGTCGCGCCGGCGCGGCGGCACCGGGCTGGGCCTGCCGATCAGCCTTGCCATCATGCGCATGCACCAGGGCTGGCTGGACGTCGCCAGCGCGCCGGGGGAAGGCACCACCGCGGTCGCCACGCTGCCGGCGCAACGCTGCCTGCCGGCCACCCGGCCCGCGACACCCTTGACGGCCCCCTTGACGGCAGGGGGGCCGGCGGCCTGAACTGTCAGGCATGACGGGCACTTCCCCCACCGCCCTGTGCCGTGATTGCGCCGCCGCACTCGCCTCTCCCGCGCCCCGCTGCCCGAAATGCGGCGGCCGGCGGGTGGTGACGCACGCCGAGTTGCACGCGCTGCCCATCGGCCATATCGACTGCGATTCCTTCTACGCCACCGTCGAGAAGCGCGACCGGCCGGAACTGGCGACGCGCCCGGTGATCGTCGGCGGCGAGCATCGCGGCGTGGTCGCCGCCTGCTGCTACGTGGCGCGGCTGTCCGGCGTGCGCTCGGCCATGCCGATCCACGAGGCGCTGTCGCGCTGCCCCGACGCCGTCGTGCTGCCACCGGACATCCGCAAGTACCGCGAGGTCGGCCATCAGGCGCGGCGCCTGATGGAGGCTTTCACCCTGCTGGTCGAGCCGATCTCCATCGACGAGGCGTTCCTCGACCTCACCGGCGTGGAGGAACGCCTGAGCATCTCGCCCGCCCAGGCGCTGGTGGAGATCACCAAGCGGTTCGAGCGCGACCTTGGCATCACGGCGTCCATCGGGCTCAGCTATTGCAAGCTCCTGGCGAAGATCGCCTCCGACCTCGACAAGCCGCGCGGGTTCTCGGTGATCGGGCGGGCGCAGGCGCTGGACTTCCTGGGGCCGAAGAAGGTGTCGATCCTCTGGGGCGTCGGCCCGGCTTTGGAAAAGAAACTGGCGGCGGAGGGCGTGCGGACGGTGGCCGACCTGCGCCAGCGCGAAGAGATCGAACTGGTGCGCCGTTACGGCGCCATGGGCCGCACGCTCTACCGCTTTGCCCGGGGCATCGACGACCGCCGCATCGAGCCGGAGGGACCCAGCAAGAGCATCAGTTCGGAGGAAACCTTCGACTGGGATGTCTCCAATCCCGACGCGTTGATGCAGGAACTGCGTCCGCTGGCCGAAAAGGTGGCCCGCCGCATGGCGGCCGAGGAACTGGTGGGGCGCACGGTGGTGCTCAAGCTGAAGACCACCGATTTCCAGAACATCACCCGCTCCCGCCGTGTCGATCCGCCGGCCCGCACGGCCGAGGCCATCCTCGCGGTCGGCGGCCAGCTCCTGGCGCAGGTGGCCGATGGCCGTCCCTTCCGCCTCATCGGCATCGGCTGCACCGACCTGTCCGAACCGGACGCGGAGCCGGATCTGTTTGTCGGGTAAGGGAAGGTTCCCGTCACGCCCCGTACCGCCGCCCGGCCTCGATGGACAGGCCTTGCCCGACCGAGCCGAAGGTGTCGCCCTCGATCACCGCCGCACCCGGCAGCAGGCCGACGATGGCGCCGCGCACGTGCGGCAGCAGGGTCGAGCCACCGGTCAGGAACACCGCGTCGATACGCTCCGCCGGGGTGCCGGCTTGGCGCAGGCAGTCCCCGATGCGGGCGGCGATCCGGCCGGCCAGTGATCCCGTCGCCTGGACCAGATCGTCGGCGGTCACCTCCGGCGCGCCGCCATCCCGCCAGCCCAGATCCAGCGCCGTGCGCGCCGAGCCCGACAGCACGATCTTGGCGCGCTCCACGTCCATGGCCAGCGCGTGGCCGCGGCGTTCCTCCACGACGTCCATCAGGCGTTCGATGAGGTCCGGCCGGTCGGATTCGCGGTGGACCCGCTTCAGTTCGGTCTGTGCCTTGGCGGTGTACAGGAAGTTGATCCGCGACCACGTCGCCAGATCGAGGAACAGTCCCTTCGGCGCCAACAGCCCGGCCCGCTTCATCGGGCTGCCGTAGCCGAGCATCGGCATGACGGCGGCGAGACTGAGGTCGCGGTCGAAGTCGGTGCCGCCCACGCGGATGCCGTCGTTGGCCAGGATGTCGTCGGCGCGCTCGGCCAGCCGCCGGCGCTCCGGTCCGATGCGCACGATGGAGAAGTCCGACGTGCCGCCGCCGATGTCGGCGATCAGCGCCAGTTCCTCCCGCGCCACCTGCTGTTCGTAGTCGAGCGCCGCGGCAATCGGCTCGTACTGGAAGGAAACCTCGTGAAATCCGATGCTTCGCGCGATGTCTTCAAGTGCCGTCTGGGCCGCCGCGTCGGCGGCCGGATCGCCGTCGACGAAGTGCACCGGGCGGCCGTGCACGACGGCATCCAGCGGTCTCCCGGCCGTCTCTTCCGCACGTCGCCGCACCTCGCCCAGGAACTGCGCGATGACCGCGCGAAAGCTGATGCGGCGGGCCTGAAGCGCCGTGTCGGCGTCGATCAGGTCGGTGCCCAGCGCCGACTTGATCGAGCGCATGAGCCGCCCGTCCGCCCCCGCCACATAGGCCTCGATCGCGGCGCGGCCGTAGCTGGTGGCGTTGGTTTCGAAGTCGAAGAACAGGGCGCTGGGCAGCGTGGCGTGCGAGGCTTCCAGCGGCAGCAGCCGGGCACCATCCGCCGTGCCGACGCCCAGCGTCGTGTTCGACGTGCCGAAATCAAGACCGCAACCCGCCATGACACCCTCCCCCGAAGCACCAAAGGGGGCGACGCTATAAAGATCCCGGACGCCGGGATCAATGGTTCGTCGTGCGGGATGCCCGGTTCGACACCGCGCCGACGCCGGACCTGCATGGCAGACGCGAGCAAAACGCCGCTCGGCCGACAATGTTTTTGCGCAACTATGGCTTCAGGATAATGTCCAGCCGCCTGCACATTCGTCTAAAACGCGCACGAACGCAGATCATAGATCGCCTGTCTTATGCCCATATCATTCCGATTGCTTGAGTCCTGCCTTTCCCCCTGCCCGCGCAGCGCGCTCTGATGACCGGAGCGAGCGCATTGTCCGAGGACGCCCTGCGCACCCGGCTGGCGGAGCTTGACGCCGAGAACGCCACCCTGCGCGACGCCTTGCGGCGGCGGGAGTCGGAGGATGCCCTCGCGGTGAGCCGGGCCGACCTGCTCACCATTGCCGCGCTGAACGAGGATCTCCGCCGCGCCAACGCCGAGCTCGAAGAGAGCCGCATGGTGTTGCGCGGCAGCGAGGAGCGGTTCCGCGCGGTCATCGAACACGCCCCGCTGATGATGTGGGTGAACGGACCCGACGGCCGGCTGGAGGCCTTCAACGGCTCCTGGGCGGCGTACACCGGGCAGAACACGTCGGAAGGTTCGCGCTGGGACGCCATCCACCCGGACGACCAGCCTCGCATGAAGGCCCTGCGCGCCAAGGCGATCGCCGCCGGGGAGCCGTACGTGTACGACATGCGCATACGGCGCGCCGACGGCATGTACCGCTGGCATGCCCTCCGGGTGAACCCCATGCGCCTGAACGGCCGGATCGTCGCCTGGATCGGCAGCGCCAGCGACGTGCACGACCTGCGCGAGGCGCGCGAGGCGGCGGAGCGGGCCGACCGCTCCAAGAGCCGCTTCCTGGCGGCGGCCAGCCACGACCTGCGTCAGCCCATGCAGTCCATGTTCCTGTTCGCCGAAGCACTGCGCGCCCGCATCGCCCACGACGAGCGGGGCCGCGAGACGCTGGTGATGCTGGAACGCGGTTTGGAGACGCTCAAAAGCCTGCTCGACAGTCTGCTGGACGTCTCGCAGATCGATTCCGGCGCCGTGACGGCCAAGGTGGAGGCGTTCGGGCTCCTGCCGCTCCTTCAGGAGATCGGCACGGCGTACGCCCCCATTGCGGCCAGCAAGGGTCTCGACTTCCGGCTCGAAGCGGGGTGCGACGCGCACGTGCGCAGCGACCGCATGCTGCTGGGGCGCATCGTGCGCAACCTCGCCGAGAACGCCGTCCGCTACACCGAATCCGGTCATGTCGCGCTGCGCTGCCGGGAGGCCGGCGACGGGACGCTGTACATCGAGGTGCGCGACACCGGCATCGGCATTCCCGCCGACGAAACCGAACGGATCTTCGAGGAATTCCACCAGCTCGGCAATCCCGAACGCGACCGCACGCACGGCCTTGGCCTCGGGCTGGCCATCGTGCAGCGGCTGTCCCGGCTGCTCGGTCACCCCGTCGAGTTGCGGTCGGAGCCGGGCCGCGGCTCGGTCTTCACCATCGCCGTTCCGCGCGCCGACGCATCGTCCCAAGCGGCGCCGGAGGTGGTGACGGAGGTCGCCCGCATCGGTCACGGGCGCTTGGCCGTGCTGGTCGACGACGACGCCATCGTGCTTCTGGGCCTGCAGGCGGCGTTCGAGGAATGGGGATACGAGACGCTGGTGGCCGGCTCCACCGACCAGGCCATCGCGCGGCTGGAGGCCATCGGACGGACGCCGGATTTCGTCGTCGCCGATTATCGCTTGAGGGACGGCCGCGTCGGCACGGAGGCGATCCTGAAGATCCGTGACCTCACCGGAACCGCCGTGCCCGGCATCATCCTGACCGGCGAGACGGGTAGCGAATGCCGCCGCGACGCCGCCGCGCACGGCCTGGGCATCGCCTTCAAGCCGATCACCCCGCGCCAGCTGCACGACGCCGTCCATCGGCACCTGGGGGCAGACTTGCCGTAAGCGGGGTTGTCTGTGGCGCAGGATGCCGCCATGAAGACGGCATCGGGAAGGAAACGCGAAAGCCGCCGCAATGACGGACACAACCTTCGACCAAGACGCCTCGCCCTGGCGCCGGGCCTTCGTGCTGAGCGTGCCGATCCTGGTGGGCTACGTGCCCATCGGCATCGCCTTCGGCGTTCTGTGGGTGCAGCAGGGATTGGAACCGCTGGGCGCACCGCTGCTCGGCCTCGTCGTGTATGCCGGGGCCTCGCAGTTCATGGCGGCGGGGATGCTGGCCGCCGAACAGGGGCCGGTGGAGATCGCGCTGGCGACCTTGGTGCTCAACGCCCGGCACGCCATTTACGGCCTTGCTTTCCTCGACCGGTTCCGGTCGTGGAGTGCCGCCAAGGCCTACTTCGCCTTCTCACTGACCGACGAGACCTACGCCGTGCTGGCCGCCATGCCACCGGACGCGGCGGCGCGTCGGGACGACGGCATCCTGTGGCGCGTCGCGGCGCTGAACCAGGGCTACTGGGTGATCGGCTGCGCCGCCGGGGCGGCCGTCGGGGGGCTCGTGCCCGCCGCCGTCCGCGGGCTGGACTTCGCGCTGACTGCGCTGTTCATCGTGCTGCTGCTGGAACAGGTGCGCAGCCGGCCGAAAGCGTCGGCGGCGCTGCTGGCCGGCGCGGTGGCGGCGGCCGGGGCGTGGCTGTTCGGCACGGCCGGCACGCTGCTGCCGGTGCTGGCGGCGGCCCTGGCGGCGGTCGCGATCCTCGACCGGCGGAGGGCGGCGTCATGAGCGCCACGGTGCTCCTCACGGCGGTGCTGATGGCGCTGGCCACGGCATCGGCGCGCCTCCTGCCCTTCCTGATCGGCGACCGGCTGAACAGCCCGGGGCTGCGACGCCTGTTCGCCGAGCTGTTTCCGCCGGCCGTGCTGGCGGTGCTGATCGTCTTTCTGGGCTGGGGGATCGGCACGGAACCGCCGCCGGTGCAAGCGGCGCAGGCGCTGGGCGCCGCCGTCACCGTGGCCGCGCACCTCGCCATCCGGAACCTGCTGGTGTCCGTCGGATCCGGCACGGCGGTTTGCATGGCGGTGCAGGCGCTCTGGCCCCACCTCTAGGCCTATTCCCGGGCTATGCGACGTCGCATACCCCCCGCTTGAACGGTTGACCCACTTTCCCGGTCAACTACTCTAAGGATATCGTGCGATGATTCGGCGGGAGGGCGATGGTGACGGAACAGGGGCGGGATGATGGCCACGATCTCGTGTCCCGTTTCCAGGCGATGCTGGACACGGTGCCGGATGGCGTGATGGTCATCGACCGCACGGGACGCATCCAGACCTACAACGCCGCATGCGAGCGCCTGTTCGGCTGGCGGGCCGAGGAAGTGCTGGGCCGCAATGTCAGCATGCTCATGCCCTCGCCCTACCGGGAGGAGCATGACGCCTACCTGGAGCGCTATCACCGCACGGGCGAGCGCCGCATCATCGGCATCGGGCGCGAGGTGGAGGGAAAGCGCAAGGACGGCACCACCTTTCCCATGGAGCTGTCGGTGGGCGAGGCGACGCAGGCCGAGGCGCCCGTCTACGTCGGCATCGTACGCGATATCACCGAGCGCCGGCGCGCGGAAGCGGCGCTGAACGAGCGGCAGGCGCGGCTCGCCTCCATCCTCGACACCGTGCCGGAAGCCATCATCGTGATCGACGAGCGCGGCCGGATCGAAACGTTCAGCCCCGCCGCCGAGCGGCTGTTCGGCTGGCGGATCGAGGAGGTGCTGGGCCGCAACGTCAGCATGCTCATGCCCTCGCCCTACCGGGAGGAGCATGACGCCTACCTGGAGCGCTACCACCGCACGGGCGAGCGCCGCATCATCGGCATCGGGCGTGTCGTCACCGGTCTGCGGCGCGATGGTTCGGTCTTCCCCATGGAGTTGGCGGTGGGCGAGGTGAACCTGGGTGGCCGACGGCTGTTCACCGGCTTCGTGCGCGACCTCACCGAACGGCAGGCGACCGAGCGCCGCCTCCAGGAGCTGCAGGCCGAGTTGCTGCACGTCAGCCGCGTCAGCGCCATGGGCCAGATGGCATCGGCGCTCGCGCACGAGCTGAACCAGCCGCTGACGGCCGTAATCAACTACGTGAAGGCGGCGCGCCGTCTGCTTGGCAACATCGACGGCCCGCAGGCGGGGCGGGCGCTGGAGACCATGGAAAAGGCGGCGGCGCAGGCCACCCGCGCCGGCCAGATCATCCGCCGCCTGCGCAACTTCATCGAGAAGGGCTACACGGAGCGCACCGTCGAAAGCCTGAACAAGGTGGTCGAGGAGGCGAGCGCCCTGGCGCTGGTCGGCGCCAAGGAGAGCGGCGTGCGCGTCGGCCTGGACCTGCATGCCGAGGATCTGCCGGTGCTGATCGACAAGATCCAAATCCAACAGGTGGTGCTCAACCTCGTGCGCAACGCCACCGAGGCGATGGCCGACGCCCCCCACCGCGAACTGGCCATCGTCACCGCCCCCGGCCCGGACGGCCTGGCCTGCGTCAGCATCAAGGATACCGGCCATGGCCTTGCGGACGAAGTGCTGGCGCAACTGTTCCAGCCGTTCGTGACCACCAAGGAGAAGGGGATGGGCCTCGGCCTGTCGATCTGCCGTTCGATCATCGACGCGCACGGCGGCCGCCTGTGGCCGGAGGCGCGGCCGGACGGCGGCACCGTCTTCCACTTCACCGTACCACGCGTCGACCGGCCGGCAGCCGACGCGGACGCGTCCGATTCGGGAGCGGAGCATGCCCGCTGAACCCACCGTCTTCATCGTCGACGACGACGATGCCGTGCGCGACTCCCTGCAGGTCCTGCTGGAGTGCGCCGGCTTCCGCGTGGAAAGCTTCGGCTCTCCCTCGGCCTTCCTTGAATCCGACGCGCCGCGCCGGCCGGGTTGCCTGCTGGTCGACGTGCGCATGCCGGAGATGAGCGGCCTGGAGGTGCAGGAGCGGCTGGCCGAGGCCGGCCACGTCCTGCCGGTGATCGTCATGACCGGGCACGCCGACGTTCCGCTGGCCGTGCGCGCCATGAAGGCCGGCGCCGTGGACTTCGTGGAAAAGCCATTCGACGACGAGGCGCTGATCAGCGGCGTGCGCACCGCCCTCTCCCGTCCCCGCGCCGAGCCGGATCCTCCGGCGGCATCGGGCCCGCCCCCGCCCGCCGAATCGGCGCCGCCGGAAGTGCTCGCGCGCCTTGCCGCGCTGACCCCGCGCGAGCGCGACGTGCTGCAGGGGCTTGTCGGCGGGCAGTCCAACAAGGTGATCGCCTACGAGCTGTCGATCAGCCCGCGCACGGTGGAGATCCACCGCGCACGCGTCATGGAAAAGATGCAGGCCAACAGCCTGCCCCACCTCGTCCGCATGGCCGTCGCCGCCGGCGTGGCGCCGCGCGGCGGCGCCTGACGGGCAGACAGGCCCGCCCAGGACAGGCCCGCCCAGGTCGCGTTTAGGTTCTCACCGCCTATCCGTTTGTGGTAGTCTTTCCCCGCGGTTAAACGCCGCGGTTGAAATGCGGGGGTGGAATTTGCTTGGACGTGGCAATTGGGGGGCCATCGCCCTGGCCGTTTTTCTGGTGTCCGGTTCCGCCGGCGCGGCTTTCGCATCACAGGGCGAGGGGCAACGGGAATCCTGGCTCGACGCATACAATCGCACCATTTTTGAATTCAACAAGTCCTTCTTCGAGTTCTTGGAGGACGACAAGGGCGCCGTGCAGCCGGCCGCCGTGGTGGCGCCGGAGCCCCCGTCCCCGCTGAAGCAGGGCCTGCACAACATGGCGATGAACTTCGTCCAGGAGCCCATGTCGATGCTCGCCGCTGGCGCGGCCGGCGAGTGGGGGGCGGCATCGCAGTCGGCGGCGCGCTTCGCCATCAACAGCACCGTCGGGTTGCTGGGGTTCTACGATCGCGCCGGGCAGTGGGGAATCGGACCTTACGGCAACGACCTGGGCGTGGTCCTTTGCGCCCGCGGGGTCAACGAGGGACCCTACGTCGTGCTGCCCTTCATCGGGCCGCGCACGCTGCGCGACGGGGTGGTGGACGTGGTCATCGCCAACGCGATCCTTGCGGCCATGGTGTTCCCGCTGCTGCCGTCCGCGTCGGCGGTGCAGACGCTGGCGGCGTTGCAGACCGTGGAACTGGCGGCCGAGGTCGCCACCGCGCGCGAACTGGACCCGCAGGCCAAGGCGCTGGGCTTCGACAGCTACGAAGGCATGCGCGACACCTACCTCAGCAACCGCCGGGCGCGATGCGAGTCCGTGCGCCAGAGCGCCAGCAACAGCTGATGCCGCGCCATGGAAAACACGCGGCGACATTTCCGAATCGCTCGACATTGACAAAATTGCGAACTGCACGGAGTGTTTTCACCGTCGGCAGCAGGAAGGGGGACCTGTGGCAGTATCGGTGAAGAAGGCCAGACCGGCGGTTGACCGCGGCGCCGTCGTGGTTGTCGCCAACCGCAAGGGCGGCACGGGCAAGAGTTTGCTGGCGCGCTGTCTGGCCGAGTGCTGGCACAAGCGCGGCCGGTCCGTAATGCTGGTCGATACCGATCCGCAGCGTGGCATTCACCGCGCGGAATCCGGCTTCCTGCCTCCCGATTGCCCGTTCGAGACGCTGATCGCCGACCGCGTCGGGATCGACCAGCTGCGCGCGCGAGTCGCCGCGCATCGCGACGCCGGGGCTGTCGTGGTGGTCGACACCGCCGGCTTCCTGACCGAGGAGAACGGCGCCATCCTGCTCGACGCCGACCTCGTGCTGATCCCGGCGCAGCCCAGCCTCGACGATGTCTACCCCAGCCTCGACACCACGACGGTGATCGAGCAGTTGGAGACGTCCGCCGCGCGCGGCGGCCGGCCGCTGCCGTACCGCGTCGTGCTCAACCGGGTGAAGCCGCGCGTCACGCTGACCGACGTGGTCCGGCAGATGCTGGTCGACGTCAACGTCCCCGTCCTCGCCTCCAAGATCATGGAGCGGGTGCGCTTCGAGGAAATCAAGCTGGCCGGCGTGCCGAGCTACGGGTCGGCCGCGATGGGCGACTTCCGGGCGCTGGTCGATGAAGTCGAAAACGTTCTCATGTCGGTGGAAGGTGCGCCATGGCGATAAAGCCGAAAAAGGTTCCGGCGGTGAAGAAGCCGACGATCGACGACGTCTACGGCGGCGCCCCCGCCGAACCGCCGGCCGCCGGCCAAGCGGCGGCGCCCGCCGCCGAACCGGAGCCGCCGGTCACCGCCGAAGCCGCGCCCGAACCGGCGCTCCAACCGGCGCCCGCATCCGTTTCCGAGCCTGTTTCCGAGCCCGCCATGAGGGAGGAGACCATGTCGGCACCGGCCACGCCCCCCGAACCGGCCGAGCCGGAACCCGCCAAGGCCGAGGCGGCGCCCGCCGAACCGGCTTCGGAACCGGTGGCCGAACCGACACCGGAACCCGCCGCCGCGCCCGAGCCGGTGGTCGAAGCCGCCGCTCCGCCCGCCCCGGAACCCGCTCCCCAGCCGGCGCCC
>NZ_DASPMG010000069.1:0-7275 GCF_035627195.1 Azospirillum sp.
GGTGAAGCGTGTGGCCGCCGGGCGGCGGCAGGCGGATTCGACGCAGGCCACCATCCGCACCATGGCCGACAACATCCACGAGAGCGTGCTGGCCTTCCAGCAGATCGTCGCCGGCACCAACCAGCAGCAGATCGGCCTGGAACAGGTGATCCAGGCGCTGCAGAACATCCGTCAGGCGAGCACCCAGACCGCCGCCGGCACCCGCCAGCTGGAAGGGGCCGCCGCCAACCTCAACGACCTCGGCCAGGGGCTGGTCGAAGCGGTACGGAATTACCGGGTGTGAGCGGCCGGAAGGCGGTGGGGCGCCCATGATCGACATCCGGCAGCGGCTACTCGCGGCGTTCGAGCTGGAGCACAAGGAGCATCTGGCTGAGATCCGCGCAGCACTTCGTGCCGCCGAGGAGGGGACGGCGCTCGACCTCGACGAGTTGCACCGGCGCGCGCACAGCCTGAAGGGTGCCGCCCGCGCCGTCGACCTGCCGGAGGTGGAGGCGGTGGCGCACCGCGTGGAATCCACCTTCCAGGCGCTGCAGAAGGGCGCGCTGGCGCTGGACGGGCCGGCGGTGGGCGTGCTGTTCCGCGCGCTGGACGCCATCGAGGACCTTGCCGGCGCGGCGCGCGGCGGGCGTCCGGGGGATCCACCCGGCGACATGCTCGCCGACCTCGACAGGCTGGCGGCGGGGGAGGCCAGCGTGGGAGCGGCACCGCGTGCGGCGCCGGAAACGCCGCGGCCGGCCGGCCCGGCGGATCCGGCGGTGCAGCTGGTGCGCATCAACAGTGCCAGCCTCGGCCACTTTCTGGAGACGGCGGCGGCGCTGCTGCCGGAGGTCGAGGGGCAGGGACAGGTCGCCGCCGACCTGCGACGGCTGCGGCTGGAGTGGCTGGGCCTGGAGCAGGCCTGGGCGCGGCTGCGCCGCGGCGTCATCGGGCGGGGCCATCGGCGCAACGGCAGCGCGTCGGGCGGCGTGTCGGCCGCACAGCTCGACGCCTTCGAGCGCCGGCTGCGTGCCGCCACTGCGCGCATCGAGGGCGCCAGCCGGGCGCACCAGCGCAGCTACGCCAACCTGCGGCAGTGGAGCGGCAGCCTGCAAGACGACGTGCGCCGCCTGCGCATGCTGCCGGCCGAGACGCAGTTCGGCGACCTCGGCCGCATGGTGCGCGAGCTGGCGCGTGGCCAGGGCAAGGAGGTGGAGGTCGACGTCCAGGGCCTGTCCACCGAGGCCGACCGCGAAGTGTTGCAGCGGCTGAAGGACCCGGTGATCCACCTCGTGCGCAACGCCGTCAGCCACGGCATCGAGACGCCGACGGCGCGGCTGGAGGCGGGAAAGCGGGCGGCCGGGCGCATCGTCGTCGCCATCGCCGTGCGCGGCGGGCGCCTGACCGTGCGCATCGAGGACGACGGCCGCGGCGTGGACGACGACGCCATCGCGCGCCGCGCCGTGCAGCGCGGCCTGCTGGACGCCGAGGAGGTGGCCGACACCCCGCGCGAGCGGCTGCGCCAGTTCCTGCTGGAGCCCGGATTCAGCACCGCCGAGGCGGTGACGGAGCTGTCCGGGCGCGGCATGGGCATGTCCATCGTGCGCGAGGCGCTGGCGCGCCTGCAAGGCACGCTGATGCTGGACGACCGGCGCGGCGGCGGCACGGTCGTGACGCTGTCCGCCCCGGTTCTGCTGTCCAACCGCCGGCTGCTGTTCGTGGCGGTGCGCGAGCACGTGCTGGCGCTCCAGGCCAGCGACGTGGTGCGCCTGCACCACGCGGCGGCGAGCGACGTCTTTACGTTGGGCGGCGCGTCCATGCTGCGGCTGGGCGACGAGGACCTGCCGGTGACGACGCTGGCCGCCTACCTCGGCGTGTCCGACGCGCCGCCGTCCTCCGACCGGCTGGCCGTCGTGGTGGTCCGGCGCGGCGAGGGGGAGGGACCGGTCGCCATGGTGGTGGATGGTTTCCTCACGGCCCGCGACGGGCTGATCTCGTCCATCGATGAAGTCGGGCTGGACCCGGCACGCTTCCTCGGCACCGTGCTGCTGGAGGATGGAGCGCCGGCGCTGGTCGTCAATCTCGCCGGGGTCGGGGCGGCCATGGCGGACGCACCGGCCTTCGACACCGGCCCGGCCACGGCGGCGGGGCCGCCGCCCGTCATCCTGGTGGTGGACGATTCCATCACCACGCGCACGCTGGAACGCTCCATCCTGGAGGCGCACGGCTATACCGTGGAGCTGTGCGTGGACGGCCGTGACGCCCTGGAACGGCTGGGCTCCACCCACGTCGACCTCATCGTCAGCGACGTGGAAATGCCGCACATGGACGGGTTCACGCTGTTGCAGTCGGTGAAGGGCGATCCGCGCACGGCCGCGCTTCCGTTTATCCTGGTCACCTCGCGCGACGCGGAGGAGGATCGGGCGCGCGGCCTGCGCCTGGGTGCGGACGCCTATATCGTGAAGACGCGCTTCGACCAGGGCGAACTGCTGGAAGGAATAAGGCGCCTGCTATGAGCGTCCAACGCAAGGTCCGGGTCCTCGTGGTGGAGGACTCGCCGGTGGTCCAGGAACTGCTGGTCCACACCATCAGCCAGGACCCCCGGCTGGAGGTCGCCGCCGTGGCGCCGACGGCGGAGGCCGCGTTGCGCTTGATGGCGAAGGTCAAGCCGGACGTGGTGTCGCTGGACATCCGCCTGCCCGGCATGAACGGGCTGGAAGCCACCAAGCGCATCATGCGCGAGCACCCGTTGCCCATCGTCGTGGTGGCCGCCGACGTGCATGGCGGCGACATGAACATCTCCATGAACGCCTTGCGCGCGGGCGCCCTGTCGGTGGTCGAGAAGCCCGGCAGCCTGAGCCGCGCCGACTACGCCGCCGTCGCCCGGCACCTGTGCAGCCAGCTGTTCGCCATGAGCCAGGTGAAGGTCATTCGACAGCGCTTCGCCGCCGACCCGCCGGCGCCGAAGCGCATGGCGGCGCCCCTGCCGCTGGCGGCGGACGCGCCACGGCGGTTCGAGGTTCTGGCGCTCGTTGCCTCCACCGGCGGACCCAACGCGCTGGTCAAGGTTCTGGCCGGGCTGTCGGCCGGGTTCCCGTTGCCGGTCCTGGTGGTGCAGCACATCGGTGCCGCCTTCGTCGAGGGCTTCGCGTCGTGGCTGGGCACCGTCTGCCCGATGCCGGTGGAGGTGGCCGAGCACGGCGCCCAGCCGCGGCCCGGCCGCGTCTATGTGGCGCCCGGCGACACCCACCTGGAGGCCGGGCGTGCCGTGCTGCGCCTGACCAAGGAATCGCCGGTGTGCGGCCAGCGGCCATCCGGCGACGTTCTGTTCCGCTCCCTGGCGAACACCTTCGGGCCGGCGGCCATCGGCGTGCTGCTGACCGGCATGGGGGAGGACGGCGCGCGCGGCCTGCTGGCGATGCGCGAGGCGGGCGCGTATACGATCGCCGAGCACGCCTCGACGGCGGTGATCCACGGCATGCCGGGCGAGGCGGTCAAGCTGGGCGCCGCCACCGAGGAACTGCCGCTGCCCAGGGTCGCGCCGCGCTTGCTCGATCTCCTGGCGTCGAAGGGGGGTGGCCGATGAATCCGCCGGACGTGACGCTGATCGACGCCTCGCCGACGCAGAGCCTGCTGCTGCGCCACAAGCTGGAGGAGAGCGGCATTGCCGTCACCGCCGCCGACACGCTGCCCGACGGTCTGGCCGTGCTGGCGGCCGGGGCGCCGGCGGCGGTCCTGTTGAACCTCGCCAGCACCGGAGCCGACGCGCACGACGCCATCACCCGCATCCGCGAGCGCTGTCCCGACGTGCCGGTGGTGCTGGTCGGCGGCGCGCCGGACCTGACGTACGACGGCCGGCGCGTGCACGTCGTGGCCGGTGGCGAGCCGGACGGGGCGGTGCGGGAGGTTCGCCGCCTCGTGGCGTTGCCCGACGCGCGGCCTTCCGCCACGGAGGTGCTTCATCGTGCCCGTATCCTGGTGGTGGACGACAGCGTCACCTACCGCGAGTTCCTGCGTCTGGAACTGGAAGAAGCGGGATGCGCGGTGTCCGTTGCCAGCGGCGCGCAGGAAGGGCTGGACGCCGTTGCGCGCGAGCCGTTCGACTGCGTGGTGATCGACCTCGTCATGCCGGGCATCACCGGCACCGAGTTGTGCGAGGCGTTCGACCGCAGCCGGCGGCGCGATGGGCGGCTGTTCGATATCCTGGTCCACACCAGCCAGGACCGCGAGGAGCTGCTGATCGCCTGCCTGAACGCCGGGGCGGACGAGTTCGTCGGCAAATCGCACAGCGTCGAGGTGCTGATGGCGCGCCTGTCGACTCTGCTGCGCCGCAAGTTCTACGTCGAAGATGTGATCCTCGCCCGCCGCAAAACTTAGGTAATACGCGGTGTCCGCTATACTTTTGATAGGTTTATCGGGGGAGATGGGGCGGTTAGTGTAACCCCACGTCTTGCCTTCGGCGCCGCCGGTGGCACCCCGGCAGAGAACGCGCCGTCCGGGACCGGTGCGGAGCACGAGAGGCTGTTTGTGGACCTGTCCACCGAGCACGAAAAGCTCAGCCCCTGCGGGGCCGAGCGCATGTGGCCGGAATCGCTCCGCAACGCGCTGCGCGTCTGCCGGATGAGCGCCGGTCCCGCCGTCCTGTTCACCGGCACCGCCTGTGCCGTCCACTTCAACGAGGCGTTCCGCGGCCTGCTCCGCGACGGCGGCGTGCCGCAGGGGCTGCCGGCGCCCCGGCTGCTGGGCAGGGAGGGCGAGGGGCTGGTGCGGCACCTGGACCGGCTGCGCAGCGGCGACGGGGAGGCGGGCGAGCAGTCCCTCGTCCTGCGCCTCGATCCCGGTGGGGCGCTGGAATGCCCGTTGGACCTTCGCTGCGCCCCGGTGGTGGACGGTGGTGCCGTGGTCGGCGTTTTCGCCTTTGCGACCCCCGCCGATGCCGACTGCGGCCGGGCGGACGACTGCGGGCGCGTGCGCGCCGCCATGCAGGAGGAGGCGGGGCGCGGCAACACCGCCAAGGCGCGTTTCCTGGCCGCCGCCAGCCACGACCTGCGCCAGCCGTTCCAGGCCATGCGGCTGTTCCTCGGCGTGCTCGACCAGCAGGTGAGCGACACGGCGGCACGGACCACCGTCGCGCGCCTGGGCGAGGCGCTGGAGGCGGGGGAGCGGCTGCTGCATGCGCTCCTCGACATCTCCATCATCGATTCCGGGCAGATCGAGCCGAAGGTGACGGACTTCGCGCTGGATGCCCTGCTGCGCCAGCTGGTCGAGGAGAACCGGCCGCAGGCGGCCGCCAAGGGGTTGCGGCTGAAGGCGCGGCTGTTCCCGGCGCGCGGGCGCACCGACCCGGTGCTGCTGGAGCGCATCGTCCGCAACCTGTTGAGCAACGCCATCCGCTACACCCGCACCGGGACGATCCTGGTGGCCATGCGGCGACGCGGCGACGCGGTGCGGGTGGAGGTGTGGGACACCGGCTTCGGCATCCCCGAGGATCAGGTCGCCGCCATCTTCGAGGAGTTCCACCAGCTGGAGAATCCCGAGCGCGACCGCGCCCGCGGCTTCGGCCTGGGGCTGGCCATCGTGCAGCGCCTGGCCGGCTTGTTGGGGGTGTCGGTGGGCGTGCGCTCGCAGCTCGGCCGCGGGTCGGTGTTCGCGGTCACGGTGCCGCTGGGGAGCGCGCCGAAGCCGGCGGAGCGCGGGCGGGCCGGCGCCGCCGTGGACGGCGACGGGCTGCAGGGCGCCACGGTCCTGGTCGTCGACGACGACGAAATGGTGCTGTTCGGCCTGCGCATGATGCTGGAGGCCTGGGGCTGCACGGTGGTGCCGGCGGCCGACCTGCGCGAGGTGATGGCCGGGCTGGACGCCCTGCCGGGGCCGCCGGGGGTGATCCTCACCGACCTGCGCCTGCCCGGCGGGGCCAACGGCTACGACGTTATCCAGCGGGTGCGCCGGCTGTACCGGCGGGAGATCCCGGCCGTGGTGCTGACCGGGGAGGCCAGCCAGTCGCCGCTGGCCGACGGTGGCGTGCCGGGTTGTGGACTGATGCGCAAGCCGGTGCAGCCGGACGAGTTGCGCGGCGTGCTGTTGAAGGCTCTGGGGAAGTCATAGAGGCGGCGACGTCATAGAGGCCCGGCGCGCATCGGGAGTACTCCGTCCCGGCACTTGTTCGCGAGGGGGGCGGGGGGATACCTGGAGTCTTAACAACAAGGTGTCGGATCGCATGCGTTTTGCCCTGGTGCTGTGGGCGCTGGTCGCCGCTTTGCTCTTCTCGGCCCATGCCCCTTCCGTCGCCGCGGCGGCGGAAGGGGAGAAGCGCATTGCGCTGGTCATCGGCATCGGCGCCTACCAGAACGCGCCGGAACTGCCCAACCCGCCCAACGACGCCAAGGCGATCAGCCAGTCCCTGCGCAAGCTGGGCTTCGTCGTCGACGAGAAGCTGAACCTCTCCAACCGCGGGCTGGCGGAGGCGCTGCGCACCTTCGGCGTGCAGGCGTCCAAGGCCGACGTGGCGGTTCTGTATTTCGCCGGGCACGGCATGCAGGTGGGGGGCACCAACTACCTCATCCCCTCCGACGCGCGGCTGGAGCGCGAGCGCGACCTGATGTACGAGGCGCTGCCGCTGACCCTGCCGATGGGCGAGGTGGCGCAGGCCCGCAAGCTGGGCATCGTCATCCTGGATGCCTGCCGCAACAACCCCTTCGTCGACCGCCTGACCCGCACCGGAACCAGCCGCCACAGCATCCAGCCCGGCATCGGGCGGGTGGACGACACGCCCAGCGACACGCTGGTCGCCATGGCCACCCGCGCCGACGCCGTGGCCGAGGACGGGACCGGCAAGCACAGCCCGTACGCCGAGGCGCTGCTGAAGAACCTGGACCAGCCGGGGCTGGAGCTGAGCCTGTTCTTCCGCCGCGTGCGCGACGACGTGATGCAGTCCACCCAGGGCCGGCAGGAGCCGTTCGTCTACGGCTCGCTGGGCGCCGCACCCTTCTACTTCAACCCGCAGCCGGAGAACCGGCGTCCGGTGCTGGCCGATCTGCGCCCGCTGGAGGTGCTGGAGCGCGGCGCGACCGAGCCGCTGCGCATCGGCCGCCCGACCGACCCCGACAACGACGCCCTGTTCGCCCAGGTGGCGGGCCTGCCGCGTGGCGGCAGCGTGCGCATCGGCGACCGCGTCGTGCTGATCGGCGATTACCTGACCATCGACCAGCTGGTGGCCGCCACCTTCAAGCCGGACGGCAGCCATCTGGGCGAGGCCGGCGCCTTCGAGTTCGCGGTGATGGACGGGCGCGGCGGCGTGGC
>NZ_DASPMG010000070.1:0-53783 GCF_035627195.1 Azospirillum sp.
CAGCGAGAGCGACGGTGGGCAGTCGATGAGGATGAAGTCGTAGTCCGCGTTGACAGGAGAGAGCGCGTCCTTGAGCCTGCGCTCCCTGCGGTCCACTTCCACCAGTTCGACCTCGGCGCCCGCGAGTTCCCGGTTGGCGCCGAGCACGTCGTAGCCGCACTTGTCGGAGCGCACGCGCGCCTCGGCGATCGAGGCGGCCTCCAGCAGCACGTCGTACACCGTGAGTTCGAGCTTTCGCTTGTCGATGCCCGAACCCATGGTGGCATTGCCCTGCGGGTCGAGGTCCACCATCAGGACGCGCTGGCCGACCTTCGCAAGGCCGGCGGCCAGGTTGACTGTGGTGGTCGTCTTGCCGACGCCGCCCTTCTGGTTGGCGACGGCGATCTTCGTCGCGATGCGGCCGCCCCCGGCGGACGGGCTTGCCGCAACGGCGCCCGGAAGGCCCTTGGGACCGCCCGGCGTGGCGCCGCTGACGGAGATCAACTGGGCGACGATCTGCGGAACGCGCTCGCTGCCGTTCTCCCACCGGCTGACCCGGTTCCGGTCGTAACGCCGGTTGAGGTGAAGGTTCAGCCACTCGGCCAACTCCTGCTGGCCCATGGAGCGGCCCTCGCGATGGGCGCGCAGCTGTTCGCCCGTCAAGACTGTGGAAACCACGATACCGCCCCGTCCCAGGTGAAAGTCCGGATACCCTGGACCAGAGTGACACAATCGTCAACACGTCACCGTGACGATTCCCACCACATGACGGCCGGAGCAACTGCCTGCGTCCGAAATGCCACAATGGCGCCGTTCCCCCGCCGGCACGACGAGTTTTTCCCTCGCACTTTAGGCACACTCCTGGCGGAAGGGTCGCCGATCAGCCCGCCCCCAGCAGGGCGTCGATGCGGCGGCGCAGGTCGATTGTATAGACCGGAGACATCCTTTACAGGTGTTCGGGGACATCATTGACACATATGGGCGTGGACGAAGCTTAGCGAGGGCTTGGCCATGCCATTCCAGGAGGTGTCGAAGATGTCCCTGCGTCTGGAGTTTGTGACGCTGGCCTCGCAGCCGGCGGCCAATATCGCGCAGTTGTGCCGACGCTACGGCATCAGCCGGCCGACGGGCTACAAGTGGCTGGAGCGCTACCGGCAGGCCGGCGCCGCGGGTCTGTGCGAGCGCTCGCGCCGGCCGCACAGCAGCCCGCGGCGCAGTGCGCCGGATGTGGAAGCGGCGGTGCTGGGGGTGCGCGCGGCGCATCCGTGCTGGGGCGGGCGCAAGATCAAGCGTCGGCTGGAAGATGGCGGGCACGCCGGGGTGCCGGCGGCGAGCACGGTGACGGCGATCCTGCACCGGCACGCCGCCCTTGATGCCGACGCCCCGGCGCCCAACGCCCACGTCACCCGCTTCGAGCGCGCCCGCCCGAACGAGCTGTGGCAGATGGACTTCAAGGGCCATTTCGCCACGGCGACGCGGCGCTGCCATCCGCTCACCGTGCTCGACGACCACTCGCGCTTCGCGCTCGCCCTGATCGCCTGCGCCGATGAGCGGGGGCGCACCGTGCGGGCCCATCTGGAGGCGGTGTTCCGCCGCTACGGCCTGCCCGAGGCGCTGCTCGCCGACAACGGCCCGCCCTGGGGGGCGCCGTCGCGCCCGGCGAGCTTCACCGCGCTGGGGGTCTGGCTGCTGCGGCTCGGCATCCGGCTGCATCACGGCCGGCCCTACCACCCGCAGACGCAGGGCAAGGACGAGCGCTTCCACCGCACGCTGGCCATCGAGGTGTTGCAGGGCCGCTTCTTCGCCGGGCTGGAGGACTGCCAGCGCGCCTTCGATGCCTGGCGCGTGGTCTACAACCATGACCGCCCGCATGAGGCGCTCGGCCTGGCGGTGCCGGCCAGCCGCTACGCGCCCAGCCCGCGCCCCTTTCCCGAGGCGCTGCCGCTGCCCGAGTACGGCAGCGGTGATCGCCCGCGCAAGGTCAACCAGCACGGCTATATCCACTTCCAGGGCCGCCGCCTCAAGCTGCCCGAGGCGTTCGCCGGCTTCTACGTCGGCCTGCGCCCGACCGCGACCGATGGTCTCTGGACCGTCCATTTCGCCGCCGAGGCGATCGCGCAAGTCGACTTGCGCGATCGCCTCGGTTCGGTCCAACCTGTCAACCATGTCTCCGAACACCTGTAAACCAAGTGTCCGGTCTGAACACGCAGCGAAAACCCAACGTCAACCCGCCTACGCCGCCTTGGACGACCGCCGCTCGGCCGTCGACAGGGTCAGCGTGAAGGTGGTGCCGCCCGCGCGGTCGCCCCCACCGCGCTCGATGTGCAGCGCCGCGTGCGCCTGGTTGGCCAGCGACTGCACCAGCATCAGCCCCAGGCCGCCGCGCCGGCGGGCATTGGCCGGCGCGGGCAGGTCGGCGGGCAGGCCGACGCCGTCGTCCGACACGGCCATGGTCACCCCGTTTATCGTCACCCCGTCGCCGTCCGGGTGCAGGGCAATGCGCACGGTGCCGGCGTGGCCGTCCGGGAACGCGTGGCGCAGCGCGTTGGAGATCAGCTCGCTGGCGATCAGCGCCAGCGGCATGGCACGGTCGACGTCGACGATCCAGTCGTCCGCCTCCACCACCACGCGCACGGGCGACGCTCCGGCGGCGCGCAGCAGGCTGTCGGACAGCTGGCGCAGGTAGTCGGCGAAGTTGATGCGCGCCGGCTCGGGCGAGCGGTACAGCAGCTCGTGCACCAGGCTCATGGACTGGATGCGCCGCAGGCTCTCGTCGAAGGCGAAGCGCGCGCGCTCGTCGAGGCGGCCGGCCTGCAGGCGCAGCAGGCTGCAGATCACCGTCAGGTTGTTCTTCACCCGGTGCTGCACCTCCCTCAGCAGGATCTCCTTGTCGGCCACCGCCCCCTCCAGCCGGGCGTTGGCGTCCTGCAGCTCGGCGGTGCGCTGGTGCACCCGCTCCTCCAGCGTGTCGTAGGCGCGCTGCAGCGCGTCTTCCGCCTCGCGCTCGCGCCGTGCCCGCTGCATGGCCAGCGCCCCCATGCCCGCCACGATCAGCAGCGCCAGCACGCCATAGGAGACGTAGGTGTCCAGCCGTCCGCGCCAGGGCAGCAGCACGGCGTCGTGGCCGATCGACACCTCGGTGCGCAGGCCGAACCGGTCGATGGCGCGTTGCGCGGTGACGGCCTTGCCGTCCGCGGCTCCACCGCCGCCCCCGGCACCGCCGTCCGCCGCCCCGCCGTCCGGCGGCTCGCGCACCAGCACCGTGCCGTCGGCGCGCATCAGCGACACCGTGGCGGGGAAGCCGATGTCGATGCCGCGGTACAGCTCGCGGAAATAGCGTTGCGAGACGGTGACCGTGGCGAAGCCGCGCAAACCGCCGTCGGCGTTGCGCAGCGCCCGGCTCAGCACCACCGCCGGCGCGTTGTCGTAGCGGCTGGAATCCAGCCGCCCGACAAACAGCCCTGCCTCGCCCGCCTTATGCGCCTGGAAATAGTCGCGGTCGGCGGCGCCGAGGCGCGGCGTGGGGAAGTCGTGCGTCGTCAGCACGGCGTTGCCCTCGGCGTCACCCAGCCAGATGGCGGTGACATAGGGGGTGGCGCGCGCCAGCTCGCCCAGCCGCTCCCACGTGGCGCGGTCGGCGGGCAGCGGCGCGCCGGGCGGGCCGGCCATCTCCATGGCGCGCCGCAGGATCAGGTCGCTGGTCTCCACCAGCCGCGCCGCGTGCTCGGCCACCAGCATGCCGGCGGTGGTGGCGACGGTGGCCACCCGCTCCACCGTGGCGGCGCGGTCGCGCCAGGCAAAGACGGCCAGCAGGGCGGTGGTCAGCAGCACCGCCAGCGCGCAGGCGATCAGCACCAGCGCCGTGCCGGGCAGGCGGTACAAGGGCGACGGGTGGGACCGGAGCGTGCGCAGCGGCATGGGGAACCGGCGTCGGGCGGGTTGCAATGCGGTACGAGGTGACGGACAGGCCAACACGCCGGCTCTCCCGATGTTCCGCCCCATGATCCGCCAGGGGTCTGGCCACTGGAGCTCGGCCGATCTTCGGCGCTGCGGTGCCGCGGCGCGCGGGCGCTTGCGGTTGATCGCCCGCCGGGTGCTCCCTATTCTCGAATCGGCACCCCGCAAGGGTTCGGGGGGCAAGCGAGGGGGCAGGGGATATGAAGATCGACGGCGTCGCCTACCGCACCATCTGGCCGGCGGCGGACGGCTGGTCGGTGGAGATCATCGACCAGACGAAGCTGCCGCACGCCTTCGCGGTCGCCCGCCTGACCACGCTGGAGGAGGCCGCGCACGCCATCCGCGCCATGCTGGTCCGCGGCGCCCCGCTGATCGGCGCCACGGCGGCCTACGGCGTGGCCCTGGCGTTGCGCGCTGACGCCTCCGACGCGTCACTCGACCGCGCCTGCGACGCGCTGCTGGCGACGCGCCCGACCGCCGTCAACTTGCGCTGGGCGCTGGAGCGCATGCGCCGCCACCTGCACGCCCTCCCTGAAGGCGCACGCGCGGCCGCGGCCTATGCCGAGGCGGCGGCGGTGGCGGACGAGGACGTCGGCATCAACCGCGCCATCGGTGAGCACGGCGCCGCCCTGATCCGCGAAGCGGCGGCGCGCAAGGCGCCGGGTGAACCGGTGAACGTGCTCACCCACTGCAACGCCGGCTGGCTGGCGACGGTGGACTGGGGCACGGCGCTGGCCCCCATCTACGTGGCGTTCGAACAGGGCATCCCGCTGCACGTCTGGGTCGACGAGACGCGCCCGCGCAACCAGGGGGCCAGCCTCACCGCGTGGGAACTGAACCACCACGGCGTGCCCCACACGGTGATCGCCGACAACGTCGGCGGCCACCTGATGCAGCACGGCAAGGTCGACCTGTGCATCGTCGGCACCGACCGCACCACGGCCACCGGCGACGTCTGCAACAAGATCGGCACGTATCTCAAGGCGCTGGCGGCGCACGACAACGGCGTGCCCTTCTACGTCGGCTTGCCGTCGCCCACCATCGACTGGCGCATGCGCGACGGCGTGCGCGAGATCCCCATCGAGGAGCGCGACGGCCGCGAGGTCACCGACCTGACCGGCAAGACCGCCGACGGCCGCATCGAGACGGTGCGCGTGACGCCGGACGGCAGCCCGGTCGCCAACTACGGCTTCGACGTCACCCCGGCGCGCCTGGTGACCGCGCTGATTACCGAACGCGGCGTCTGCCCCGCCACCGAGGCCGGCCTGCTGGGCCTGTTCCCCGAACACCGCGCCGTGGCGTGATTGTCTCCCTCCCCTGCCTCCGGCGCTACGTGATGCACACATTTCGGTGGAGGCTGAAAAGCCCTTCTCCCCTTGAGGGAGAAGGGTTGGGATGAGGGGTATTTACGCCCGGTAGGGCGGACAAAGACTCTTTTCCGGCCATCCGGCCGTAACCACCCTCACCCCAACCCCTCTCCCCTCAAGGGAGAGGGGCTTTTTTCTTCGCTATATCAAGACACTACCTTCCACCAGAAGATGTGTGCATCACGTAGTGCCTCCGGCGGGGGAGGGTTCGGTTCTCACTTCAAAATCAGCGCCGTCACGTCCTTCGGCAACTTGCCGTCCAGCGCCAGCAGGCGGGCCTTCATCAGGCTGGCCACCGCCATGGCGTCGGTGATGTCGCCACGCATCGCCATGTCATAGGCCTCGCGGAAGGGCACGCGGCGCACCTGCAGGTCCTCCGTCTCCTCGGGCTCGGCGATGCCCTGCTCCAGGTCCCAGGCCAGGAAGCAGTGGGCCACCTCGTCGGTCACGCTGTTCGACAGGTGCATGCGCAGCAGCGGGTGCCAGCGCCGGGCCATCAGCCCGGTCTCCTCGGCCAGTTCGCGCTGCACCGCCTCCAGCGGGTCCTCGTCCAGCGCGCCGCCGCCTTCCGGGATCTCCCAGCTGTAGACGCCCAGCGGGAAGCGGTACTGACCGACCAGCGTCGTGCAGCCGTCGGCATCGATGGGCAGCACGCCGGTGGCGATGTGCTGCATGTGCACGACGCCGTAAATGCCCGGCTTGCCGGCCGGGTTCAGCACGTCGTGCTCGACGACGCGGATCCAACGGTTCTGGTAGATCGGCTGGGTGGAAAGGACCGTCCAGGGATTGGCCGTCTTGTTCGGGTTCGACTTGTCTGGCACCAGGGACTCCGTCGGGGCGTTGCGCGGTGCCGGGTGCGGCCGCGCACACGCCCCCTTGTAACGTGCCGGGCCGCCGGGGTTCAATCCGGCCCAACGGCCGGGTGCGCGAAGATCACGGGAGACGCCGATGCAGGGCTTTGTCGACGATGTGCGGAACGGCAACGTGGACGGTTGGGCCGCGCACCCCGATCGTCCCGGCGACCGCGTCGTCGTCGCCATCGCCGTCGACGGCGTCGTCGTCGGCACGGCCGTCGCCGACGGCCACCGCGACGATCTGGTGGACGCCGGGCTGGGCGACGGCCGCCACGCCTTCCGCTTCCGGCTTCCCGACCACCTCCTCGACGGCCGGCCGCATGCGGTCGCCGTCACCTTCGCCGAGACGGGGGAGCATCTGGTCCGCAGCCCGCTGCCCGCCGCCGTGCTCTCCGGGGAGGGGGGATTTCGCCCGGTCGCGGCGCCCGCCGGGATCCCCACCGTGGCCCTGGCGGCCATCGTCAAGGACGAGGGGCCCTACATCGCCGAATGGGTCGCCTACCACCGCGTCATCGGCTTCGACCACTTCCTCCTGTACGACAACGGCAGCACCGACGGCACCGCCGCCTTCCTCCGCGCCCTGGCCCGGCGCGGCCTCGCCACCGTGGTGGACTGGCCGGGCGACGGCGCCAATCCCCAGCTTGCCGCCTACCAGCACGCGCTCGACACCGCCGGGGGGCACTTCGACTGGATGGCCTTCCTCGACGCCGACGAGTTCCTGGTGCTGCACCGCGACGCCACCGTCCAGCCGTTCCTGGCGCGCTACGCCACCGCCGCGGCGGTGGCGGTGAACTGGAAGATGTTCGGTTCCTCCGGGCGCACGGAGCGGGAGGACGGGTTGGTGATGGAGCGCTTCACCCGCTGCGCGCCGACCGCGCACGACGTCAGCCGAATCGTCAAATCGATCGTCCGGCCGCGTTGCGTGGCGCGGGCCGGCATCCACGTGCCGGTGCTCGCCGAGGGCTCGATCGTCGACGAGGCGCACGGGCTGGTGCCGCAGGAAGGCGGCGGCGTGCACGACCGCGCCGGCCACGCGCTGGCGCAGGTCAATCACTATTTCACCAAGTCCTACGCCGAGTGGACGGCCAAGCGCCGGCGCGGCAAGGCCGACAAGCCGGCGGGCGCCGCCAACCGCCATCGCGCCGATGAGGAGTTCGGCGTCTATGACCTGAACGACGAGACGGACGACGCCATCCTGCGCCACCTCGACGCCACCCGGGCGGTCATGGCCGACCTGCACGCCGAGGCTGCCTGCCCCTGATCGCGCCTGTCCCTGATCTCGCTTGTCCCTGACCGCAGTGGGTGATTGACAGGCCGTTCCACGTGCCTTCAGATGCGGCCCGACCTTGCAGGGCAAAGGCATGATCGACGGCGACCGCATCGTCCAGACCATTTCCGAACGGGACGGGATGTATTCCGGTCACCGCGATCATTATTTCGCGGTCGGAACCTCGGCGCTGGCGGTGATCGAGGCCGCCCGCTCGCTCGCCGGCGGGCCGGCGCCGCGGCGCATCCTCGACCTGCCGTGCGGGCACGGGCGCGTGACGCGCACGTTGCGCGCCGCCTGGCCGGAGGCGGAGATCACCGCCTGCGACATCGACCGTGACGGCGTGGACTTCTGCCGCGACACGTTCGGCTGCACGCCGGTCTACGGCGACGTCGATTTCGCGCGCGTCACCTTTCCCGAGCCCTTCGACCTGATCTGGGTCGGTTCCCTGGTCACCCACCTGCCGGAGGCGCGGACGCGCGACTTCCTCGGCTGGGCCGCGAGCCTGCTGCGCGAAGGCGGCATGCTCGTGGTCACCTTCCACGGGCGCTTCGTGGCCGGGCGCATCGACGCCGTGCCGTACGGCGTCGATGCGGAACGGGTGCCGGGCATGGTCGCGGACTGGACGGCGGCGGGCTACGGCTACGCCGACTATCCGAATCAGGACGGCTACGGCATTTCCCTGATCCGTCCGGAGTGGATGATCGGCCGGCTTGCCGAGCTTGGCCTGTCGGTGCTCCTGCTGTCCGAACGGCGCTGGGACCATCATCACGACGTGGTCGCGGCGGGGCGCGCCGCGCCATGAGCCAGGCCCCCGTGAATCTGGCCCCCGTGAACCTGGACCCCGTGAATCTGGATCGCGAAGCCGAAATGCCGAAGAACGAAATGCCGGACGCTGCCCCCTCGGAAAGCGCCGCCCCCTCGGAAAGCGCCGTGCCCGACGGCGACATGCCGGCGGCGATGCAGGTGGTCGGGCACGTGGACGCCTTCCGGCCGGACGGGGTGTACGGCTGGGCCTGGTGCCCGGAAAGCCCGGATACCCGGCTGGTGCTGGAACTCCGCAGGGGGGCGGAGGTCGTCGCGGTCTGCATGGCGGACGTGTTCCGCCAGGATCTCGCCGACAACGGTGTGGGCGACGGCGGCCACGCGTTCGGATTCCTCCTGCCGCCCGAAGTCGGCGACATCCCGCCGATCGAACTGTCCGTGATCGTCGCGGAGACCGGCTTTCCGCTGCCGCGCAGCGACCTGCAGGTTTCGTCGCCGCTGGTCGACGGTCTCGTCGAACGGATCGCCGCGCTGGAGGGGGTGGCCGGGGCGCTCGCCGCGCAGAGCAACAACGCGCTCCGCATCGCCGGGGCGTCGTCGCAGGGTGTGGACGGCGTGCGGCATGACGTCGCGCGCCTGGGGAGCGACCTCGCCGCGCTCACCGCCGGCCTGGGCGACGTGCGGGAGCGCGAGATCGCGGAACTGCGCCACAAGCTTGAGGAAAACGACACCTTCCTCATGCGGTTCGACCGCATCCTCGCCGACATGCCCGACCGTGCCGCCTGGGAGCGGTCGCTCAGCCGCTCGCGGTGGACGGCGCTGCTGGTGAACGTTGCGTTCAGCGCCCTGTCCGGCGTGCTTGCGGCCTTCGTGACCTACACTTTGATGAAGTAATACCGGCGGCGCCGGCCCGGCGTGCCGCGCCCCCGTTCCGGTGCGGCGCAAGGGGCAGCCATGCCAAAAGCTCATTTCGGGCGCACAAGACAAATCCAAGAGCAATTCAGTTAAAAGAGTATTTATTGACAGAGCGGGATGCCCGTTGTTACCTCTTTATAACGGGTAGGGAAAGACTTGACTGCCTTTCTCTAAAATCCAAGACGGTTCGGAAGGCGCCCATGTGGTCGCAATGTTTCCGAAAATTTGATGCTTTTTCGTCGCGTGGGGTCGCGCCATGACCCCGCGGGAGATGGAGCGCTGGCTGGACCCCGACTGGCGGGCCAGGCTGGAAGCGTGGTGGGAGGGGTACGACCTCGGCGGCCTGCAGAAGCGGGCGCGCACGCTGCGCTCCATCCGCGACCACCGGCCGGGCATCCGCCGCCCGCTCGCGTCCGGGTTCGGAGCAGCGGCCGCTTCCGCCTCCGCCTCCACCGACGGACCCGCCGAGGTCCCGCCCATTGCCGCAGCCGACGAGTTCACCGAGGCGCGCGGCCTGGAGTGCCTGCAGCTCGACCGCAGCGGCTGGCCCCTGTGGTCGGTGGAGCGGGTGCAGGGGGCCGAGATGATCTGGGGCGACGACGCCATCGGCCCCGGCGACGCCGAATGGACGGTGGATCTGGTGCGTCCCTTCGGGCTGGGTCCGTCCAACAGCGTGCTCGACCTCGCCGCCGGGCTGGGCGGGGCGACGCGCGCCATCGCCTCCACCTTCGACACCTGGGTGACCGGGCTCGACCCCTCGCCGGTGCTGGCCAATCTCGCGATGGCGCGGTCGAAGATCCTGGGGCTGGACCGCAAGGCGCCGGTCCTGAACTACGACCCGGAGCAGTTCCAGCCCTCGGGCACCTACGACCTCGTGCTCGCCGACCGCATCACTCACCGCGTGCGCGACAAGGAAACCTTCGTCGACAACCTGTGCGCCTGCGTCAAGCCGAAGGGCGGCGTCCTGATGATGGATTTCGCCTTCGACGACGCCCCGGCCAACCCCGACACCGTCGCCCACTGGCGCAAGATGGAGCCGCAGGAGGTCTATCCCTGGACCGTCCAGCGCACGGCGGAGGAGCTGACCCAGCGCAACATGGACGTCCGCATCACCGAGGACCTGACGGCGGTGCTCCGCCGCCAGATCGTCGCCCGCGTGCGCCGCCTCGCAAACCTGTTGCAGAACGCCAATCCCCCTCCGCCCCTGATGAAGGCCCTGGCGCGCGAGCTGTCGCTGTGGTGGGCCCGCCTGCGCGTGCTGGGCCAGGGCCTGGGCTTCTACCGCTTCGTGGCCTACAAGCCGGCGTGAGGGCAGGGGATTGCGTCAAAGCGTGCAATGCGCGTGAAGCGCGAAAAACATGCCATCGTGTGCGCGTTTTCGGGCTATAAAGCTCCTGCCGCCGGTCCGCGGCTGCCGCGGATCGAATCCGGCGGCAGGAAGGGGGTGCATGCCCTGTGTCAACCGGTGAGCTTCTGGTGATCTGCACGGTCATCCAGACGATCGCCGCGGTTCTCGCGGTCATTGTCGCCGTGCTGTAGCCGGAAATGGGGAGGGGCGGCGCGGGAACGCCGCCCCTCTTTCATCTCGCCTTGCGGCGAGAGCACATAATCAAGGGTGATGCCCTTGTCTACCGGTGCTTCCAATATAGCGCCGATCCCGTCCTCCGGCAACCCACCCGCGCGAAAAACCATCCGTCTACACCACCGCCTCCTCCACCTCCTCGGCCGGCAGGCGGGCGGGGAAGGACAGTACGAAATGCGCGCCCCGGCCGCTGTCGGGCGCCAGGTCGATGCGGCCCTTCAGGCTCTTCTGCACGATGTTGAAGGCGATGTGCAGGCCAAGACCCGTGTTGCCCTGGGCGCGGCGGGTGGTGAAGAACGGCTCGAAGGCGCGGCGGTGCAGGGCCGGCGGCAGGCCGCGCCCGCTATCGCGGTAGTCGATGCGCAGCCGGTCGGGCGTGTCCGCCGCCGCCGTGATCGTCGCCGCCTTAATAGTTATGGTGCCGCGCTGCCCCGCCTCGAACGCGTGGTCCAGGGAGTTCATCACCAGGATCGTCAGCACCTGGCTGAGCGCGCCGGGGTAGCTGTCCACCTCAATGCCGGCCGGGCAGTCCAGCACGATGGCGTGGCCGGCGTTGTCGCAGGCGGGCTTCACGCTGATCACCGTCTGCTCGATGGTCTCGCGCAGGTCGAAGACGCGCCGCCGCTCGCTCGACTGGTCGGCGGCCACCTGCTTGAAGGCCTGCACCAGCGCCGCGGCGCGGTTCATGTTGCCCTGGATCAGCTCGGCGATCTCGCGCGCCCGGCCCAGGAACTCCTCGAAGTCGGAACGGCGCAGCGAGCCGCGCTCCAGCATCGACGCCATGGCGTTCAACTCGTCGGTCAGCAGGCTGGCGCTGGTCAGCGTGATGCCCAGCGGCGTGTTCACCTCGTGCGCGACGCCGGCCACGACGCCGGCCAGGGCCGCCATCTTCTCGCTCTGGATCAGCTGCTCCTGCGTTTCGCGCAGTTCGGCCAGCGCCTGTTCGGCCGCCTCGCGCGCCTGGCGCTGCGCCTCCTCGCTGCGCGACAGCTCCTCGGTGCGTTCGGCCAATGCGGCCGTGTTGTCGCGGAACACGGCCAGCGCCTCGGCGATGGCGTGGAACTCGGCGTGGCCGGCCGGCGGGATGGGGGCGGTCAGGTCGCCGTCGGCGATGCGCCGCGTCGCCGACGCCAGCCGCGCCAGCGGCCGCGCGATGGTGCGGCTGACGGCCAGCCAGACGATCGACAGCGGGCCGATGAAGGTGGCGGCGGCGATGGCCAGCAGCCAGCGCCGCCCGGTGTCGATCTGCGCGCCCACGGCCTGCTTGGTGCGGTCGTTCTCCCCCTCCACCGCGGCGACGAGGCGGGACACGGCGATGCCCAGGCGGGTGACGGTCTCGCGGCCCTGCGCGGCGGTGGCGGCGATGGCGGCGCGCACGGCCAGCGCCGATTCGCGCACCGGGAACACGCCGTCCGGCCCGGCCGCCAGCGCGTCGATGGCGCCCAGCAGGCGTTGCGCCTCCAGATACTCGCGCGAACCGCGCGGCAACTGCGTCATGGCGGCGCCGAAGCGGCTGCGCGCCGCCTCGTAGTCGGCACGGGCCGCCTGCAGCGCCGAGGGCAGGTCGATCTGCCCGGCCTCGGTCAGGCGCAGCAGCATGCGCGTCCCGGCACTTTCCAGCGGGCGCGGCGGCGCCTCGTCCTCGGCCACGTCCGGCGACGGCAGGGCGGTGCGCGCCAGCAGCGCGTCCAGCGCCACCTGCATGCGCGACAGCTCCGTCAGGTTGCGGCGCGCGCGGGCGTCCAGGCGGATGCGCTCCTCCACCTGCTGGTTCTGCGTCAGCAGGTTGTTTTCCAGCTCCTGCACCAGCCGCTCGATGGGGCCCGTGTGCTCGGCCGTGAGGCGCAGCCGGCGCAGCCCGGCGATGACCGCCTGCAGGCTCTGCGCGTGCTGGGCCAGCGCCACCGTGGCGTTCTGCCGCTGGAGCTGGTTGCGCGCCGCCTCCAGCTCGCCGCCGCCAGCGGCATAGCGGTTGCTGCTCTCGGCCAGCCGGATCGCCTGGGCCAGCGCGGTCGACTGCTCCTCGGCCACGGTGACCAGCAGCGCCTCGATGCGGGCGTAGATCAGCCAGCTCGACGCGCCGGCCACGATGGTCATGCCGGCGACCACGCAGGCCGCGGCAACCACCGTCATGCGCACGCTCTTTTTGCGCTCGGCCATGCCCGTCACACCCGTGTCCTGCGCCCCACCCGACGAAAGGGGTGGGGGCATCGCGCACATCATCGTATCATCCGGCGCGAACGGGTCACCCACAAACTCGTCGGGGAGGAGTCGGCATGGCGCGGATGCGGCAAATGGCGGCGATAGCGGCGGCATTGCTCGCCCTGATGCTCCCCACCTCCACCATGGCGGCGGAGCTGCGCGTGCTGACCTGGGCCGACTATGTCGCACCCGAGGTGGCCGCCCGCTTCCAGAAGGAGACCGGCGTCACCCTGGTGCTGGACACCATCGACAATTACACCGAGCTGCGCACCCGCTTCCTCGCCGATCCCACCCGCTACGACCTCATCAACCCGGCCGACTATCAGGTGGCGGAGCTGGCCGCCAAGGGCCTGCTGGAGCGTATCGACGCCTCCCGCCTGCCCGGCTACGCCAACATCCTGGACGGCTGGCGCTCGCCGCCCTACGACCCGCGCAACGAATGGAGCGTGCCGTTCCACTGGGGCACCACCTCCTTCGTCGTCGACACCGACGTCTACCGCGGCGACATCGACAGCACCCGCCTGATCTTCGACCCGCCGGCGGAGCTGAAGGACAAGGTCGGCTTCATGATCGGGGCGGAGGAGACGCTGCGCATGCTGCTCATCCACCTCGGCCTGCCGGCCTGCACGACGGACCGCGCCATCCTGGAACAGGCGATGGCCTATCTGCGGCCCAAGCTGCACAAGGACCGCATCTACACCATCACCACCATCGTCGAGGCGCTGACGTCCGGCCGCATCGCGGCCGGCATCACCTGGAACGGCGACGCGCTGAAGGCGCGCGAGGCGAAGCCCGGCTTGCGCTTCGCCTACCCGCGCGAGGGCGTCACCGTGTGGTCGGACGTGCTGGCGGTGCCCAAAGGTGCCGCCAACCGCGAGGCGGCGCTGGCCTTCATCGATTTCCTGCTCCAGCCGGCCAACGCCGCGCTGCAGACCAACTATACCCGCTACGCCAACCCCGTGCGCGGGTCCGACACCTACATGGACCCGGTGCTGCTCGACGCGCCGGAGGTGGTGGTCCCCTCCAACGTCCGCATCCAGTTCTTCCGCTCCTGCGACAGCGAGCAGATGGACATGTACTCCGAGGTCTGGGACGGCACGCTGCAGGAGTTGGCGAAGTGACCGGGTGACGCACCCGCCCAGACTCGTCTCCCGCCGCGCCGTGCCTACATTAGGGCTTGGCCCCACGACGATGACGCCCGGAGCAGCGCCGGGGCCCAACGACGGCTCCGACGAAGCCAGATGGAGGCGTTCCCGTGACCACGTTCACCGGTCAGGACACGTTGAAGGCCCGCCGCACCCTCACCGTGGGCGGCAAGGGCTACGACTACTACAGCCTGAAGGCGGCGGAGGAGGCGGGGCTCGGCGACCTGTCGCGCCTGCCCTATTCGATGAAGGTGCTGCTGGAGAACCTGCTGCGCTTCGAGGACGGGCGCTCGGTCACCACCGACGACGTGAAGGCGCTGGCCCAGTGGCTGCGCGACAAGCGCTCGGACCGCGAGATCGCCTACCGCCCGGCGCGCGTGCTGATGCAGGACTTCACCGGCGTCCCCGCCGTCTGCGACCTCGCCGCCATGCGTGAGGCGATGGCCGACCTCGGCGGCGACCCACGCCGGATCAACCCTCTGGTGCCCGTCGACCTCGTCATCGACCATTCCGTGATGGTCGACCATTTCGGCACCAAGGACGCCTTCCGCCAGAACGTCGAGCTTGAGTTCGAACGCAACGGCGAGCGGTACGCCTTCCTGCGCTGGGGCCAGAGGGCGTTCGACAACTTCCGCGTCGTGCCGCCCGGCACCGGCATCTGCCACCAGGTGAACGTCGAATACCTGGCCCAGGTCGTGTGGACCGACACCGACCCGTCCGGCACACTCGTCGCCTATCCCGACACGCTGGTCGGCACCGACAGCCACACCACCATGGTGAACGGCCTGGGCGTGCTGGGCTGGGGTGTCGGCGGCATCGAGGCGGAGGCGGCCATGCTGGGCCAGCCCATCTCTATGCTGATCCCCGAGGTGGTCGGCTTCCGGCTGACCGGCCGGCTGAAGGAGGGATCGACCGCCACCGACCTCGTGCTGACCGTCACGCAGATGCTGCGCGCGAAGGGCGTGGTCGGCAAGTTCGTGGAGTTCTACGGCCCCGGCCTCGACGGGCTGACGCTGGCCGACCGCGCCACCATCGGCAACATGGCGCCCGAATACGGCGCCACCTGCGGCATCTTCCCAGTGGACGCGGAGACCATCAACTTCCTCAAGTTCACCGGCCGCGACGCCGACCGCGTGGCGCTGGTCGAGGCCTACGCCAAGGCGCAGGGCATGTGGCGCGACGCTGCCACCCCCGACCCGGTGTTCTCCGACACGCTCGAACTCGATCTCTCCACGGTCGAGCCGTCGCTGGCCGGCCCGAAGCGCCCGCAGGACCGCGTGCCGCTCTCCTCCGCCGCCCCGTTCTTCGCCAAGGACATGACGAGCGCCTACAAGGCCGAGAACCCCAAGGCCCGCGTGCCGGTGCACGGCTCGGACTATGCCCTTGAGCACGGCGCCGTGGTCATCGCCGCCATCACGTCCTGCACCAACACCTCCAACCCCGCCGTGCTGGTCGCCGCCGGCCTCGTCGCCCGCAAGGCGGTGGAGAAGGGGCTGACCACCAAACCCTGGGTCAAGACCTCGCTCGCCCCCGGCTCGCAGGTGGTGACGGACTACCTGGAGAAGGCCGGGCTGCAAACCCACCTGGACCAGTTGGGCTTCAACCTCGCCGGCTACGGCTGCACCACCTGCATCGGCAACTCCGGCCCGCTGCCCGACCCGATCGCCGCGGCGGTGGAAGAGGGCAACCTCGTGGTCGCCGCCGTGCTGTCCGGCAACCGCAACTTCGAGGGGCGCGTCAACCCGCACACCCGCGCCAACTACCTCGCCAGCCCGCCCTTGTGCGTCGCCTACGCGCTGGCCGGCAACATGAACGTCGACCTGACGACGGACCCGATCGGCACCGGCAAGGACGGCCAGCCCGTCTACCTGAAGGACATCTGGCCGACCAGCCGCGAGGTGGACGAGGCCATCGCCGCCGCGCTGTCGGCCGACATGTACCGTTCCCGCTACGCCGACGTGTTCGAGGGGCCGCCGGAATGGCGCTCCATCGCCACGGCGGAGGGGCAGACCTACACGTGGCAGCCCGGCTCCACCTACGTGAAGCTGCCGCCCTTCTTCGAGGGGATGCCGCGCACGCCGGGCGCGGTGTCCGACGTCCGTGGTGCCCGCGTCCTGGCGCTGCTGGGCGATTCCATCACCACCGACCACATCTCGCCCGCCGGCTCCATCAAGAAGACCAGCCCGGCCGGCGAGTACCTGATCAGCCATCAGGTGCGCCCGCAGGACTTCAACTCGTATGGTGCCCGGCGCGGCAACCACGAGGTGATGATGCGCGGCACCTTCGCCAACATCCGCATCAAGAACGAGCTGATCCCCGGCGTCGAGGGCGGCGAGACCAAGCATTATCCCTCCGGCGAGCGCCTGCCGATCTACACCGCCGCCATGCGCTACGCCCAGGAGGGGGTGCCGCTGGTGGTGATCGCCGGCAAGGAGTACGGCACGGGGTCGAGCCGCGACTGGGCGGCCAAGGGCACCCGGCTGCTGGGCATCAAGGCGGTGATCGCCGAGAGCTTCGAGCGCATCCACCGCTCCAACCTCGTCGGCATGGGCATCCTGCCGCTGCAGTTCAAGGACGGCCTGACCCGCCAGTCCCTGAAGCTGGACGGTTCCGAGACCTTCGACGTGACGGGGATCGAGCAGGACCTGCGCCCGCGCAAGGACGTGACGCTCACCATCACCCGCGCCGACGGAAGCACGGAGACGCACAGCCTTCTGCTGCGCATCGACACGCTGGACGAGGTGGAATACTACCGCCACGGCGGCGTGCTGAACTTTGTGCTGCGCAATCTGGCGGCATAACGTTCCGTGGAGACGACGAGGGAGGCCCCGCCTCCCTCGTGCTCCCTCCGGCCGGGGCCCCGGACTCTGCCTCCGGTCCCCCGGACTCCGGTTCATGCATCCCCGACGATGGCGACGACCCGCCCGCTGCCGCCGCACTCCGGGCACGGCCCGGCGTCCACCCGCCCGCCGCCACCGCACCGCGGGCACACCTGCTCCCCCGTCTGCCGCGCCCCCGGCCGGTCCTCGTCGCCCGGATTGCGCTGCGCACCGCCGGCCGGCACCTCGACGCCGCTTTTCTCGCCCATGCCACCCTCCACTATCTGCTTGTGCCGGTGGAACAACGGTGCGTGCGGTTGATCGCGCCTCCTGTTCCCTCTCCCCTCCGGGGAGAGGGTTCGGGTGAGGGGACCCTGCGCGCAGCGCAGACCCTCTCCCGTCCCGGGAGAGGGTGGCGCCGAAGGCGCCGGGTGAGGGGCTTTCCGCTACTCGCGGTCCTTCCTGACCAGATAGCCGTGTTCGATCAGCCAGAATTTGACGATGCGTTTGATCATGGCGGACATCGAGCGGTCGTCTTCGTCCGCGACCTTCTCCATTGCCTTATTTAGACTTTTGAGAGCAGCGATTGCCCTGCGCTTGATCCCTTGGATCTAGTATCCTTGCGCGAAAAACCGATGTGCTCCACCTCGTCGATCACCTCGCGTCCCACATCCGGCCCGCAGTCGAACGCAGTCCGCATCTCCTCGAACGCAGAGCCTGTCAGCAGTTCGCGCAGCGTGTAGCGCCGCCGGCAATGATTATCATTTCCCTCACCCATCCCCGTACAGATCCTCCAGCCGCCATTCCCCGCCCATGGCGGGCAGGGCCAGCACGGCGTCCGGGCCGCTCAGGTGCGGGCGCAGGGTCCAGGCGCCGTCCGGCGTGCGGGTCCAGTGGTCGACGGCGTAGGCGTCCTGCTCCACCAGCAGGATGTCCATGATGCTGTCCACGGCCTGATAGGCGTGCAGCTTCTTCATCATCTCCGTGGCGCTGTTCGACGGCGACAGCACTTCCACGACCAGCACCGGCTTGCCGCCCTTCTCGCGGGTGCCGCCACAATGCACCAGCACATCCGGGCCGAGGTTGTAGTCGCGATCCAGGCGAATGGGCACGCCGGTTCCCGTCTGCGCCCGGCAGGGCCGCTTTGCCCTGCGCAGTGCATTCGTCAGGGCGACGAGGATGCCGCCGGCGACATCGCCATGCCGCGACGTCGGGAAGGCGTGCGCGACCACGATCATGCCGTCGATCAACTCGGCCTTGCGGTCGCCGAAGCTCATGGCCTCGAACTCTTCGAGGGTGACGGGGTCGATGCGGTGCGCGGGATCGGCCATCGTGCGTCCTCCTCAACGCGGACAGTGCCAGTGTGCCGCATTTCGCGGCGCCCTTGAAGGGGGTTGCACGCCCCCGGAAGGACAAAAATCCATTTCCTTCATCGGTGTCCATCTGTGTTCATCTGTGGCTAAAATCCCGCTTCCCCCCGGATGGACGCAACGGGGTGAGCGGTTTTTGGCCGCAGATGAACACAGATAGACACAGATGGACGCCGGGCGATCCACCACCCCTTGCGAAAATCTCTCCCACCATATAGGATAATAGTCCTTGTGAATGCCAGCGTCCGGAGCCCCGCCCATGCCCGCCACCACCCCGCCGCCCGCCAACCCCGCGCTGTCCGAACCGCCGGCCCCGGCCGACGGCGTTCTGGTGCCGGGGTCGCGCTATTCCGACCGCGACTGGGCGCTGGCGGCGCACCGGTTGGCGTTGGGCTGGCCGGTGGTGCAGGTGGCGCAGGCCATGGGCTGCCACCGCAACACCGTGTGGCGCGCCCTCCAGATCTCCGAGGATTTCCGCGCCCGCGTGGCGTGGGAGCGGGAGTGCCTGCGGCACGAGGCGGAGACGCGACTGGCCTCCACCGTCCACCTTGCCGCCGCCAACATCGAGAAGGCGGTGCAGGAGGGCGACCTGAAGGCCAGCTACTGGGTGCTCGACCGGCTGGGACCGTCGCGCGTGCTGGCGCCGCCCGCCCCGGCGCAGCCGGTCGACCCGAAGTCCTGGCCGGAGAGCGAGGACGAAAGCCCCGACCGTGTCCCGCTCGACTGGCAGGACGCGTACAAGCCCGACCTGCCGTTGCCGCGCTGAGGGGATAGGAAGATGGTCACCATGGCCTGGGGGTTCCGGCTGCCGAACGGCGCCTACACGCGCGACACGACCGACGGCTTCGCGGCGCTGGGCCTGCGCTCGCAACGGCAGCGGCGGGTGACGCCCTGGCTGCTGTACGATCCGGCGTACCGGCGCGACGTCTTCCCGTCCTCACCCACGCGGGGCGAGCGGCCCCCGCCGCTCGACGGGGCGCTGGCGCTGGGCGAGCCGCCGGCGCCGACCTGCGAGGAGGGGCGCATCGTGCCGCGCTCGCCGCGTTCCGACCGCGACTGGATCAAGGCGGCGCGGATGCTGGCGGCCGGCCACCCGCTGCGCTGGGTGGCGTGGCAGGTCCGGATGCACGACCGCACGCTGCGCAACGCCTGGGTCGAGCACGACGACTTCCGCATCCGCACCTACTGGGAATACCACGCCCTGCTGCGCGAGGCGCGCGCCCGGCTGAACGCCGCGGCCGACGTGGTCGCCCCTTCCTGGTGCGCCGACGAATCGCGGGACTGGATCACCCCGCCGGCCAGCCGTGATGCCCATGGCGACAGTGCCCCCGGCCACGATGCCCTCGGCGAGGATACCCGTTGTGTGGATGGTGCTGGCGCCGTGGACAGCACAACACAGCACAACGACGCCGCCATCCCCGCACGGCCCGTGCATGCCCCGCCGCACGCCCGGCCCCGCGTCAGCACACCGCGTGTCAGCCCGTCCCGCTCCCACCCATCCCGCTCCGCTCCAGCCAGCCGGCGGCCCGCACGGCGGGCGCGAAGCTGCGGCTCACCGGCACTTTCAGGCCGGTCGACAGCACCAGCGTCAGCTTGCCGTCCGGCTTGCGCTCCACCCCGGTCACGGCCGCCGCCGCCACCCAGTAGGAGCGGTGCACCTGCAGCCCGTCGAATCCCTCCAGTTCGGCCACCGCGTCGCGCAGGCGCATAAGCAGCAGGTCGCTGCCGTTGGCCGTGTGGACGCGGACGTAATGGTCCTCCATCTCCAGCGCCACCAGCGACCGGCCCAGCCGCGCCGGGATGCGCGCCAGGAAGGGGATCTCGCGCGGGACCGGCCCGGCGGCCGGTTCGGGAACCGGCACCTTGACCGCTTCCGGCACGGCCGGCATCGGCGGCGCGCCGACCAGCCCGCGGTCGCGCAGCTCCAGCCACAGCGGCACCGCCGTCACCAGCGCGGTGATGACCGCCACGTAGACGAACATCTCCGCCAGCCCCAACGGGTGCAGGTAGTCCAGCCCGCGCAGCGTCACCTCCAGCGTGGCGACGCAGACGGTCAGCAGCGCCGTCACCGTCAGCGCCACGCCGGCCAGGATCGTCCGCCACGCGTGCGCCCGCCGCTTCAGGATGCGGAAGGCCGCCTGCGACACGGCCTCGAAGGCCAGCGCCCCCAGCCCGATCAGCCCGCCCCAGTAGGCCAGCCGCTGCGCCGCCGTCAGGTCCGCGAAGGTGCCGAAGGGGCCAATCACCGTCAGCACCGCCACCGTGGCGGCCAGCACCGGCAGACGCCGCCCGAACAGCCGCCGCAGGTAGGGGGTGCGCGGCCGCCCGGCCATGTCCATGACCGTCATTCCGGGCTCCGTCATTCCGGGCCCCGTCATTTCACGCATCGCCAACCGCCGTCCCCTGCGATTCGCGAAGGCGCCGCCGTCCGCGCGCGCAGCCGCGCTGGCCGCCGGCGGCCCGGTCGCGGCATGAAACGGCAATCGTCCACGACGGAGGCATGAATGACGTCCAAAGCTGTCCTGCTCACCCTGGTCCTGGTCCTGGTCCTGGGAATGGCCGCGGCCGCCCCGGCCACGGCCGGGGAGCTTCGCGCAACCATCCGCAACGTCAAGCCCCAGCAGGGCAAGGTGATGGTCGGCGTGTACGAGAGCGCCGCCGCCTACAAGGCCGAGCGCCGCTTCGCCGGGCAGGAGCTGCCCGCCACGGGAAGCGAGGTGACCGCCACGTTCCACAACCTGCCGGAAGGGACCTACGCCCTGACCGTCTACCAGGACGTCGATGGCGACGGCAAGCTCAACCGCAACCTCGTCGGCATCCCGACCGAGCCCTATGGCTTCAGCCGCGACGCCTCGGCCGGCCTCGGCATGCCGTCCTTCGAGGCGCTGGCCGTCCCCGTCGGCGCCGGCCCCGCCGCCACGGCGCTGAGCCTGACGCAATAGCCGCCGGCCTGCTCCACGCCGTCACTCCACGCCGTATTGGGCGAACAGGTCGGCCAGGCTGCGGCCCGGCTCCTCCACGAAGGTCCGTTCCAGCAGCCGCACCTCGGCCATGCGGTCGACGCGGAAGGTGCGGAAGTCCTCGCGCAGCTCGCACCACGCCCCCAACGTCCACACCCGGCCCCAGAAGAACAGGCCGAGCGGCCGGGCGGAGCGGACCGACGGCGTCCCGTCCCCGCGGGCGTAGTCGAAGGCGACGACGCGCCGCGCGTTGGCGGCGGCGCGCAACAGGTCCACGCGCTCGCGCACCTCGGCGGTGGCGCAGTCGTCGGGTGCATAGACGCGGATGTCGGCCAGCTCGCGCCGCCGCCCGTCCGGCACCACCGCCTCGACCTTGTCGAGCGCGCGGGCGGCGGCCTCCGCCAGCGCGCCGCCGCTCCAGGCGCGCAGCAGCCGCGCGCCGACCACCAGGGCCTCGACCTCGTCCCGCGTGAACATGAGCGGCGGCAGGTCGTACCCTTCGCGCAGGATGTAGCCCACCCCCGCCTCCCCCTCGACCGGCACGCCCGAGGCGGCGAGGTCGCGCAGGTCGCGGTAGATGGTCCGCTCCGACACCTCCAGGCGCCGCGCCAGGGTGGCGGCCGTGACCAGCCGGCCCTTGCGCAGGACCTGCACGATGTCGAACAGGCGGTCGGCGCGGCGCATGGCGGGTCCCGCTAGTGGCGCGAGTGCAGGCCGACGCGGTTGCCCTCGCTGTCGATGATGTGCGCGAAGTAGCCGATCTCCTCGGTGATCAGCGTCTTCGGCACGGCGATCTTGCCACCGGCCGCCTCGACGCGCGAGAGGAGTTCGGACAGGTCGTCGCCGCCGTTCAGGTAGACCACGACGCCCTGCTGATTCGGCACGTAGCCCTCGCCGGTGACGACGCAGCCGCTGACGGACGCGCCCCCGGCGCCGGGGAACACACCCATCCGCATGCCCGTGTTCGGGCAGGCCTCCGGCGTCAGAGTGACGGCCAGCACGGTCTCGTAGAAGCGCACGGCGCGGTCGTGGTTGTCGGCGGGGATCTCGAACCAGACGGCGGCGTTGGGGGTCTGCATGGGGAATGTCCTTCCTTGGCGATGTCGTTGTCAGGGGTTCGTGCCGGCACGCCCCCTTTGTACGACACCCCTCCTGACAGCATGGTGTCAGGAGGAAGGCCGGCTCATCCCGCCCGGCTCACACCACCTGTCCGCGGGCGGCCGTCTGCTCCAGCGACTTGATGTGCGACAGGCCCGGCAGGATCTCGGACTTGATGAACTCCAGCCGCCGGTTGGGGCCGCCGCCGCCGCGCGCGAAGCGGGCCTTCCACAGGTCCATCTTCACGGCAAGGCCGCACAGCACGCCGCCGATGGTCACGTGGTGCGCGGTGATCAGTTCGCGGATGGACCGGAAGGTCTGGGCGTTGATGTCGCGCCAGAAGTCCTTGGACCGGTTGTCGAAGCTCTCGAACCGCCCGGTGATCGAGGTGGTGATGTCCGTCAGGTCGCGCGAGATGTCGTCCAGCATCCGCGCCTGCCGGAAGTCGCGCTTGATCTCGTTGGATCCGCGCACCTCGGCCATCCACGCCAGGAACCGCTGCACCTCGGGGACGATGTCGTCCAGGCACTTCTTGAAGTAGGCCAGCGACAGGAAGATGTCGCCGTACTCCTCCAGGAAGTTGGGGATGTCCATCAGCCCGATGTCCAACCGGTCGGCCATCATGCGCAGGTTCTGCAGCGCCTCCTCCCGGTTGGGGTTGGCGAACATGCGGATGATGTCGTCGACGCTCTGGATGCTGACGTCTTCCGAACCGTAGACGTGTTCGATCAGCGGCCGGGTGAACACCGTCATGTACTTCGTCAGCTCGGACTTCTTCCGGTCCGACAGGGTCAGGGCGGCATGGTCGTTGATGTTGATGTTCAGCCGCCGCAGCTCCAGGCGCAGCGTGTAGACGTCGAAGCTGGCGGCCTGCGCGATCTTCTCGATCTTCACGAGGTCGCGCTCGACCTGTTCCTTGTAGGACTCGAAATAGACGGCGACGTCGCGCGGCGCGATCTGGCCGCTGCCGGCCGACACGTCGTTGAACATCTCGATGACGGTCTGCAGGCGGACGTTCTTGATCAGCCGCGCCTGCTGCAGCCCCGGCGTCTCCAGCGGGATCGCCGACAGCGGCATGATGTGCAGCGCGTCGCGCGCCTCGTCCTCCCAGGACTTGCGGCGCGCGGCGTCGGCACTTGGCTCGCTCGCTGGATGACCGCCGTCCACGGCCACTCTCCTCTAAACCGTTCGGGCTACCCCCTCGATGCCCCCCAAGATAATCTTGTCGGGACTCGAAACAAGGTGGGGCAGCGGCCCCGTCGCATGTCGGACCGACCCATGGCAGGGCGGCCCCACCACGGGCATAGCACATTTTCCGGCCGCGATGGAAAGGCGGAGGACGGAGAAGGCGGTCGCGGACGGCGGAGGCGTGGACCCGCGTCAGTGGACGCTGACCGGCTCCATGTCGTTCTGCCGGACGGCGGCGAAGGCCACGTCGCGGTTCGGCAGGACGGTCAGCGGCGTGCCGTCGGCGGCGTGCACGGCGAAGCCGGCGTTGCCGTCGACCTCCACCGCCTTGACGTAGGCGACGTGGTCGACGCCGAAGGCGACGAAGTCCTGGGGCGACAGCTGGCGCAGGAGGGTGGCGGCGGGGTTCATGTCGAACTCTCTCTCAAGAAGGGGAATGGCGGGCGCCGGGAACGCTCAGCCTTCCGAGCGGTCGGGGGCGACGTCGATGGTGCGCGGGCCGGCGGCTTCGTCGCCCTGGGCGGTCGGCCGCTCGATCTTGATGGTGCGCACCTTCGGCTCGGGCATGGGCCGCTTCAGGTCGATGTTGAGCAGGCCGTTGTCCAGCGTGGCGCCGACCACCTCGATGCCCTCGGCCAGCACGAAGCTGCGCTGGAACTGGCGGGCGGCGATGCCGCGGTGCAGGTAGACGCGGGACCGGTCGTCCTGCTGGCGGCCGCGGATGACGAGCTGGTTGTCCTCGATCTGCACCGACAGGTCGTCGTTGGTGAAGCCGGCCACCGCCAGCGTGATGCGCAGGCCGTCGTCGCCGATCTGCTCGATGTTGTAGGGCGGGTAGCCCTCGGCCGAGCTTTTGGCGATGCGGTCCAGCGTGCGCTCGAACTGGTCGAAGCCGAGCAGCAGCGGACTGTTGAACAGGGAGAGGCGGGTCGACATGGCGCATCCTCCTCGGACGTGAGCGAGTTGCAGCGTGGGCCCGTGCTCCGGCGCCCGGTGGGAGGCAGCCCGCGCGAGAAGGCGGCGCTGCCCGTAGTCCATTAGATGGGGAGGCGGGCTCCCCGGTCAAGATTGCGGCGCGGCGGGAACGCCGCCGTCACCGTCATCCCAGCGCGTCGGCCACCGCGTCTGCGACGGCGAGACAGGAGGTGAGGCCGGGCGACTCGATGCCGAACAGGTTCACCAGCCCCGGCACCCCGTGGTCCGCCGGCCCCTGGATCAGGAAATCGGCGGCCGGCGCCCCCGGCCCGCTCAGCTTCGGGCGGATGCCGCAGTAGGCCGGCACCAGCGCCTCGTCCGGCAGGTCCGGCCAGTAGCGGCGGATGGAGGCGTAGAAGCCGTCGGCGCGGCGCGGGTCGACCGAATAGTCGAAGTCCGATCCCGGCAGCCACTCCACGTCCGGGCCGAAGCGCGCCTGTCCCGCCAGGTCCAGCGTCAGGTGCACGCCTAGGCCGCCGTCCTCGGGCACTGGGTAGACGAGGCGGGTAAAGGGCGAGCGCCCCTTGCCCAGCGCGTAGTAATTTCCCTTGGCCAAGAACCGCGGCGGCACGGCACCCGCCGGCAGCCCGTCGACGGCGCGCGCCACGTCCCAGGCGCCCAGCCCGGCGGCGTTGACCAGGACCGAGCAGCCGATGCGCATCGGCTCCGCCCCGCCGACCTCCACGGTGATGCCGCCGTCCTCGACGCGGGCCGCGGCCAGCGGGCTGTGGAAGGCCAGCATGGCGCCGTGCTCCTCGGCGTCGCCCTGCAGGGCCAGCATCACGCCGTGGCTGTCGACGATGCCGGTGGAGGGCGACAGCAGGGCCGCCACGCAATGCAGGTTCGGCTCCATCGCCTTCGCCTCGGCGGCATCGACCGGGCGCAGGTCGTCCACGCCGTTGGCCGCCGCCTGCCGGCGGATGGCGTCCAGCTTGGCCACCTGCGTGTCGTCGGTGGCGACGATCAGCTTGCCCAGGCGCTGGTGCTCCACCCCGTGCTCGCGGCAGAAGGCGTAGAGCGCTTCGCGGCCGGCGACGCACAGCCGCGCCTTCAGGCTGCCGGTGGGGTAGTAGATGCCGGCGTGGATGACCTCCGAGTTGCGCGAGCTGGTGCCGGTGCCGATGGCGTCCGCCGCCTCCAGCACGATCACCTCGCGCCCGGCCAGCGCCAGCCGGCGCGCCACGGCCAAGCCCACGACGCCGGCCCCGACGACCACGCACTCCACCCGCTCCATCACGTCCTCCAGACCCGCTGCCAGACCCGCTGCCGCCGGGCAAATTGGCCGTATTCGATGCCGCGGCGCAAGGGGCCAGCGGAGCGGCCGCAACCGGACGTCGGGATTTGGCGGGCTTTTATCCCGCATCCACGTTATCGTGACGCATACGAATCGCCTAAGACTTACGGTATAATTTCCGCTTCCGCCGCCCGCGCCGCCAGCCTTCGAGCAGCCATGGTCCCCTTCCGCCTGAGACATCCCAGCCCGCGCGGCGTCCTGCTCGCCGTGTTCCTGGCCGGCGCCGCGCTGGGCATCGGGGCGGTGGCGCTGGAGACGGTGAAGGACCACGACGAGACGGTGGACCGCGCCTCGCTAGCGGCAGAGAACACCGTGCGCCTGCTGGAGGAGCACGCCCTGCGCGCGCTCGACGCCAGCGACCTGCTGATCCAGCGCGTCGCCGAGCGGATCCGCGAACAGGGGCTGGCGCGCTTCGCCGTGTCGCGCCAGGAATGGGACCGGCTGCGCCGCGGCGTCGACATGCTGCCGCAGGTGGGCTCGCTGGTGGTGCTCGACGCCGGCGGGCGGGTGCTGGTCAGCGCCGTGTCGTTCCCGCCGCCGACGCTGTCCGTGCCCGACCGGGAGTACTTCGTCGCGCACCGGGACCGCGGCGAGGAGGTCCACCTCGGCGCCGCCGTGGTCAGCCGGATCCTGAAGAGCCGCTCCTTCACGCTCAGCCGCCGCCTGACCGACGCCGAGGGGCGCTTCGCCGGGGTGGTAGTGGCCTTCCTCGATATCTCCTACTTCGGCGCCTTCTACGCCGGTCTCGACATCGGCGTTCCGACCACCATCAACATGTACCGCGAGACCGGCGAGGTGATCGCCCGCCAGCCCATGCTGGACACCGACGTCGGCCTGTCCATCGCCGACGGCGACCTGTTCCGCGCCCATCTGCCCCGCACCCCGAACGGCACCTACATCGGCCCTTCGCCGCACGACGGGGTGATGCGGGTGCTGGCCTACCGGCGGGCGGCGGCGCTGCCGATGGTGATGACGGTCGGGCTCGACCTCGACGCCGTGCTGGCCGACTGGCGGCTGCGCACGCTGCGCAACGGCGGCATTCTGCTGGTCGGGCTGTTCGCCTTCGGCGGGCTGACGGCCCTGGGCCTGCGCAGCATCGGGCGCGAGGACGCGGCCCGCCGCGCCGCCGAGGAGGGGGCGGGCTTCGTGCGCACGGTGCTCGACTCCATGAGCGCGCACATCGTCATCCTCGACGCCGACGGTGCCATCATCGCCGCCAACCAGGCGTGGCACGGCTTCACCGGTGGCGGCGGCCTGCTCGGCGCCGTGCCGCCGGGGGGCAACTACCTGGCCGCGTGCGACGCCGCCGGCCAGGATGCCGACAACCCGAACGCCGACGGCGCTCGCGCCGCCGCGGCCGGCATCCGCGCCGTGCTGGACGGGCGGCGCAACGAATTCCTGCTGCCCTACGCCAGCCACGCCGGGGTGGAGCGGCGCTGGTACAACCTGCGCGTCCGCCGGCTGGCCGGCGACGGCCCGGTGCGCGCCGTGGTCAGCCACGAGAGCATCACCAACATCATCCTGGCCGAGGAGGCGATGCGGGTCAGCGAGGGGCGCTACCGCCTGCTGGCCGAGAACGCCACCGACATGATCGCCCGGCTCGACCCGGAGCTGCGCTTCCTCTACGTCTCGCCGGCCGCGCAGGAGATCCTGGGCTACCCGCCGGCCGAGCTGAAGGGGCGGGTGGCCTCGCTGTATTGCCACCCGGCCGACCTGGAGGGCATGGTGGCGGCGCTGCGCTCCCTGCGGCCGGGGGCGGAGCGCGCCACCATCCAGTACCGCGCGCGGCGCGGCGACGGCTGCTTCGCTTGGGTGGAGGCGGCGGTCCGGCTGGTCCGCGACCCGGCCGGCGTGGAGGCGGATGAGTTCGTCATGGGCCTGCGCGACATCGAGGGGCGCAAGCGCATCGAGCAGGAGCTGGCCCACGCCCGCGAGGAGGCGGAGCGCGCCAACCGCGCCAAGTCCGACTTCCTGGCGATGATGAGCCACGAGATCCGCACGCCCATGAACGGCATCCTGGGCTTCGCCGACCTGCTGCTCGACACGCCGCTGGGCGAGGAGCAGCGCCGCCACGCGGACAACGTGCGCGCCGCCGCGCGCGCCCTGCTGACGGTCATCAACGACGTGCTCGACTTCTCGCGGCTGGAGGTCGGGCGCATGGTTCTGCGCTCCGCCCCGTTCAGCCCGCGCGACGTGGCGTCCACCTGTGGGGCCGTGCTGCGCGACGCTGCCGCGGCCAAGGGGCTGGCGCTGCGCATCACGGTGGCGCCGGACGTGCCCGACCGCGTGCTGGGCGACGCCGACCGCCTGCGCCAGGTGCTGCTGAACCTGCTGGGCAACGCCGTGAAGTTCACCCGCCAGGGTGGCGTGGCGCTGTCCGTGTCGTCGGATTCCGTTGGCGACACCGGCGGCGCCTTCGATGACGGCGCCGCCGCCGTGCTGAAGTTCGCCGTCACCGACACTGGCCCCGGCATCGCGGAGGAGGAGCGGCCCCGCCTGTTCCAGCGCTTCACGCAGCTCGGGTCCGCACACCCGGGCACCGGGCTGGGGCTCGCCATCTCCAAGCAGCTGGTCGCCCTGATGGGCGGCGAAATCGGCGTGCTCAGCACGCCCGGCGTCGGCTCGACCTTCTGGTTCACCGTGCCGCTGCCGGCCGCGACGGCGGGCGCCGCCGCCGCCGGGGTGGCGCCGGACGGGCCGCCGCGGACCACGGCGCCCGCCCGCATCCTGCTGGCCGAGGACCTGCCGATGAACCAGGAGCTGGCGGCCACCATGCTGCGGCGCGCCGGGCATACGGTGGACGTGGTGCCCGACGGCGCGGCGGCGGTGGCGGCGGTGCACGATACGGTATATGATATGATCCTGATGGACGTGCGCATGCCGGTCATGGACGGTCTGGCGGCGACGGTGGCGATCCGCGCGCTGTCCGGCCCGGCGCGCGAGGTGCCGATCGTCGCCATGACGGCCAACGCCATGCCCGACGAGGTCGCCAAGTGCCGCGACGCCGGCATGGACGACGTGGTGGTCAAGCCGGTCGAGCGCGAGGCGCTGCTGGACGCGGTGGCGCAATGGACCGGCCGGTCCCGGAACGCGGCAAGAGGGGAGGGTGCGCGTGGATGACACCGTAAGGCTCTTCCTCCTCGACCTGGCCAAGAACATCGGCCTGTTCGCCCTGGTGGTGCTGGTGTTCCTGCGGCTGCGCGCGCCCACGAACGGTGCCCGCGCGCCGCTGCGCCAAGTGCTGCTGCGCCAGATGCTGCTGGGCTGCGTGTTCGGCGGCGTGGCCGTGCTGGGCATGCTGGATCCCGTGCGCCTCGCCTCCGGCCTGATCGTCGACGGGCGCAACGTCATGGCGGCGCTGGCCGGCCCGTTCGGCGGGCCGCTGGCCGGGGTGGTCGCCGCGCTGACGATCGGCGGCTACCGCCTGTGGCTGGGCGGCGGCGGCGCCTGGCCCGGCGTCTATTCCATCACGCTGATCGCGCTGGCCGGGATCGGGCTGGAGGTCTGGCTGCGCCGCAGCGGGCGCCCGTTCCGCTGGCCGCACCTCGCCCTGCTCGCCATCGCGGTCACACTGATCACGCCATCGGCCTTCCTGCTGCTGCCGCCGGACATGGCGCAACGGATGCTGCGCTCCGCCCTTGTGCCGCTGACCGTCGCCAACGCGCTGGGCATCCTGGTGCTGGGCGGGCTGCTGATGCGCGAGGTGCAGCGCCAGCGCCTCGCCGACGCGCTGGCGGAGAGCCAGCGCCGCTTCGCCGCCATCGTCGCCAACGCGCCGGGCGGCGTGTACCAGCGCGTGCTCACCGCCGGCGGCGGTCTGACCTATCCCTTCTGCAGCCCCGGCTTCTACAAGCTGTTCGGCCTTCCCGACGGCGAGGCGGTGACCATCGAGCGGCTGACGCAGGCGGTGCATCCGGACGACGTCGCGTGGCTGCGCACCTCGATCCGCGCCTCCGCCAGGGCGCTGACGCCCTGGAACGAGGAGTTCCGCATCGTCTGGTCCGACGGGACGGTGCGCTGGCTGAGCGGCAGCTCGCAGCCGCACCGCCGCGCCAACGGCGACGTCGTCTGGGACGGCTTCCTCGTCGACGTGACCGACCGCAAGCGCGAGGAGGAACTGCTGCGCGAGGCCAAGGAAGCGGCCGAGCGCGCCAGCGCCCTCAACGCCCGCTTCGCCAAGGCCATCGAGGCCACCGGCACCGGGGTCGTCATCACCGACGCCCGCCGGGCCGACCACCCCATCGTCTTCGTCAACCCCGCCTTCACCGCCATCACCGGCTACACCGCCGAAGAGGCGCTGGGCCGCAGCGGATTCATGCTGCACGGCGCCGACACCGATCCGGACGCCGCCGCGCGGATCCTGGAGGCGGGCGAGGCCGGCCGGCCGGTGTGGCTGGAGGTGCTGTGCTACCGCAAGGACGGCCGGCCGTTCTGGGCCAAGCTGAACGTTTCCCCCGTGCAGGACGCGGACGGGCACCTGCAGGCGTTCGTCGGCATCATCGACGACGTCACCGCCCGCAAGGAGGACGAGCGCGCCCTGGTCCAGGCCCGTGTCGAGGCGGAGGCGGCCAGCCGCGCCAAGGACGAGTTCCTGGCCACCATGAGCCACGAGATCCGCACGCCGATGAACGGCGTCGTCGGCTTCGCCGACCTGCTGCTCGGCACGCCGCTGGACGACCAGCAGCGCCGCTACGCCACCCATGTGCGCGACGCCGGCCGGGCGCTGCTGACCGTGATCAACGACATCCTCGACTTCTCGCGCATCGAAGCCGGTACGCTGGACCTGCGCGCGGCCGACTTCTCGCTGCGCGAACTGATGGCGGGGTGCGAGGCGGTGGTGCGCGCGGACGCCCTGGCCAAGGGGCTCGCCCTCGACGTCACCGTGGCACCCGAAGTGCCGGAACGGCTGCGCGGCGACCCCGACCGGCTGCGCCAGGTGGTGCTCAACCTGCTCGGCAACGCCGTGAAGTTCACCGAGCGAGGCAGCATCCTCGTGAACGTCACGCGGGTGGAGGAAGCGTTCGGCGGTCCGACCCTGATGGTGCGCGTTTCCGACACCGGCATCGGCATTCCCGAGGACCGGCAGGCGCAGCTGTTCCGCCATTTCGTGCAGATCGACCGCACGCGCGGCGGCACCGGTCTCGGCCTCGCCATCAGCCGCCGCATCGTCGAGCGGATGGGCGGCGCCATCGGCGTGCAGAGCCAGCCCGGCGTGGGCAGCACCTTCTGGTTCACGGTCGCCCTGCCGGAAGCCGCGCGCACCGGACCCGCCGCCGACGTCGCGGGCGGCGGTCGTCGGGCCGCGCGCATCCTGGTGGCCGAGGATCTGGCGATGAACCGCGAGTTGGCGGTCACGCTGCTGCGCAACGCCGGCCACACGGTGGAGGCCGTGGAGAACGGCCGCGCCGCGGTGGATGCGGTGAGCGGCGGTGCCTGGGACCTCGTGCTCATGGACGTGCAGATGCCGGTCATGGATGGGCTGGAGGCCACCCGCGCCATCCGCGCGCTGCCGCCGCCCGCCGGCACCATCCCCATCCTCGCCATGAGCGCCGGCGCCCTGTCCCCGGAGGTGGCGCGCTGCCGGAGCGCCGGCATGGACGGCCACGTCGCCAAGCCGATCGAGCGGGACGAGATGCTGGCCGCCATCGACCATGCCCTGCAGAACCGAGACCTACCGGTTGCCGCTCCCGCTGCTCCCGCCGCTCCGGCGGAGCCGGCGGTCCTCGACCCCGCCGCTCTGCAGGCCCTGGAGCGTGAGTTCGGGTCCGAGCGCGCCCGGGCCCTGGTGGCCGAATTCGCCGCGGAACTCCCCGCCCGGATCGCCCGCGTGCAGGCCGCCACGGGTGATCCGGAACGCCAGGGCTTCGAGGCGCACGCGGTGATCTCGCTGGCCGCCAACGTCGGCCTGCGCGAACTGTCCTCGGCCGCCCGCGCGCTCTGCGCCGCGCTCCGCACCGGCGGCGCCGACGCCCAGCCCCTTACCACTGCCCTCGTGGACGCCGCCGACAGGGCACTGGCCGCGTTGCGCGAGGCGTGACGTTGGGCCTTCCGCGGAGGTTGGGTTGAGCACGGCGAAAACCCAACGCCGCAGCCATCCAACCGCGGTTGTTCTTGAAAAGTTCCGCTTTCCCCGTTACGATTCGCTCCGGACCGGTGGCCCGGTCCGGCGGCGTTGTGCAAACGGTGCATTCCGCGCAGACAGCACAACGGTGCACAATGGCACACCATGAGCGAGAGACGGACGGTGACGCCATGCCGCAACACGACGCCCCCACCCAGACCGCCGGGCCGGTAAACGACGTGCGCGGGCGCGGCTTTCCCAGGCGCACCGCGCTGGCCGACGCCACGCGCTGGATCGACGCCCGCACGGCCCCGCTGCCGGCCGAGACGGTGCCGCTGGCCGCCGCCGTCGGGCGCGTGCTGGCGGTGGACGTCGCGGCCCCCGCCGACCGTCCGGCCGCCGACCGCGCCACGCGCGACGGCGTCGCCGTGCGGGCGGAAGAAACGCTGGGGGCCGGCGCCTACGCCCCCGTCCTGCTGATGGCCGGCGCCGCGACACCCGTCGCGGCCGGGCAGCCGCTGCCGCCGGGCACGGACGCCGTGCTGCCGGTGGAGGCGGCGCAAGGCTCCCCCCTGGGCGTCGAGGTGCTGGCGCCGCTGGCCGCCGGCGACGGCGTCGAGCGCCGGGGGGAGGAGGCGCGCTCCGGCGCGCCCCTGCTGCCGGCCGGGCGGGTGCTACGGCCGCAGGACGTCGGCCTGCTCGCCGCGCTGGGCTTCGACGGGGTATCCGTGGTGCGGCGTCCTTGGGTGCGCGTGCTGGTCGTCGGCGGGCCGCGCGACGATGACTCCGGGGGTGGTCCCGACGCCGACGGTCCGCTGCTGGCCGCCCTGGTGGCGCGCGACGGCGGGCTGGCCGAGGTGCGCGGCCCGCTGCCCGCCGACCGCGCGGCGCTGGCCGCCGCGCTGGCCGAACCGGGCGCCGACGTGGTGCTGGTGTGCGGCCGCACCGGCGTGGGCGAGGACGACGTCGCCCCCCTGGCGCTGGCCGACGCCGGAACCCTGGCCATCCACGGCGTGGCGCTGCGCCCCGGCGACTCGGCCGGTCTGGGGCTCGCGGGTTCCATGCCTGCCGTGCTGCTGCCGGGCGAGCCGGCGGCCTGCCTCGCCGCCTACGACCTGCTGGGGGCGCGTGCCGTGCGCCGCTGCGCCGGGCTGGACGGCCGCCCGCCCTACGCGGTGGTGCGGCGGATTGCCGCCCGCAAGCTGGTGTCGGAGATCGGCACGGCCGAACTCTACCGCGTGCGCCTCACCGCCGACGGTGGGGTCGAGCCGCTGGCGTCGGCCGCCGTGCCCGGCCTCGCCGCCGCGGCGCGCGCCGACGGCTTCGTGCTGATCCCGGCGGAGAGCGAGGGGGTGGCGCCGGGAGCCCCGACCAATGTCTGGCTCTATGATCCCCCGCCGAACGCGCTATGCTGAAATGAGAACAACGGTCGGTGCAGTTCGGGAGAAGGCAGCGTGTCCAACGAGGATGTCCGGCGGTTCGTCCGTCAGGCGGCGCGGCAGGAGCAGTTCCTTGAGGTGATCGGCCGGGACGAGGCGTGGGCGCGCTTCACCGCCCACCTCGACCTCGCCCCGCGCGGCGCGGAGGAGGTGGAACTGGCCGAGGCGCTGGGCCGCGTCCTGGCGCAGGACGTGGTGGCCGGGGTGGACGTGCCCGGCTTCGACCGTTCCGGCGTCGACGGCTTCGCCGTGCACGCGTCCGACACCGCCGGGGCGGGGGAGGACAGCCCCGTCCTGCTGGCGCTGAACGACGAGGTGCTGGCCGCCGGCACCGTGCCGTCCGGCACCGTCGCCCCCGGCACCGCCACGGTGATCGCCACCGGCGGCATGCTGCCGCGCGGCGCCGACGCCGTCGTCATGGTCGAGCACACCGACATCCGCGAGGACGACGGCGCCGTGCGCGTCGAGATCCGCAAGACCGCCGTTCCCGGCCAGTTCGTCGCCGCCGCCGGCTCCGACATCGGCCGGGGCGAGACCGTCCTGCGCAAGGGCCAGGTGCTCGGCGCGCGGGAAATCGGCGTGCTCGCCGCCATCGGCCGCGCCACCGTGCCGGTGGTCCGCAAGCCCACGGTCGCCATCCTGTCCACCGGCAACGAGATCGTCTCCCCCGGCGAGCCGATCCGCACCGGGGCCGTCTACGACTCCAACGGCGCCATCCTGGCCGCCGCGGTGGAGGAGCTGGGCGGCCGTCCCGTCCGCCTGGGCGTCAGCCCGGACGACGAGGCGACGCTGGCCCGCCTCGTCGAGGAAGGGCTGAAGCACGACGTGCTGCTGATGTCCGGCGGCACGTCCAAGGGGGCGGGGGACCTGTCCTACCGCATCATCAGCCGCTTGGCCGACCCCGGCATCGTGGCGCACGGCGTGGCGCTGAAGCCGGGCAAGCCGCTCTGCCTCGCCGTCAGCGCCGGCAAGCCGGTGGCGATCCTGCCGGGCTTCCCCACCTCCGCCATGTTCACCTTCCACGAGTTCCTGGCCCCGGTGATCCGCGCCCTGGCCGGCCTGCCGCCCGCGGCGAAGGAGAGCGTGCCCGCCACCCTGCCGCTGCGCGTGCCGTCGGAGCGCGGACGGACCGAGTACGTCATGGTCTCCCTGGTGGGCGGGGCGGACGGGCTGGCGGCCTACCCGATGGGCAAGGGCTCCGGCGCCGTCACCGCCTTCTCCCAGGCCGACGGCTTCATCGCCGTGGACGCCCAGGCGGAGGCGGTGGAGGCCGGCACGCCGGTGTCGGTGCAGCTGATCGGCCGCCGGGTGGAGCCCGCCGACCTCATCGTCGTCGGCAGCCACTGCGTCGGCCTGGACGCCGTCGTCGGCCGGCTGGTGGAAGCGGGGGTGAGCGTCAAGGCGCTGAACGTCGGCAGCATGGGCGGCCTCAACGCCGCCCGGCGCGGCGAGTGCGACGTGGCGCCCATCCACCTGATGGATCCTGCCACGGGCGCCTACAACCGCCCCTTCCTCACCCCGGCGCTGGAACTGGTGGCCGGCTACCGCCGTCTGCAGGGCGTGGTGTTCCGCCCCGGCGACGCCCGGTTCGAGGGCCGCACGGCGGAACAGGCCATCGCCGCCGCCGGGGCCGACGCCGCCTGCATCATGATGAACCGCAACACCGGCAGCGGCACGCGGATCCTGACGGACCGGATCTTGGGTGGTGTCGGGGGCAGCCTACGGCCCGTCGGCTACTGGACGCAGGCGAAATCGCACAACGCGGTGGCCGCCGCGGTGGCGCAGGGGCGCGCCGACTGGGGCGTGGCGATCGACAGCGTGGCGCGCCTCTACGGCCTGGGTTTCCTGCCCTTGCAGGAGGAGCACTACGACTTCGCCATCCCCCGCGACCGCCTGGACCGCCCCGCCGTCCGCCGCTTCCTGGCCGCCCTGGAGGCGCCGGAGATCGCCGCCGCGCTGGCCGAGCTTGGGTTCAGGCGGTGATCACCCCGTGCTCCAGGCCCGCGGGCGCTTCATGCCGGCGATCTTGCAGGCCTGCTGCACGTAGCCGTAGGGGAACAGTTCGAACAGCCGATTGCGGCCGGCGCCGCGCGTCTGCGTCAGGTGCTTCATGACGTGGCGGGCGTCCGGCGCAACTTGATGCTCGTCAAGATATCGGCGCATGAACGTCAAGGCTTCCCAGTGCTCGTCCGTAAGGTCTATGTCCTCGCGCCGGGCCAGTTCTTCGGCAACCTCGTCCGTCCAGTCGCCGGGGTCGATCAGATAGCCTTCGTCATCGGTGCGCGGCAACATTCCGGGCATGTTGTCCTCCCAAATCCGACATTGTCCCTTTACGTTAGAATACCCTTATGTAATGGACTTGATCACGGTCAAGCGAGGGACAACTCAGGCGACGCGGTGGCCCGGCGACGACACCGCGTCCGCGAGATCCTCCGGCCGGAAGGGTGTTTGCAGCAGCCGGCAGCCGACGGCCCGCGCGGTGGCCAGCTGCGCGGCGTCCTCGTCGCCGGTCACCAGGATGCAGGGGATGTCCTCGTCCAGTTCGCGGCGGATCTGCCGGATCAGGTCGGCGCCGGACCGATCGCCGGGCAGCCGGTGGTTGCTGACGATCAGCGTGGGCCGTTCGCCGCTCCGGCGGGCCAGCGCCAGCGCCCCGTCGGCGTCGGCCGCCGCCCACACGACGTGGCCCCAAGCCTCCAGCGTCAGGCGCAGGCCGGTGCGCTGGGCCTCGTCCTCCTCGACCACCAGGATGCGCTGGACCCGCGCCGGGCGGTCGACAGCCGGTGCCGGGATGGCGCGTTGCGGCACCTCCACCCGCGCCGCCACGATCCGGAAGCAGGAGCCCCGGCCCGGCCGCGACTGCACGCCGATCCGGTGCCCCAGCAACTGCGCCAGCCGCCGAACGATGGCGAGCCCCAGGCCCAGGCCGCGGACGCGGTGGCGTACCGGTTCGGGTCCGTTGACGCGGTGGAAGTCCTCGAAGATGGCGTCGTGCTGGTCGTCCGGGATGCCCCGGCCGGTGTCCCACACCTCGATCGCCAGATCCGGCCCGCGCCGCCGGCAGCCGACCAGGATACGCCCGCGTTCGGTGAAGTGCAGCGCGTTGACCAGCAGGTTGCGCAGCATGCGCTCCAGCAGCGCACGGTCGCTCAGGACACCGGTGCCGCAGGGCACCACGCGCAGGGTCAGGCCCTTGGCCGTCGCCAGCGGCTCGTACTCGCGCCGCAGCCGCTCCAGCAGGTCCGCCACCGCCACCGGGCCGACCACCGGTGTGATGGTGCCGGACTCGACGGTGGACAGGTCGAGCAGCGCGTTCAGCAACTCCAGCGCCGTGCGCACCGCCTCGTCCAGGCGCTCGGCGATGCGCCGCGGGCCGTCGTCGGGCAGGTGCGCCAGCAGCAGGGCGGAGAACAGGCTCATGGCCTGGAACGGCTGGCGCAGGTCGTGGCTGGCGGCGGCCAGCAGGCGCGATTTGGCGGAGTTGGCCCGCTCGACGTCGCGCATGGCCGCGGCCAGCGCGCTCTCCGTCCGCTTGATGTGGGTGACGTCGAGGAAAACGCCGTCCCACACCACCGTGCCGTCGCCGCGCTGGTGGACGCCGGCCGTGCTGCGCACCCAGCGCGCATGGCCGTGCACGTCGGTGATCGAGCTTTCGAACACGAACGGCGTCAGGGTCTCCGCCGACCGGCGCAGCGCCGCCAGCCATTCCAGACGGACCTCACGCGGCAGGGTCTCGACCACGCGGTCGAGCGGCTGCCAGTCGTTGAGGGTGGGGGGCGGCCGGCCGGCGGCCTCCACCAGATCGCGGTTCGGGCTCAGGTAGGTGTAGGCCATGCGGCCGTCCGGCCGCAGCTCGCGGCGGTAGATGATGCCGGGGAAGTTGGCGGCGATGTCGGCGAGGCGCCGCTCGGCCTGCCGGTCCGCCTTCAGCCCCAGCCGTTCGCGTTCGGCGGCGATCCGCCGCTGGCGGGCGCGCAGCATGACCGCCGTCACCGCCAGCGCCGTGCCCAGCACGGCGAGGCCGCCCAGCACGGCCAGCGCCAGCGACCAGCGCGCCTGCCACACCAGTGCGGCGGACGGGATGCCGGTCAGCACGGTCCAGCCGGTCGCGGCCACGCGGGCGCCGACGCCCATCATCGGCGTGCCGTCGACGGTGGTGGCGTAGAAGAAGCCGTCGCCCGCGTGCTCCATGCCTTGGACCACAGACTGCGGCACCGGCGAGCCGATGGCCCCTTCCTGGGGATCGGTGGCGCCCGTGCGGGCGATCAGACGGTGGTCCTGATCGGCCAGCAGGATGCTGCCCTCCGGCGTCAGGCCCTGCTGGCGCAGCAGTTCGGCGAACGACCACGCGCGCGTCAGCACCGCCAGCGTGTGGCTGATCATCCCGTCGATGGCGATCGGCACGCGCAGGACGACCACCGGCTCGTTCATTGTCGCCGCGCTGCGCAGGACGCCGCTCACGTGCGGACGGCCGGTGCGCAGCACCGTTTCGACGCCGCGCGCGTCGATCAGCGGCGGCAGCGCCGCCCCGAACGCCAGAGTGGTGTTGAGCATCTGGCCGCGCTGGTCGGTCAGCACCACGCCCAGCCAGTCCGGCCGCCGGGCCTCGACCAGTTTCGCCTTGCGGTAGAGAGCGGACAGATCCGTGGAGGACGTGCCGGCGTCCAGCGCCAGCGTTTCCAGAAGATCGAGGTCGCCGGAAATCTTATTCTCCACGGCGGAAACAGATGAATACGACGCCTGCATCAATTGTCGTTGCACCGCGCCTGCGTGCTGGTCGCCGAACAGCAGCAGGCCGACCGTCACCAGAATGGCGACGGGAAGCGCCGTTCCTGCTGCGACAATCCAGAGAAGAGCCGTGCGTTTCATCGTGTGCCGCCAGCTTTACCGGACTTCGGATGCTGATCAATCACTAATATTGCAGATTCTGCGAGAACGCCGAGCCTGCGTTTTAGCTACCCCGGATTCGTTTGAAGTTTATTGAATGTATCGGTTGGAAGGCTAAGGAAGTGTTTGGAGTCCACGAACCCACAAGCAGAAGGTGTGGCGCGCGGCCCTCAGCCGTCCGGGCGGTCGGCCTCGAACAGCCGGCGCAGCTCGCGTGCGGCTTCCTGGGCACTCTGGATCAGGCGCTCCTCGTCGTGGTGGACGCCGTGCTGTGCGATCAGCGTGCGCTCGTCGTGCGTGCGGAAGGTGTCGATGGTATGCCGGACCTCGTCGGGCGGCAGGCCGCAGGATTCCAACACCCGCTCGGTCAGGTGAAGGCTCGAGTCGAAGGTCTCGCGCACGATGACCTCGACGCCGCGGTCCATCAGTTGGTGCGCATGCCGCCGGTTGCGGGCGCGGGCGGCGATCCGCAGGTTCGGGAACAGGCGGCGCGCCATGTCCACCACCGTCAGCGATTCCTGAACGTCGGCCAGCGCCACCACCAGCAGGCGCGCGGTGTCGGCTCCGGCGGCGCGCAACAGCTCGGGCCGGGTGGGATCGCCGTAGAACACCTGGTTGCCAAAGCGGCGCACGAAATCGACCTGGCCCGCGTCCTTCTCCAGAGCGGTGAAGGGAATGCGGCGCAGCCGCAGGACGCGGCCGACGATCTGTCCGACCCGGCCGAAGCCGCAGATAATGACCGGCGGCGTCGCGTTCCCGGCGGTGTCGTCGATCGTGTCGAACGGCCGCGCCGCCTTGCGCGTCAGGCGCGGCGCCAGCCAGCGCTCCTCGGCGGCGAACAGGAAGGGGGTGGCGATCATCGACAGCGTCACCAGCAGCATGGCCGCGTTGGCCTGAGGCTGCGCAATGACGCCGTCGGCGACGGCGACGCCGAACAGGACGAAGCCGAACTCGCTGCCCTGCGACAGCGCCGCCGCCATGCGCACGGCGCCGCCCGGCCGGTGCCCGGCGATGCGGGCGAGGAGGGCCAGCACCGCCGCCTTCACCGCGACCAGTCCGATGGCCAGCAGCAGCATGCCGCCGGGGTTGGCAAGGAAGCCGGCGACGTCGGCCGACACGCCGACCGACACGAAGAACAGGCCCAGCAGCAGGCCCTCGAACGGTTCGATGTCGGCCTTCACCTCGTGCCGGTATTCCGATTCGGACAGCAGGACGCCGGCCAGGAAGGCGCCCAGCGACATCGACAGCCCGGCCGCCTCGACCAGCGCCGCGGTGCCCAGCACGATGAGCAGCGCGGTGGCCGTGAAGATCTCCGGCGTCTTGGCGGCGTCCACCAGCCGGAACACCGGCCGCACCAGCAGCCGCCCGCCGGCCAGCACCAGCAGCACCGCCCCCACCGCCCTGGCGATCGGCCATCCCAGGCCGTCGCCGTGGTCCGGCATGGCGCCGCCGTTGCCCAACAGCGGCAGCAGCGCCACCAGCGGGATGATTGCCAGATCCTGGAAGAGCAGGATGGAAAAGCTGTCGCGCCCGGCCTGGGTCGCCAGCAGGTCGCGCTCGGCCAGCAGCGGCAGGGCGATGGCGGTGGACGACAGCGCCAGCCCGGCGCCGGCCGCCACCGCCGCCGGCCACGGCAGGCCCAGCGCCAGCGCGCCGCCGGCCAGCGCCGTGGCGCTCAGCGCCACCTGGGCGCCACCCAATCCGAACACCGCCTTGCGCATGACCCACAGGCGCTGCGGCCGCAGTTCCAGCCCGATCAGGAACAGCAGCATCACGACGCCCAGTTCGGAGACGTGCGCGATGGCCTCCACGTCGGTGACGAGGGCGAGGCCGCTGGGTCCGATGGCCAGCCCGGCCGCCAGGTATCCCAGCGGGCTGCCGAAGCCCAGACGTTTGGCGAGCGGAACCGCGAGGACGGCGGCGGCAAGGAGCACGATGGCGGTGTGGACGAGCGACATGCCCACACCATGAAGCGGCCGCGCCCGCCTGCCAACCCGCCCGAAGGTGAGGCGCTTCCCCTCCCTCCGCTAGTGCTTGCCGCCCCCGCAGGAACAGCCGCAGCCACCGCCCTCGTGCACCTGGACGCGGATTTCGCCACGGGCGATGGACAGCACGGCGTCGACCGGCAGGCCGATGGCGCGCGCCAGGTCGCCCAGGCTCGCCTCGGGCGGGACGCCCATCTCGCGGCCGGCTTCCGGGTGGAACGCGGGGTGGAGCTGCGCCAGCCGCGCGATGGCGGCGGGGTCGCTGGCGGCGAGGGCGTCCAGGCGCGTGTCGGCGCCGAGCGGTTCGGTCATGGTGGGGGCCTTGCGAGTGATGGTGGGCGACGTTGTGGCACGCCGGTGTGCCGCATTGCCTTGACCGGCGTCAACGCACGATGTCGCAGCCCCTCTGCAGGCTTGCAAATGCAAATCATTCGCATTATCAAGGAGGGACCGAGGTCGTCTGTGGAGTGCGACGATGTGCGAGCAGTGCAGGAAGTCCGAACCGGCGCGCCTGATCAGCCATGCCAAGCGTCGCAAGATCTGGCAGATCGACCGCAAGCACCACTGTTCCATCGTCGGCACCTGCCTCAGCCACGAGGACCTGGAATGGGCCTGCCGCCGCCTGGGCATCGAACGGCCGCCGGGCCTGCGCGACTATGACCTGCACCGCTACTTCGTCGAGCAGGTGGGCAACAGCGGGGCGCCGGCCCGGCTGCTCCACAAGCGTCTGGACGAGAAGTACGCCGGCGAGGTGCGCCGATTCGCCCGCGCCACCGACGAGGAGGGCTGGCTGGCCCTGTGGGAGCAGGCGGTCGCCTCCGGCAGCGTCGCCGCCGCCTACTGGGCGGTGTTGAGCCACGCCGGGGTCCCGGAAAGCGTGGCCATGCGCGCCTACGGTGACGTGCACATGCTGTCCCACCTGCTGGGTGCGCAGAACCGCCGGACGCTGCGCCAGCAGCACACGCTGGAGGCGCGCTGCGCGGAACTGGAAGACCGGCTGGCGCGCGCCGAACGCTCGACCGCCGAACGCATCGCCGAGAAGGACGCCCGCATCCGCGCGCTGGAGGCGGAACTGGCCCAGGCCCGCGCCGCCCAGGCGGCCCCGGCCCGGCCGGCGGCCCGCCCGTCGCCCTCGGCGGGGCGGCTGGAACGCGGGCTCGCCCGCGCCAACCGCCGGGTCGCCGCCGAACGCGCCCGCGCCCGCGCGGCCGAGGGCGAACTCGCCCGCCTGCGCATACTGTTCGACGCGGTCCCAACGGTCGGCCAGCGTGCCGCCGTGCCGGAACCGACCACCCCGGCCGCGCCGGCCTTGCCGGCGGCGCCGCCGGACCTCGGCGGGCAGGCGATCCTCTACGTCGGTGGCCGGCCCAATCTGGTGCCGCGCCTGCGCGAGACGGTGCAGACGCTGAACGGCGACCTGCTGCACCACGACGGCGGAGTCGAGCAGGCCACGCACTGTCTGGAAGGACTGGTGGAGCGGGCCGACCTCGTCGTCTGCCCCATCGACTGCGTCAGCCACGACGCCTGCCTGCGCGTGAAGGGCCTGTGCCGGCGCATGCGCAAGCCTTTCATCCCGCTGCGCAGCAGCGGTGCCACGACCTTCCTGCGCACGCTGGAGACGCTTGCCCCCGCCCGCCCGGTGTGAGGCGGGCGGCTCTCCCCTTCCTCCTTCGGAGGGCTTGATCGGACCGCCGGACGTCCCAAAGTCGAAACAGGCCTTGGACGAAAGGAGGCCCGAATGATCGACGGAGACCTGCTGAGCCGCTACCGCACCGTGTTCGGCAACACGTTCAACGCGCTGCTTTGGGATAAGAGACCGGACGACACCATCAACCGCATGATGCGCGACGCCCTGAAGGGGCAGGGGCCGCTGCCGACCGACGGGCGGATCGCCGCCGTCCTCGCCACCCGCATCGGCCACCCCGCCAACGACGCGTGAGCAGCATCAGTTCAGCGTGGCCGTGCCGTAGCCGAAGCGGGCGATCACCGCGCCGGCCTCGGGCCCCTTGAGGAAGGCGAGGAAGGCCTTGGCCGCTTCGTCCGAAGCCCCCTTCTTCAGCAGGACGGCGTCCTGGCGGATGGGCTCGTGCAACGGCTCCGGCACCAGCCAGCGCGAGCCTTCGTTCTTCGCGATGACCTGCGATTGCGCCACGAAACCGACCTCGGCGTTGCCGGTTTCGACGAACTGATAGGTTTGGGCGATGGTGTTGCCCTGCACCAGCTTCGGGGCAAGCGCGTCGTAGACGCCCATCTTCTTCATGGCCTGCACGGCGGCGGTGCCATAGGGGGCGGTGGCCGGGTTGGCGATGGCGACCTTCTCGAAGGCGGCCTTCTTCAGCGTCTCCTCGCCGGTCACCTTGGCCGGGTCCTTGCTCCACAGCGCCAGCCGGCCGATGGCGTAGGTGAAGCGGCTGTCGGCGACGGCCAAACCCTCCTGCACCGCCTTCGCGGGCGTCTCGTCGTTGGCCGCCAGGAACACGGTGAAGGGGGCGTCCTGGCGGATCTGGGCGTAGAACTGGCCGGTCGCGCCGAAGCTCAGCACCGCCTTGTGCCCGGTCTTCGCCTCGAACGCCTTGGCGATCTCCTTCGCCGGTTCGGTGAAGTTGGCGGCCACCGCGACGTTGGTCTCCGCCGCGTGCGCGGCCGTGGTGGCACCGGCGGCGGCCAACAGCGGCAGGGCGGTGGCGAGCAGCAGCCTCTTCATTCCGGATCTCCTTTCCCGGCCGGCGGTCGCGGCCGATGCGTGCTGGCGATGTGTACTGTGACTATATAACGCCATTGACGCCGGAAAGGAACCCTGTATTCTTTGCGCATTCACACCGGCTGTGCCGGCCAAGCCAAGGTGTCGTCCGCACGTCGTCGCGGCATCGGCAAGGCACGGTCTGTTTGGCATCAAATATAGAATGCCAATTTTCTGTGCATGTCGTCCGGCTAGGCCGGCGATGTGCGCAAGAACACCAGCATTGTCTTCGCAATGGGTTGGTTATCGCGCCTTCGCGCGGCACCTGCTCCGTGCGGCATCGTGCCAAACTCAAGGAAGCCGAACAAGAAGCTTAGCGCTCGCCATCATCAAGGCCTCCGAGGTGCTGATCGGCAAATGACGCGCCGCACCTGGGGTGGCCGCCGGTCGCTCCCGGTCTCCGCGGCGCGCCTTCATCGGGGCGGCGGCGGTTCAGCCCGGCGGTGTCGTGCCGGGGCGACGGAACCCGTCCTCCCCCTTCACGAACCGCCTCGCGAGCCCAGGCCGGCGCTGGCGGCCATGAGGGCGAGCTGCGTGCGGTTGCGTACGCCCAGGCGCTGCATGACGCTGCGCAGGTGCACCTTGATGGTGCCCTCGACGATGCCGAGCGAGCGGGCGATCTCCTTGTTCGACTGCCCCTGGAGCAGCAGCAGCAGGATCTCCCGCTGGCGGTCGGTCAGCGCCTCCACCGCGCCGTGCGGCAGCGGCGGCTTGGAGGGCGGTGCTGCCGACGCCGTCGGTGCCGATGCCGTCGCCGGGCGCGGCAGCGGGGCGTAGATGCCGCCGCCCAGGATGATGGGCAGGGCGTGGTCCAGGATCTCGGCCTCGCCGCCCTTGGGAAGGAAGCCGCGCGCCCCGGCCTGGAGACAGGCGGCGACCAGCGCCGCGTCCTGCGAGCCGGACATGACCACCAGCGGCACGTCGCCCAGGACGCGCAGCATGGCCTCGACCCCCGGCAGCCCGTCGGCGTCGCCCAACTGCACGTCATAAAGCACCGCCGACAAGTGGCCGACGGAGCGCACCCGCCGGACCGCTTCGGCCAGGGAGGCGGCCTCGAACACGGCGGCGGCGGGAAAGCGCGTGCGGATCGCCAACGCCAGTCCGTGCCGCACCAGCCCATGATCGTCGACGACCAGCAGGCGCGGCGCCGAGGCGTCGATGCCGCCCTGGCTGAAAGCGGCCCCGGCGCGCGCCGGGCCGATGCCGAACCGTCCATGGTGAGTCATGGGATGCTCCCGGTCTTTCTTCAGACGTATGCCGGATGTTCGTCAGGCATGAAGGGAACAGCCCGGAGCGCAAAATGGCACGCCCCGACGCTTCCGGCCGGTGGCCAGCCGGTGGCCCGAAAACGACAAGGGCTTGGCCCATCTCTGAGCCAAGCCCTTGTCTTGTTTGGTGGAGCCAAGGAGGATCGAACTCCTGACCTCTACAATGCCATTGATGGGACGGAGCAGCGCCGATATGCGACAAGACGCTACTATATCTTCTCTATCAAGCACTTGATCGCCGCGATGATGCCACGAGAGGCGCCGGATTGCGCGCGATTTTCCCGTATGGTGATTGCTGGGTGATTGCTGGAAACGACCGTTGACGCTTTTCTTTTGGCGCGTTGGCGTTGGCAGGGAGCGGGGCCGGCTCCGGCCGCCCAACTCCGGCCCTTGTTCCATTTTCATCACACCGCCCCCCTGGCCGGGGCCTGCCGGTATCCCCAGCTATTCAGATCCCGGCGCTCCTGCGGGCATTGAACGGTTCTTTACTCCGGCACACCAGCGTAAACCCAGCCTTCCATGCACCGCATCATCGCCCGGGCCTCCGCCCTGAGGACGTTCACCCGTTTTCAGCAGTACGCGGCGGCGACAGCCATCCTCGCCGTGTTCGTGGTCGTCCGGCTCGCCCTCGACACGGTCCTGCCGGGCTACCCGTTCCTCATCCTGCTTCCCGCGGTGATGCTGATCGCCCTGCTGTTCGATCACGGCACCGGCCTCTACGCGGCCGTCCTGGGCACGGTGTGCGCCTGGTTCCTCTTCATTCCTCCGCGCTTCTCGTTCGACTGGCCGGATCTGCCCAACGGCGTCGCGCTGGCCCTGTACGTGCCCATTGCCCTGCTGATGGTCCGCATCATTGAGGATCTGCGGAAGGCCGTGGATGCGGTCAACCAGCGCGGACAGGATCTGCAGGACCTCGTGCGGCGCCTCCAGGCGGCGGACGCCGAGAAGGACGTCCTGCTGTGCGAGGTCAATCACCGCATCAAGAACGACCTCCAACTCGTCTCGGCCATGCTCCACCTGCAAGGGCGGACACTGGGCAATCCGGAAGCCAGGGAAGCCCTGGCCACGGCCGCCGACCGGGTCGGCGTCATGGGCCGGGTACATGCACGGCTGACCCGGCGCGACACCGAGGCGACCGTCGACATGAAGGAGTTTCTCGAAGGCCTGTGCGACGACCTGCGCAACACGCTGGTCGGCGTCCAGCCGGTGGCCGTCCGGGTGCAGGCCGACCCGGTCACCATGCCGCTGAGCCACGCCGTGCCGATGGGGCTGGTCGTCAACGAACTGCTGACCAACGCCCTCAAGTACGCCTTCCGCGACGGGCGGAGCGGCCGGGTCGACATCAGCATGCGTCGCGAACCGCACGCGTGCGAGCTGGTGATCCGCGACGACGGTGTCGGCATGGAGGGGCAGGCGCCCCGCGACGGGAGCCTCGGCATGTCGCTCGTGCGCTCCCTGGTGCAGGGCATCGACGGCACACTCCGCACCGTCGAAGATGACGGCATGGTCCACACCATCCGCTTTCCGCACCCGGGCGCCAAGCTGGGTGCGCCGGCGCCCGGCATGCCGCCCGCCGGCGCATCCTGTCCTCAGGAAGGGGGCGCTCCGGTTGCGGCGGCCGTGGTCCGCTCCTGAGGCAAATGCAACGCTTCGGGCTTTGGGCAAGGCGGTGCTCGCTCGCCGCATTCGGGCTGCCGAACAGGCGCGGCATCAGGCCTGGAAGCGAGCGCAAACACGGCACGGTTCAGTTCAGGCCTGACAAACCCCCTGGACCCGAGGTCGGGCAAAAGCCAGCCTTAGCAGCACTCAGAAAGGCGCCGTGGCGGTCCCCTTGATCATCATTCGATCCGACGGAAGTCTGCCGGCCAATCGGGGAACTGCAGCTTGGCCACAGCTTCGGCGATCCCCGCCCTGTTCAGCGCCCCCGCCTGAACTTATTGAATCCAAGGCCCTCTTCATCCACGTCCGGATGCTGTAACGGAAAGCTTGCAACGCCGTAAGCCGCCCACACCAACAACCCTGGCGCGATTCACGTCTTCCACGATGGCCAGAACGGAACCCTCCGGCCTGCCCCTTACCGATCCTTAATGCCTGTCCGGCGATTGTGGTTTTTTTTGATGGGCATCTGGCGGCACCCGCTCCCGGTGTGTCGGTGCGCGGACATCTTGGGGATGGCGGTATGCGGATTGGGGTGCGCATTCTCGGCGGCTTCGTGGCCGCCCTGGGCTTGGTGGCGCTGGCCGGCGGCGTCGGCATGGTCTCCATGGGCGCGGTCGACGGAATTGTCAGCCGGATCACCGGACAGATCTTCCCGAAGATCACCGCCGTCGTTGACGTCGAGGAGCAGGCGCTCGTCGCCGGGCTCCAGGCCCAGCGCTTCCTCAACAAGCGCGATGACGCGAGCAAGGCCGAGATGCTGCAGGCGCTCGACCGCATCTACGGGGCGCTCGACCGCCTCGTCGACGTGGCCCGGGGCATCAACGACGCCCGCACGCTCGAGATCGCGCAACGGGCACGGCGCGACGCCCAGGCCTTCGCCGAGATCACCAAGCGCAGCCTGAGCGCCATCGACGACAACGCCAAGGCCGAGGCCAAGCTGCGCCAACAAGGCATCGCCGTCCTCACCCAGGCGAACGAGCTGGCCGCGGCCGCCGAGCGCGTCGAGGACACCGCGACGGGCCGGGCCGAACTCAGCGAGGTCTTCGCCGGCGCTGAGCTGCACAAGGCCGCGGTCCGCATCGAACGGCTGGCCTTCGACATGCGGATCTCGGAAAAGAACCACATCATCTACGGGCTGGCCGAGGACTACGAGGCCGTCCGGGCGAAGGGCGCCGAACTGCTGGCGGTGCTGCGCGAGACCGAGCAGCGCCGGATCCCGGCGGACCTGGGCAAGCGCCTTGCCGAGCTGCGCGCGGTCACCCAGGATTACCTGCGCCTGATCACCACGTGGCTGCAGAACGAGGAGATCCTCAAGGCCGGGCTGCACGATCTCGATCTGGCCGTCCAGGCCATCGCCCGCACCGCCGGCGAAGCCCGGGAGGCCGCGTGGTCGCGGGCGTCGGAGACCAGCGACGAGGCGGTGCGGACCCTGGCCTGGTCGCAACGGGTCGGCATCGTCGTGGCCGTGCTCGCCGCCGCCCTGCTGACCCTGCTCACCGCCGTCGTCTCGCGCAGCATCGCGCCGCACATCGTGCGCCTGACGGCAGCGATGAACGGCCTCGCCTCCGGCAACCGGTCCGTCGAGATCCCCTGCATGGAGCGCCGCGACGAAATCGGCGACATGGCGCGGGCGGCGGACGTCTTCAAGCGGATGGCGGAGCGCACCGAGGCGCAGCACCGGCTGAAGACCAGCGTCGCCGAGTTGGGCCGCGCTCTGCAGCAGACGGAAACGCACCGCGACTTCGCGCAGACCCTGGTTCAGACCCTGGTCCCCCTGCTGCACGGCGGGCATGGCGTCTTCTACACCTACGACCGCGGGACGGAGCGGCTCGCCCTGCTCGGCACCTACGGCTACACGCAGCGCAAGTCGCTGAGCAACAGCTTCGCGCTGGGCGAGGGGCTGGTCGGGCAATGCGCGCTGGAGCGCAAGCCGATCGTGCTCAGCGTAGTACCGGACGACTACGTGCGAATCAGTTCCGGTCTGGGCGAGGCCTCGCCCCGGCGCATCATTGCCGCCCCCATGTGCTTCAAGGACACCCTGCTGGGCGTGCTCGAGATCGCCGCCTTCCAGGAGTTTTCCGACTTCCAGCAGGCGCTGCTCGACGAGGCGCTGCCGGTGGCGGCGCTGATCCTGGAAAACCTCGACCGCTCCCTGAAGACCCAGGCGCTGCTCGGCGAGACCCAGCGCCAGGCGACGGCGCTGCGGGAGTCGGAGGAGGCGCTGACCGCGCAGCAGGCCGAGCTGAAGACGGCCAACGAGGGCCTGCGCCTGAAGTCGCAGGATCTCGCCGACCAGGCCGAGGAGCTGCGGGCGTCCGAGGAGGAGCTCAAGGCGCAGCGCGAAGAGCTGCAGGCGATCAACGAGGAGCTCACCGAGAAGACCGCCGCGCTGGAGGAGCAGCAGATCGCCCTGGAGCGGGCGCGCACCGAGGCCGAAGACAAGGCGCAGGAGCTGAGCCGCGCCAGCCAGTACAAATCCGAATTCCTGGCCAACATGAGCCATGAGCTGCGCACGCCGCTCAACAGCATGCTCATCCTGTCCAAGATGCTGGCGGACAACGAGGAAGGGAACCTCAACCCCGATCAGGTCGAGTCGGCGACGATCGTGCACGAGAGCGGCAGCCACCTGCTGCGCCTGATCAACGACATCCTCGACCTGTCGAAGGTCGAAGCCGGCAAGATGGACGTCCGGCCGGAGGACGTCTCCATTCGGGCCGTGGCGGACACCGTCACCCGGCAATTCGGCCGCATGGCGGAGTCCAAGGGCCTGGGGCTGGAGGTGGAGATCTCTCCCGACCTGCCGCACACGGTGCGCACCGACGGCGGCAAGGTCGACCAGATCATCACCAACATGGTCGGCAACGCCCTGAAGTTCACCGAACAGGGACGCGTCCTCGTTCGCTTCGGCCGCGCCGAGGCCCCGGACAGCCGTGCGCCGATGCTGTCGGTGACCGTCACCGACACCGGGATCGGCATCCCGCCGGACAAGATCGACCGCGTCTTCGGTGCGTTCGAGCAGGCGGACGGCACGACCAGCCGCCGGTTCGGCGGAACAGGACTGGGCCTGTCGATCTCGCAGAAGCTGGCCCGGCTGCTCGGTGGCGACATCGGCGTGCGCAGCGAGGTGGGCAAGGGGAGCGCGTTCACGCTGCTGGTGCCGCTCACGCCCGGCGAAACGGCCGTTGATGCCGCCAAGCCCACGGTTTCGACTGTGGATCGGACGCTCGACGCGATGGCTGGCCCCTCCCCGGACGGGGGGCAGCGGTTGATCCTCATCGTCGAGGACGACCCGGTGTTCGCCATGGTGCTGTCCGATCTCGCCGCGAAGCGGGGCTTCCGGACGCTCACCGCGGCGGACGGCGAAACCGGCCTGCGGCTTGCCGGCGAGCACCGGCCCAGCGGCATCATCCTCGACGTCGGCTTGCCGGGCATGGACGGCTGGGCGGTGATCGACCGGCTGAAGGACGACGCGCACCTGTGCCGCATTCCGGTGCACTTCATTTCGGCCTCGGGCGAGCAGGAGAAGGGCCTGTTCAAGGGCGCGGCCAGCTTCCTCACCAAGCCCGTGACCAAGGAGCAGCTCGATGCCCTGCTCGACCGGCTGGCCCCCTCCCGCTGTGGAACGAACGGCACCAAGCGGGTGCTCGTCGTCGATCCCGAGCCCGGCGGCTGGCAGGCCGCGGCCGATCTCCTCAAGAACGAGGCTGTGGAGGTCGTTGGTGCCGATACCGGCGCGGAGGCCCTGGCGATTCTCGGGCGCATGGCGGTCGACGGCATCGTCCTCGATCTGGATCTGCCCGACACCGACGGGGCGACGCTGCTGGAGCGGGCCAGGGCGGCGGTGCCGGTGTTGCCGTCCGTGATCGTTCACGCGCGGCGCCCGCTGTCGAAGGACGAGAGCCTGCGGGTGCGCGAGTACACCGACAGCATCATCGTCCAGGGCGGCCGCTCGCAGGAACGGCTGCTCGACGAGGTCAAGCTGTTCCTCCACAGCGTCAAGGCGAAGCTGCCGGAGGAGGAGCGCCGGGTCATGGCCCTCACCGGGGAGGACGCGGAAGGCGTGTTCCGTGGCCGCACCGCCCTGGTGGTGGATGACGACATGCGCAACGCTTTCGCCCTGTCCAAGGTGCTGCGCGCCCGCGGGCTCAAGGTGCTGATCGCCCAGGACGGGCAGAAGGCGCTCGACCAGCTGGACGCCAACCCGAAGGTCGACATCGTGCTGATGGACATCATGATGCCCGGCATGGACGGCTACGAGACCACCCGGAACATCCGCAAGCAGCGGCAATTCGCCAGCCTGCCGATCCTGGCGCTCACCGCCAAGGCGATGAAGGGCGACCGCGAGCTGTGCCTGGAGGCGGGCGCCAACGACTATCTGGCGAAGCCGATCGACACCGAGCGCCTGCTGTCGATGATGCGGGTCTGGCTCGGCGCCCATTGAGGGCCGCTGGAGACAAGGGGAGGGGTGAGCGCGCCATGAAGACGGCAGACATCGAAGCCATCGAAGTCGAGCTGTTCGTCGACGCCCTGCGCCGCCGCCACGGCTACGACTTCGGGGACTATGCGCGGGCGTCGCTCAAGCGCCGCATCGCCGGCATCGCCGCCGACCTCGGCTGCGCGCGGATCGCGGACACCATCCCGCTGATCCTGCACGAGGAGGGGGTGCTGCCGCGGATCCTCGGCAAACTGTCGGTGCCGGTATCGGAGATGTTCCGCGACCCGCCGATGTTCCGCAGCCTGCGCACCCAGGTGGTGCCGATGCTGCAATCCTACGACCGGATCAACGTCTGGCAGGCGGGCTGCGCCTATGGCGAGGAGGTCTACTCGCTGGCCATCCTCCTGGAGGAGGAGGGGCTGTACGACCGCGTCCAGATCTACGCGACCGACATCAACGACCAAGCCCTCGCCCGCGCCGAGGAGGGCGTCTTCCCCCTCACGAGCATGCGCGGCTTCGCCGACAACTACCTGAAGTCCGGCGGCCGGCGCTCGCTGACGGAGTATGTCCACGCCCGCTACGGCTTCGCCAAGGTCGACGACCGGCTGAAGCGCAACATCTCCTTCGCGCACCACAACCTCACCGCCGACGGCGTCTTCTGCGAGGTGAACCTGCTGCTGTGCCGCAACGTCTTGATCTACTTCAACCGGGCTTTGCAGAACCGGGTGCTGCACCTCTTCCACGACAGTCTGGCGCGCAACGGCGTGCTGTGCCTCGGCCGCAAGGAGACCCTGGCGTTCTCGGACCTCGCCGGCCGCTACGAGACCCTCGATGCGGCCCAGAAGATTTACCGGAAGGTTCCCGCGCTTGACGACGTCGCTGTCCCCACCGTGCGTTGACGCGATCGTCGTCGGCTGTTCGGCCGGCGGGATCGAGGCGCTGCGGGAGATCCTGCGCGGCTTGCCGGCGGACTTCCCGGTGCCGATGATCGTCGTCGCCCACCATGGGGCCGATGGCGACGCGCTGATGGTCCAGGTGCTGGAGCGCGACAGCGCGCTCAAGGTCTCCGCCGCCGAGGAGAAGGCGCCGGCCGTTCCCGGCCACGTCCATCTCGCTCCGGGCGGCTACCATCTGCTCCTCGAAGCGGACGGGACCTTCTCGCTGTCCGTCGACCCCAAGGTCTGCAACTGCCGTCCCGCCATCGACGTGCTGTTCGAGACGGCGGCCGATGCCTACGGCGAGCGCCTGATCGGGGTTCTGCTGACCGGCGCCAACAGCGACGGCAGCTGCGGACTGCTGTCCATCCGGCGGGCCGGCGGCCTGACCGTCGCCCAGGATCCGGCGACGGCGGCGGTCGCCACCATGCCGCAGGCGGCCATCGACATCGGCGCCGCCGTCCACGTTGTTCCGCTCGGCGGCATCGCCGGCTTCCTGTGCTCGGCGCTCGCACGGGAGCACCAGCGAACTGGAATAATTTGAGTAGAAAGCTTACTATTGTCGGCGGCGTCACACGCCATGCCGGACAGCACCACAGCTCGGAAACGACGGGGCGGCCGATGAGCGACGACAATCAAATCTGCCAGATCGCGGTCTGTTCCGAGCCCTGCGAGCGGGCGATCCTGCGCATGGACACCCAGGCCGACCGCGGCGGTCCCGGCCATGTGCGGCCGAAGATCCTGGTCGTCGACGACACGCTGGCCAATCTCGTTGTCCTCAAGCGGCTGCTGGCCCGCGTGGATGCCGAGGTCATCGCGGCGGCATCGGGCAATGAGGCTTTGGCGCTGACGCTGGACCATGACTTCGCCCTGTTCCTGCTCGACGTGCAGATGCCGGAGATGGACGGCTACGAACTGGCCGAGCTGTTGTCCGGCGAGGAGCGCACGAAAGCCGTCCCGATCATCTTCCTGACGGCCGCGTACAAGGACGAGCGGCACCGCCTGCGCGCCTACGGGACCGGGGCCGTCGACTACATCGAGAAGCCGATCAACGATCAGGTGCTGCTGGCCAAGGTCGGGGTCTTCCTCGAACTCTTCAACAACAAGGACGCCCTTCAGTGGGTCCTGGCGGAACTCGCCCAGAAGAACGTCGACCTCAACGTCGAGATCGCGCGGCGCCAGCAGCTCGAGGAGGACCTGCGGCGCTTGGCGACCATCGACGTGCTGACCAACGTGCCGAACCGCCGCCACTTCATGGAGACTGCCGAGGCGGAGAGCCGTCGCTTCCATCGCTACGGCCATCCCTTGTCGCTGATCCTCTTCGACATCGACCACTTCAAGCAGGTCAACGACACCCACGGCCACGCGGCCGGCGACCAGGTCCTGTCACGCCTGTCCGACACCTGCGTGATGGCGTTGCGCGACCAGGACGTCCTCGGGCGGCTCGGCGGCGAGGAGTTCGCCGTCCTGCTCCCGGAAACCGACAGCGCTGCAGGCGTCGCCGTGGCCGAGCGGCTGCGGGAAACGGTGGAGCGGGCGTCGCCGGAATGGTCCATGGGCGAGCTTGCCGTCACCATCAGCGTTGGCGTCACCACGTGGGAGCCGGACGACGCCACGGTAGAAACCGTGCTGCAGCGGGCCGACGGCGCCCTGTACGAGGCGAAGCGGTCTGGACGCAACCGGGTGGCCATAGCCTAGCCGGTGGACGCGTTGCACGATCTCAGCGGCCGGCCGCTGCTGCGGGTACCGACACCGGAGTTGACATCGCTCCCGCAGCCTTTCTCAGAGCCTTTGCCGTTCGGGCAAATGGGTGAGGCGGTGGATGGACGGCGGGGCAGCGGACTCGACCGACCCTTGGCGAAGCGGCTGGTCGAACAGCTCTGATCGTGGGTGGGTTACGGGAACGGATATTCTTGCAGCCAAGCAAACCAGCGCGCCGTCCGCGGCGTAAACAGCTTTGCGCACGTTTTGATTGTGACCTGAGGCCGGCGAGTTCCTCCAGGAATAGACCTGTCGCACAACCACCGGATGGGATGGAACGAGTTCAGGGCTCTGACGGCGCCCTTCCCCTCGCCAGTTCCTCAGATCACGCGCCCATAGACGTCTCCTCCGGCATGATGCAACTCGCCTTCGGGGAGAATCCGGCGCGGGAAACCCCCACTCCCCAATCTGCGAGGGTGATAGCCGGATGGCTGAGCTACTCGACCAGGAGCGGGCGATGAAACCCAAGATCGGACTAGGTTGCAACGTGCTCCCATGCAATTGCCTCCTCCTAAGCGAGGAAATCTTCTGACAAACAGTTTGCAATATACATCCTGCGGTGGAGAGGTTTTAGTCGTTTTGTAAGTTTTTTTGTGAATTATCGCAGCAAACGCCAAAAATCAGGACGCCCCTATACCCCACTGAAACGCTCTGTTAAGAGACTCCACCCATCCTCATTGTGCGTCATACGAACAAAACGAACGGGCGCACGCTTCAGACGGGGGATGCTCATGACTTGGTACAACGACCTGCGCATAAGCCGGCGCCTGATGCTTGGCTTCGCTGCGGTGATCGCGCTGCTGGTGGTCAACGTCGGCGCCGCGCTGCTGATGGCGAGCGGCGGCAAGCGAATGGCGACCAGCATCGCCGAGGTGC
>NZ_DASPMG010000071.1:0-6069 GCF_035627195.1 Azospirillum sp.
CATGTGGGTCTGCTACAGTGCGCCCCGGTCGCCCGCCGGCCGGTGCGCGCCCTCCCTCCGCGTGAGGGCGGCGCGCGGGGAACAAGGCGGGTCCTCTGGGGAGAAAGGCACGCAGTCCGCATGAGCACCCTCGTCAGCTACGCCCGCCAGGGGCGCACCGGCGTCATCACCGTCGACTACCCGCCCGTCAACGCGCTCGGCCACGGCGTGCGCACCGGCCTCGTGGAGGCCCTCGACGCCGGCCTGGCCGATGCGCACGCCGACGTGCTGCTGCTGGTCGCGGCGGGGCGCACCTTCATGGCCGGCGCCGACATCCGCGAGTTCGGCAAGCCCTCCCAGCCGCCCATCCTCCCCGACGTCATCGCCCGCTTCGACGCCGCACCCAAGCCGGTCGTCGCCGCCATCCACGGCACGGCGCTGGGCGGCGGGCTGGAGGTGGCGCTGGGCTGCCACTTCCGCGTGGCGCTGCGCACCGCCAGGGTCGGGCTGCCGGAGGTCAAGCTCGGCCTGCTGCCCGGCGCCGGCGGCACCCAGCGCCTGCCCCGCCTCACCGGCCCGGCCAAGGCGCTGGACATCATCCTCTCCGGCGACCCGCTGTCGGCGTCCGCCGCCCTGGAGCTGGGCATCGTGGATGCGCTCGACGACGGCGACTCCGCGCTCGAGGCCGGGCTGCGCTTCTGCCAGCGCGTGCGCGACGAAGGGCTGGCCGCCGTGCCGGTCAGCGCCCGCAACGAGAAGGTCACCGGCGTCGATCCGGCGGTCTTCGCCGAGGCCCGCGCCAAGCTGGCGAAGACCGCGCGCAACCTGCACTCGCCGCACCGCTGCGTCGACGCGGTGGAGGCCGCCTGCACCCTGCCGTTCGCCGAGGGCATGGCCAAGGAGCGCGAGCTCTTCCTCGACTGCATGGCCTCGCCGCAGCGCGCCGGCCTGATCCACGCCTTCTTCGCCGAGCGCGAGAGCGCCAAGGTGCCCGGCCTGCCGGCCGGCACGCCGACCCGGCCGGTCAAGCTCGCCGCCGTCATCGGTGCCGGCACCATGGGCGGCGGCATCGCCATGTGCTTCGCCAACGCCGGCATCCCCGTCTTCCTGCTGGAGGCCGACCCGCAAGCGCTGGAGCGCGGGCTGGGCGTCATCCGCCGCAACTACGAGGCCACGGCCAAGAAGGGCCGCCTGACCGCCGAGCAGGTCGCGGCGCGCCTGGCGCTGATCCGCCCGACGCTGTCCTACGACGACCTCGCGGACGCCGACCTGGTGATCGAGGCGGTGTTCGAGAGCATGGCCATCAAGAAGGAGATCTTCGCCACGCTCGACAAGGTCTGCAAGCCGGGCGCCATCCTGGCCACCAACACCTCGACGCTGGACGTGAACGAGATCGCCGCCGCGACCTCCCGGCCGCAGGACGTGGTGGGCATGCACTTCTTCAGCCCGGCCAACGTCATGAAGCTCTTGGAGAACGTGCGCGGGGCGAAGACCGCCGACGACGTGGTGGCCACCGTGATGGAGGTCTCCAAGACCATCGGCAAGGTCGGCGTGCTGGTCGGCGTCTGCTACGGCTTCGTCGGCAACCGCATGCTGCACCAGCGCGGCCGCGAGGCGGTGGCGCTGGTCGAGGAGGGCGCCTCGCCGAGCCAGGTGGACAAGGTGCTCACCGGCTTCGGCTTCCCGATGGGCCAGTTCGCCATGGGCGACCTGGCCGGCATCGACGTCGGCTGGCGCATCCGCGAGGAGCGCCGCAAGGCCGGCGACCCCGAGGCGCAGGCGCCCAACTGGGTGGACAAGCTGGCCGAGCAGGGCCGCTTCGGCCAGAAGACCGGGGCCGGCGTCTACCGCTACGAGCCCGGCGACCGCACCCCGCGCCCGGATCCCGAGGTGGACGCGCTGATCGCCGCCTACCGCGCCGAGAAGGGCATCACGCCGCGCGAGATCACCGACCAGGAGATCCTGGAGCGCTGCCTGTACGTGATGGTGAACGAGGGTGCCAAGATCCTGGAGGAAGGCATCGCCGCGCGCGCGCTCGACGTCGACGTCATCTGGATCTACGGCTACGGCTTCCCGTCGTACCGCGGCGGGCCGATGTTCTGGGCCGACCGGATCGGGCTGGCGACGGTGCACGCGGCGATCCAGCGCTATCACGCCACGCTGGGCGGCAAGCAGTGGGAGCCCTCGCCGCTCCTCGCGCGCCTCGCCCGCGAAGGCAAGAGCTTCAGCGACCTGTAACCCGCGGGTTGCCCCCACCCTCCCCACTTCGTGGGTCCCCTCCCTCCCCCGCTGTGCAGGGGAGGGCAAGGATCCGGCCCCCTCCCCTGCGCAGCGGGGGAGGGAGGGGGTGGGGGCAAACGCCACCCGGAGCCCCTATCCCATGACCGAAGCCGTCATCGTCTCCACCGCGCGCACGCCGCTGGCCAAGTCCTTCCGCGGCGCCTTCAACAACACGCACAGCGTCACGCTGGGCGGGCACGTCATCAGCCACGCCGTCGCCCGCGCCGGGATCGACCCGGCCGAGGTCGAGGACGTCATCCTGGGCGCCACCTTCCACGAGGGGCCGCAGGGCAAGAACATGGCCCGCCTGTGCGCCCTGCGCGCCGGCCTGCCGGTGACCACGGCCGGCACCAGCATCAACCGCTTCTGCTCGTCCGGCTTGCAGGCCATCGCCATGGCCGCCCAGCGCGTCATCGTCGACAAGGTGCCGGTGATGGTCGCCGGCGGGCTGGAATCCATCAGCCTGATCCAGAACAACGCCAACAAGCACCTGGGGCAAGATCCCTGGCTGAAGGAGCACAAGCCCGACGTCTACCTGACGATGATCGAGACCGCCGACATCGTCGCCAGGCGCTACGGCATCAGCCGGGAAGCACAAGACGAATACTCCCTCATCAGCCAGCAGCGCACCGCCGCCGCCCAGGCCGCCGGCCTGTTCGACCAGGAGATCGTGCCGCTGAGCACCGTCAAGCTGGTGCAGGACAAGGCCACCGGCGAGACCCGCGAGGAGGCGGTCACGCTGGCGAAGGACGAGTGCAACCGCCCCGACACGACGCTGGAGGGCTTGGCCAAGCTGGAGCCGGTGCGCGGGCCGGAGCACTTCATCACCGCCGGCAACGCCAGCCAGTTCTCCGACGGCGCCTCGGCCTGCGTGGTCATGGACGCGAAGCTGGCCGAGAAGCGCGGCTTGCAGCCGCTGGGGATCTTCCGCGGGCTGGCGGTGGCGGGCTGCGAGCCGGACGAGATGGGCATCGGCCCGGTCTACGCCATCCCGCGCCTGCTGGAGCGCCACGGCCTGACGGTCGACGACATCGACCTGTGGGAGCTGAACGAGGCCTTCGCGTGTCAGGTGCTGTACTGCCGCGACAAGCTGGGCATCCCGATGGAGCGCCTGAACGTCAACGGCGGCTCGATCGCCATCGGGCATCCGTACGGCGTCACCGGCGCGCGCCTGACCGGGCACGCGCTGATCGAGGGCAAGCGGCGCGGGGCGAAGCGCGTCGTGGTCACCATGTGCGTGGGCGGCGGCATGGGCGCCGCCGGCCTGTTCGAGGTTGCGTGAGGGAGGACGCGATGGACATCACCTACACCGCCGAGGAGCAGGCCTTCCGCGCCGAGGTGCGGGGCTTTTTGAAGGAGCACCTGCCGGCCGACATCGCCGCCAAGGTGCGCGAGGGCAAGCGGCTGGCGCGCGCCGACCACGTGCGCTGGCACGCGGCGCTGAACGCCCGCGGCTGGCTGGCCGTGCACTGGCCCACGGAGTACGGCGGCACCGGCTGGGGTGCCGTGCAGCGCCACATCTTCGACGAGGAGTGCGCGGCGGCCGGCGCCCCGCAGATCATCCCCTTCGGCGTCAGCATGGTGGCGCCGGTGATCATCAAATTCGGCACCGAGGCGCAGAAGCGCCATTACCTGCCGCGCATCCTGGACGGCACCGACTGGTGGTGCCAGGGCTATTCGGAACCGGGGGCGGGCTCCGACCTCGCCTCGGTGAAGACGCGCGCGGTGCGCGACGGCGACCATTACGTGGTCAACGGGCAGAAGACCTGGACGACGCTGGGCCAGCACGCCGACTGGATCTTCTGCCTTGTCCGTACGGACCCGGCGGCGAAGCAGCAGGAGGGCATCTCGTTCCTGCTGGTCGACATGAAGAGCCCCGGGGTGACGGTGCGCCCGATCATCACGCTGGACGGCGAGCACGAGGTCAACGAGGTGTTCTTCGACGACGTGCGGGTGCCGGTGGGCAACCTAGTGGGTCCGGAGAACAAGGGCTGGACCTGTGCCAAGTACCTGCTGACCTACGAGCGCACGGGGATCGCCGGGGTGGGCATGGCCAAGGCGGCCTTGCGCCACCTGAAGGACGTGGCCCGGCGGCAGACGCGGGCCGGGCGGCCGCTGATCCAGGATCCCGCCTTCCGCCGCCGTCTGGCCGAGGTGGAGATCGACCTGATGGCGCTGGAGATGACCAACCTGCGCGTCGTGGCCGCCGTGCAGGGCGGCGGCGTGCCGGGGGCGGAGAGCTCGATCCTCAAGGTGCGCGGCACCGAGATCCGGCAGGCGATCACCGACCTGCTGCGCCGTGCAGTGGGGCCGCACGCCCTGCCCTTCCTGCCCGACGCGCTGGAGGCCGGCAGCAACGCCGAGCCGGTCGGGCCGGCGTACGCCGCCCCCTTGGCGGCGCAGTACTTCAACCGCCGCAAGCTGTCGATCTACGGCGGCTCGAACGAGATCCAGAAGAACATCATCGCCAAGATGATCCTAGGCCTGTGAGGAGCGCTGCCATGGACTTCTCCCTCAACGACGAGCAGCGCATGCTCGAGGACACGGTGAGCCGGCTGGTGCGCGAGCGCTACGGCTTCGAGCAGCGCGGCCGGTACGCCAAGGAGGCGCCGGGCTACGGCGCCGAGGTGTGGGGCCTGCTGGCCGAGCTGGGGCTCTTGTCGGTGCCGTTCTCGGAAGACGACGGCGGCATCGGCGGCGGCGGGGTGGAGCTGCTGCTGCTGCACCAGGCGTTCGGGCGCGGCCTGACGCTGGAGCCGTACCTGGCCACGGTGGTGCTGGGCGGCGGGCTGCTGGCCCGGCTGGGCAGCGCGGCGCAGCGCGAGGCCATCCTGCCGGATGTCATCGGCGGGGCGGCGACGCTGGCGCTGGCCTACGCCGAGCCGGACGGCGGCTACGAGCCGCTGTGGGTCGGCACGCGGGCGGAACGGGCCGGCGGGGGCTGGGCGCTGACGGGCGCCAAGGCGGTGGTGCTGCACGGCGACAGCGCCGGCAAACTGCTGGTGACGGCGCGCACGGCGGGCGGCGTGGACGACCGTGACGGCGTGTCGGTGTTCCTGGTCGATCCGAAGCAGGCCGGCGTGAGCGTGCGCGGCTACGCCACCATCGACGGGCTGCGCGCGGCGGAGGTCACGCTGGCCGACGCCACGGGCGAGCTGGTCGGCCCGGAAGGCGGGGCGGCGGACGCGCTGGAGGCGGTGCTGGCGACCGGCTGCGTGGCGCTGTGCGCGGAAGCGGTGGGCGCCATGGAGCAGGCGTGCGAGCTGACGCTGGAGTACCTGAAGACGCGCCAGCAGTTCGGCGCCCCGATCGGCCGCAACCAAGTGCTGCAGCACCGGATGGTGGACATGCGCATCGCGCTGGAGCAGGCGCGCTCGATGGCGATCCTGGGGGCGTGCAGCCTGGAGCTGGGACGCGACGCGCGCGAGCGCCGGGTGTCGGCGGCCAAGGCGCTGATCGGCGCGGCCGGGCGCTTCGTGGCCGAGCAGGCGATCCAGATGCACGGCGGCATGGGCATGACCGACGAGGCGGCGGTGTCGCACTACGCCAAGCGCCTCGTCATGATCGACCACTGGCTCGGCGACGGCGACTACCACACCAACCGCTTCGCAGAAATGCCGGAGCCCGCCGAAGAAAACGCCTGAACGACAAGAACAACCGCTTCCATCAGGGAGGAGCGACGCCTTGAACATCTTTTTCCAGCAGCTGTTGAACGGGCTGACGCTGGGCAGCGTGTACAGCCTGGTGGCGCTGGGGCTGACGCTGGTCTACGGCATCCTGCACATCCCCAACTTCGCCCACGGGGCGCTG
>NZ_DASPMG010000072.1:0-13008 GCF_035627195.1 Azospirillum sp.
GGGCTCGCCAGCGACGCCGGCTTCGCCGACCAGTCGCACATGGGCCGCGCCGTTCGCCGCATGACCGGCGTTGCCCCCGGACGGCTCACCGAACTGATGGCCGAGGACGAGGCGTTCTGGTTCTACCGCCTGCTCGGCGAACGGTTTGGCTGACGCGGTACGGCCTCAGCCGAACGCCACCAGCACCACGGGCAGGGTGAGTGCCGCCAGCAGCGTCTGCACCGTGATGACGCTGGCGATCAGCCCGTGGTCGCCGCCCATCTGGCGGGCCAGCACATAGGCGCTGGCGGCGCAGGGGGCGGCGTTGAACAGCACGGCGATGGTCAGCGGCAACCCTTCCAGGCCGATCAGCAGCCCGACAACGCCGGTCACCGCCGGGACGAGCAGCAGCTTGAGCGCGGTGGCGATCACCACGCCCCGTCCGGCCGCGCGCGCCGCCCCCAGGTCCAGCCCGGCGCCGACCGACAGCAGGCCCATGGGCAGCGCCGCGCGCGCCAGGATATCCACGATGTCGCCGACGACCGGCGGCCGGCCGATGCCGCTCAGGCTCAGCGCGGCGCCGGTCAGCGCTGCCAGGATGATCGGGTTCTTCGCCAGCCCGGCGGCGATGGCCCTCGCCCCGGCCCCCTGGGCGTTGCTGCCGTGGCGCGCCAGGACCAGCACGCACAGCACGTTCACCGTGGGCACCGCCACGGCGAAGCCGACCGCCGTCAGCGCCAGCCCGGCCGGGCCGTAGAGCGTGCGCGCCGCCGCCAGGATGACGTAGGTGTTTATGCGCACCGCCCCCTGGAAGACGGAGGTGAAGGCCGGCCCGCCCAGCGCCATCCAGCGCCGGCCCAGCAGCATCAGCGCGGCCGCCGTCAGCAGGCCGGCCTCCAGCGCCGTGCCCATGCCCAGCACGTCGCGCGCGGCCAGCTTCGCCTTCGACAGCTCGTCGATGATCAGGCAGGGGAAGAAGAGGAAATAGGTGAGGCGGTCGGCCGCCGGCCAGAAGGCGTCCGGCACCACGCCGCGGCGGCGCAGCCCATAGCCGAACAGGATCAGCAGGAAGATCGGGGCCAGCGCGGCAAAGACGGCGATCATCGGGAAGGGGGAGCGGGGAAGGGGGGCGTGAGCATAGCCACTCCCATCGCCGCGTTCACGCCCACCCGGCGCAGGGCTCCCCCGAACGCTGCGCAAGGCCCGCCGGTCAGTAATCCTCGTCGTCGTCCCCGGCCACGTCGCGCTCCGCCTGCCGGCGGGCGTTCGCCAGCCAGTCCAGCGCGCCCTGTAGGATGTAGGCGGCGGCCATCTTGTCCACCACCTCGCCGCGGCGCTTGCGGGTCATGTCCTGGCCGATCATGAAACGCTCGACGGCGGCGGTGGACAGCCGCTCGTCCCAGAAGGCGATCTCCGCGTCCCAGCCCAGCAGGTCCGGCCGCTCCATCAGGTTCTTGGCGAGGGCGCGCGTCGATTCCGCGCGCGGCCCCTCGCTGCCGTCCATGTTCAGCGGCAGGCCCAGCACCAGCCCCTTGACGTCGTAGTCGCGGATCTTGCGCGCCAGTTCCTGCGCGTCCTGGGTGAACTTGCGCCGCTCGATGGTGCCGATGGGCGAGGCGACGACGAGGCCGGGGTCCGACACCGCCAGCCCGATGGTCTTGGTGCCGACGTCGAGGCCGAGGAGGCGCCCGCCCTTGGGCAGGGACGCGGCGAGGTCGCGAAGGTCGTGGATCATGGCCCCGGACCATAGGCCCGCCGCGCCAAAGCGGCAAGACCCGCGAAGCGACCGTGGGACGCACCCCGTTCGGGACCCGCCCCCCCTCGGAAGCCCGTTGGCGCACGCGCCACGAAAAGCGCCATGCTGAAGGCTGGCGCCGGTCGAGGTGGTGCCGGTGGAGGTGGCGATGCGTGCGCGTCCCTGGCTGTGGCTCACCCTGCTGTGCTTGGCGGTTCCGGCCGCCGCAACGGAGTATGCGCCGGACCATGCCATCGACCCCAAGGTGTCGCCGGTGCTGTTCGCCGACGAGACCTACGGCGGCCGCTTCCCGGACGAGCTGCTGTACGAACAGCGCGACGGCATCCGCACCTTCACCGCCATCTACAACAGGGACGAGGGCTACACCTCCGTCATCTTCGGGCAGGCGCAGAGCGGCGTGTTCGAGGCGCGCGGACGGGCGCCGGGCGAGGTGAAGCGCTTCTTCATCCCCGACGGCAGCGCCGCGACCGCGGTAGGCGTGGGGGCCACGGTGCAGCAGGGGCGCCGCTACGCCTTCGAACGCTACGCGCTGCGCCACGACGGGCACGACTACGGCTGCTTCGTGGCGACGGCGCCGTCCGAGGCGGACGTGGTCATCGTGAACCTCTGCCGCTTCGACGCGCAGGTGCCGGACGACGCGGCCGTCGTGCGCACGCTGGGCCTGCTCTCCTTCGCCGACGCCCGCGCGCGGGAGACGTGAAAAATCCATCCATCGTTGCGGATCCCGCCATCGGGTGCTAGCTTCCGAGCCGTTTTTCCCAGGACGTCGCGGAAGAGAGTACAGGCATGTCGCTCGACAAGGCCACCGTGGCCAAGATCGCGCATCTGGCCCGCATCAAGGTGCCGGAAGAGGAACTCGACCATCTGGCGGGCGAGCTGAGCCACATCCTCAGCTTCGTCGAGCAATTGAACGAGGTCGACACCGGCAACGTGCCGCCGATGACCGGCATGGCCGCGCAGAAGTTGCGCCGCCGGCCCGACGTCGTGACCGACGGCGGCTACCAGGAAGACATCGTCAAGAACGGCCCGGAGACGGCCGAAGGCTATTTCTCCGTGCCGAAGGTGGTCGAATAATGACCGAACTCACGCATCTGACTATGGCCGACGCCATCAAGGGCCTGGCCGAGAAGCAGTTCACCGCCGTCGAGCTGACCGAGGCGCACATCCGCGCCGTGGAGAAGGCCCGCCCGCTCAACGCCTTCATCACCGAGACGCCGGACAAGGCGCTGGAGATGGCCAAGGCGTCCGACGCGCGCCGCGCGAAGGGCGAGGCCGGCCCGATGGACGGCCTGCCCATCGCGGTGAAGGACCTGTTCTGCACCAGGGACGTGCTGACCACCGCCGCCAGCCACATCCTGGACGGCTTCAAGCCGCCCTACGAATCGACCGTCACGTCCAACCTGTGGCGCGACGGCGCGGTCATGCTGGGCAAGGTGAACCTGGACGAGTTCGCCATGGGCTCGGCCAACATCACCTCCTACTACGGCGACGTCGTCAACCCGTGGAGCCCGGGCGAGCCCGGCAACTGGCCGCGCAAGCTGGTGCCCGGCGGCTCGTCGGGCGGTTCGGCCGCCGCCGTGGCGGCGCGCGTGGCGCTGGGTGCCACGGGCACGGACACCGGCGGCTCGATCCGCCAGCCGGCCGCCTTCACCGGCATCGTCGGCATCAAGCCGACCTACGGCCGCTGCTCGCGCTGGGGCATCGTGGCGTTCGCCTCGTCGCTGGATCAGGCCGGCCCGATGACGCGCACGGTGCGGGACAGCGCCATCATGCTGCGCTCCATGTGCGGCTTCGACCCGAAGGACAGCACGTCCGTCGACCTGCCGGTGCCGGACTTCGAGAAGGCGCTGACCGGTGACATCCGCGGCCTGCGCGTCGGCATCCCGAAGGAATACCGCGTCGACGGCATGCCGGCCGAGATCGAGCAGATGTGGCAGAAGGGCGTGGAGTGGCTGAAGGCCGCCGGCGCCGTCCCGGTCGAGATCAGCCTGCCGCACACCAAGTACGCGCTGCCCGCCTACTACATCGTGGCGCCGGCCGAGGCGTCGTCGAACCTCGCGCGCTACGACGGCGTGCGCTTCGGCCTGCGGGTGCCGGGCGGCAACCTGAAGGAGATGTACGAGAACACCCGCGGCGAGGGGTTCGGCAAGGAGGTGCGCCGCCGCATCCTGATCGGCACCTACGTGCTGTCGGCCGGCTACTACGACGCCTACTACCTCCAGGCGCAGAAGGTGCGCACGCGCATCAAGCAGGACTTCGACCTCGCATTCCAGGAATGCGACGTCATCCTGACGCCGACGGCGCCCAGCGGCGCCTTCGCCATCGGCGAGAAGATGGACGACCCCATCCAGATGTACCTGAACGACGTGTTCACGGTGCCGGTCAACCTCGCCGGCCTGCCGGGCATGAGCCTGCCCGCCGGCCTGGGCGCGGACGGCCTGCCGCTGGGCCTTCAGCTCATCGGCAAGCCCTTCGACGAGGAGACGCTGTTCCGCGTGGGCGGCGTCATCGAAGAGGCCGCGCAGTTTACCGCCACCCCGCCGTTCATGGCCTGAGCCGGATCAGAAAGTTAGACCCATGACGTACATCCAGGGTGAAACGGGCGATTGGGAAGTGGTGATCGGGCTTGAGGTGCATGCCCAGGTCATCACCAAGTCGAAGCTGTTCTCCGGCGCCGCCACCGATTTCGGCGCCGCGCCCAACAGCCAGGTCAGCTTCGTCGACGCCGCGTTCCCCGGCATGCTGCCCGTCATCAACGAGCACGCGGTGGAGCAGGCGGTGCGCACCGGCCTGGGCCTGAAGGCGCAGATCAACCTGCACTCGGTGTTCGACCGCAAGAACTACTTCTACGCGGACCTGCCGTCGGGCTACCAGATCAGCCAGTACCTGCAGCCCATCGTCGGCAAGGGCGAACTGGTGCTCGACATGCCGGACGGCTCGTCCCGCACGGTCGGCATCACCCGCCTGCACCTGGAGCAGGACGCCGGCAAGTCCATCCACGACCAGCACCCGTCCAAGACCTACATCGACCTGAACCGGTCGGGTGTCGCGCTGATGGAGATCGTGTCGGAGCCGGACCTGCGCTCGGCCGAGGAGGCCGCGGCCTACGTGCGCAAGCTGCGCTCGATCCTGCGCTACCTCGGCACGTGCGACGGCAACATGGAGGAAGGCTCCATGCGCTGCGACTGCAACGTGTCGGTGCGCAAGCCGGGCCAGCCGTTCGGCACGCGCTGCGAGATCAAGAACGTCAACTCCATCCGCTTCGTCATGGCCGCCATCGAGTACGAGGCGGCCCGCCAGGTCGAGGTGCTGGAGGCCGGCGGAAAGATCGACCAGGAGACGCGTCTGTGGGACACCACCAAGCTGGTGACCCGCTCCATGCGCTCCAAGGAAGAGGCGCACGACTACCGCTACTTCCCCGACCCCGACCTGCTGCCGCTGGAGCTGGAGCCGGAGTGGGTGGAGGAGATCAAGCGCACCCTGCCCGAACTGCCGGACGAGAAAAAGGCCCGCTTCATCGGCGACTACAAGCTGTCGGCCTACGACGCCAACGTGCTGGTCAACGAGAAGGCCAAGGCCGACTACTTCGAGACGGTCGCCAAGGGCCGTGACGCGAAGCAGGCCGCCAACTGGGTGACGGTGGAACTGTTCGGCGCGCTGAACAAGGCCGGCCTGGAGATCGAGCAGAGCCCGGTCTCGGCCGAGAACCTGGGCGGCCTGCTCGACCTGATCGCCGACAACACCATCTCCGGCCGCATCGCCAAGGAGGTGTTCGCCGAGATGTTCGAGACCGGCGAAAAGCCGGCCGACATCGTCGAGAAGAAGGGCCTGCGTCAGGTCACCGACACCGGCGCCATCGAGGCCACCATCGACCAGATCCTGGCGGCCAACGCCGACAAGGTCGCCGAGTACAAGTCCGGCAAGGACAAGCTGTTCGGCTTCTTCGTCGGCCAGGCGATGAAGGCCACCCAGGGCAAGGCCAACCCGGCCATGGTGAACGAGATCCTGCAGAAGAAGCTGCAGGGCTGACGGCGTTCCGCGCCCCCCTTCGCCATTGGCGGGGGTGGGGCGCGGACTTGCCGATCGCGCGGCGAATTGTCCGTTGCAATTCGCCGTCCGCCGGTCTCCATTGGGTGTCGGGAGGCGGCATGGACGGCTTGGCACTGATCGGTGTGGTTGCGGCGCTTGGCATCGGCCTGCTGGCGGGATACGCCGCGGGCCGGCGGCAACGGGCGCACGGCGGCTCGCAAGACGGTCCGCCGCTCCGCCGGGCGCTCGACACCGCGCCGATCGGCGTGATGATCAACACGCGCGACGGCGCCAACCTCTATCACAATCAGAAGCTGCTTGAGACCTTCCGCTGCGCGCCCGATGATCTGGCGCGCGGTGTCGAGGGAATCTACGTCCGTCCCGAGGACCGCGCCCGCTACGTCGACCGCCTGTACCGCGACGGCCAGTTGTTCCAGCAGCTGGAGTTCCGCCGCCGCGACGGCGAGGTGTACACCGGCACCATGACCTCGGCGGTGATGGAGTTCGAAGGCCGGCCTGCCCACATCACCTGGTTCCACGACCTCACCGAAAAGATCCAGGCCGACACCGAGCGGCACGAACTGGCCGAGCGGCTGCACATGGCGCTGGAGGCCAATGGTGCTGCGGCGTGGGACGCCGACGTGGTCAACCACACCTGCTGGTGGTCCGACACCTTCCCCAGCATGCTGGGCTTCGACCACGTTCCGGAGATGCCCTTCGACTTCTGGGAAAGGCGCCTGCATCCGGACGACCGGGAGCGCGTGCTGGCCACCATCGACGCCTATCTCAGTGGCGCGATCCCGCTGTACGACTACAGCTACCGCCTGCGGCGCGAGGACGGCGGCTGGATCTGGGTGGAGGCCAAGGGCCGCGCCATCCGCGACGAATCGGGCCGCGCCGTGCGCTACGTCGGCATCATGACCGACGTTTCGGCGCGCCGCCGGCAGGAGGAGCTGGTGCGCGCCAGCGAGGAACGGCTGCTGCGCATCCTCGAGGCCAGCCCGATCTCCGTCAACATCACGTCGCGCGACGGGCGCTGGCTGTTCTGCAACCCGCAGACCGAGCGGATCATCGGCCGCCCGCGCGCCGAGCTGATGCGGACGCCGGCCACCGGCTATTACGCCGATCCGGCGGTGCGCACGGCGCTGATGGCGCGGCTGGCGTCCGAGGGTGCCTTCCGCGACGCCGAGGTGGCGTTCCGCCGGCTGGACGGCACCATCGTCTGGGTGCTCGCCTCCTGGGACGAGATCGAGTTCGAGGGGGAGCCCGCGTACCTCACCTGGCTCTACGACATCACCGACCGCAAGACCGCCGAATCCGAGCTGACGGCCGCCAAGGAAGCCGCCGAGCACGCGCTGAACGACCTGCGCGTGGCGCAGGAAAGCCTGATCCAGGCGGAGACCATGGCGTCGCTGGGCCAGCTGGTGGCCGGCGTGGCGCACGAGATCAACACCCCCATAGGTATCGGCCTGACCGCCGCCACCCACATCGCCGAGCAGACGGAGCGGCTGCGCGGCCTGTTCGGCAAGGGGGCGGTGCGCCGGTCGGACTTCGCCGACTACCTCCAGGCGGTGGAGGAGGGTTCGCGCCTGCTGGTCTCCAACATCAACCGCGCCGCGGAGCTGGTGCAGAGCTTCAAGCAGGTGGCGGTCGACCAGTCGTCGGGCGGGCGGCGCGCGTTCGACCTGAAGACCTACATCGACGAGGTGCTGTTCAGCCTGCAGCCGCGCCTGAAGCGCACGCGCGTGACGGTCAGCGTGGACTGTCCGGACGACCTGACGATGGACAGCTACCCCGGCGCGCTCAGCCAGGTTCTGACCAACCTCATGATCAACGCCGTCGTGCACGCCTATGGGGAGGGGGCCGCCGGCCACGTCCGAATCGCCGTGCACGGCGAGGGCGAGGATGCGGTGGCGCTGGACTTCGTCGACGACGGCAAGGGCATTCCGCCGGACGTCCTGCCGCGTATCTTCGACCCGTTCTTCACCACCAAGCGCGGGGAGGGCGGCAGCGGGCTGGGGCTGCACATCGTCTACAACACGGTCAGCCGGGTGCTGGGCGGCCGGCTGTCGGTCGATTCGCGGCTGGGGGAGGGCACGCGCTTCACGCTGAACCTCCCGCGCGTCGCCCCGCAGGCCGCGGAAGACACGCTCGCGGCGGGCGCACCTTAAGGGTGCCAAGCCCGCTCCGGCGGATTCGGGGGGCGGATTCGGCGGCCGGATTCGGGGGGCGGGCGCCTAGGCGGCGTGCAACTCGTGGTACTGCAGGTGCTTCGGCCGCCGGCCGCGGCGCTTGGGCACGTTGGCGAAGGCGGCGCGGCTGCCGTCCTGGCCCTCGGCTTCCGCGCGCAGTTCCTGGAGGCAGCGTTCCAGCAGCTCCTTCTCGCGCATGTCCTCGCGATCGGTGATCTCAAGGCAGCTCAGCTTGATCTCGGCGAGGTCGATCAGCGTTTCTATGACGCGCTTCGAGAGGCTCATCGCACACCCCCAAACCCACGGTTCTTATGGTCACGGTGCCATGCTACGGCAGGCTCATTAAAAAGTCGCTAAAATTTTATACTTATTTGTCACTGATACGCCGAAAATCCGATGTGATGGCCGTCACACCCCTTTCCTCCCATTTCGAACGTCCTACCCGGCCAGGAGCGTTGACAAGCCCACACCAGCCCCGCTAGAAACTCGCTCACCACGGCGCCGCAAGGCGTCCACCGGTGGAGCGGTGGGTGAGTGGCTGAAACCAGCAGTTTGCTAAACTGTCGTACGGGGATAACTCGTACCGGGGGTTCGAATCCCCCCCGCTCCGCCACCTCTTCCCCTGATCGGTTCCCGATGCTGCGTCCGCTTCTCGGGCTCATCAAGCGCCTGATGCCGCGCGAAGAGCCGTTCATCGACCATTTCGTCGATCACGCCAATCGCGTTGCCGAAGCCGCCGCGGCCTTCCGCGCCATCGTCCACGGAGAGGGCAGCTTCGAGCACCACGTCGCGACCATCCGCCGGATGGAGCGCGAGGCCGACGCCATCACCGAGGCGACGGTCGAGGCGACGCACCGCAGCTTCATCACTCCCTTCGACCGTTCGCAGATCCAAGACCTGATCGACGGGCTGGACGATTGCGTCGACACCATGAAGGACGCCGCCCGCCGCATGATGCTGCGCGGCATCCGCGAGTTCACGCCCGAGATGAAGGAAATGGCGGACCACGTCGTCCGCTGCGCCGAGATGGTGCGCGATTCGATGCCGCTGCTCGGCTCCATCAGCAAGGAGAGCGAGCGCCTGCTCGAGTCCTTCAAGGCGGTGAAGCGCGCCAAGAAGGCGGTCAACGAGCTGCGCGATTCGGGCCTCGCCGCCCTGTGGGCCAGCGCCGGCCCGCTCTCGCCCGGCGAGAAGCTGCTGGTCGAGGAAACCTATGACCTCGTCGCCTCCGTCGCCGACCGGCTGAAGGACGTCGCGAAGACGGTGACCGGAATCGTCACCGAACACGTCTGACCAGCGTTCGCGGACATCCTGTCGCAGTCTAAGTTTCCGTCTCGCTAACCTTTCCAAGTCTATACTGACCGGGCTTTCGACGAATCCCGGACAGTGGCCATCATGGCGAATCCATCCACACTGCGATCCGGTTCCTTGTGGCCGGCGGGCCTGCTGCTCGCCGCGTCGCTCGCGGCCGTGGTCGCCCTGCGCCTCGCGCCGCCCGACGCGGCCGGGATCGTCGCCGCCTATTTCCCGCCGACCCTCGACACCGGCGATGCCGTCCGGCGCATCGCCGCCGCCGACGGGCGACTCGTCACCGCCGGTGGCGTGTCCGGCATGTGGCTCGTCCAGTCCGACGAGTCCGGCCTGCCGGAGCGCCTGTACCGCGCCGGCGCGTGGTTCGTGTTCGACGCCGAGGGCGCCTCGGGCTGCCTGGGCAACGGCCGGCGGATTCCCAACACCGGGGAGAGACCATCATGAACATCGATGAACTGGAGCGGCTGCGGCGCCAGACGTCGGCCTTCTTCGTGGCGGCGCTGTGGGCGCACGTCCCGTTCGTCCTGCTCACCGGCCTGCTGAACGGCACGGCCGGCTGGGGCGCGGAGGTCGCGGCGGCGGTCCTGGCCGCCGTGGTCACCATGGCGTGGCGCCTGGACGCCACCGGGGCGACGACGCGTTATCTGGTGGCGGTGGCCATGGTGGGCGTGGTCTCGCTGCTGGTCTACCGCGCGGCGGGGCCGTGGCAGATCGACCTGCACATGTACTTCTTCGCGGCCTTCGCCATGCTCGCCGCCTATTGCTGCTGGCGGACCATCCTGGTGGCGGCGGTGGCGACGGCGCTGCATCACCTCGTCCTCAACTTCGTCTTCCCCTACGCGGTGTTCCCCGACGGCGCCAGCTTCGCGCGCGTGGTCCTGCACGCCGTCATCGTGGTGGTGGAATGCGGTGTGCTGACGTGGCTGGTGGTGCAGTTGGAGCGGGCCTTCGCCCGCACCGCCGAGGCCGCCGCCGATCTGCGCGCCGCCGCCCAGCGCGTCGAGCACGAGGCGGCCGAGCGCCTGCGCGCCGAGGCCGCCGCGCAGGCGCAGCGCCAGACCGCGCTCCTGGAGGCGGCGAACAGCTTCCAGTCCCGCCTGGAGGGCTCCGTCGTCGAGCTGGACGAGAGCACCCAGTCGCTGCGCACCCACACGCGCGAGGTGGTCGACGTGGTGCAGCGGGCCGGCGGGCGCATGTCGGCGGTGGCCACTGTGTCCGGCGACACCTCGACCAGCATGCAGTCCGCCGCGGCGGCGGCCGAGCAATTGGCCCGCTCGATCTCCGGCATCAGCGGCGAGGTCGCGCGTTCCGCCCAGATGGCGACCGCGGCGGTGGCCGAGGCCGGCTCCACCGACCAGAAGGTGGCCGGCTTGGCCGAAGCCGCGCACCGCATCGGCGAGGTGGTCGAGCTGATCAACTCCATCGCCAGCCAGACCAACCTTCTGGCCTTGAACGCCACGATCGAGGCGGCGCGGGCCGGCGAGGCCGGCAAGGGCTTCGCCGTCGTGGCGAGCGAGGTGAAGAACCTCGCCAACCAGACCGCCAAGGCGACCGAGGACATCACCCAGCAGATCACCGCGATCCAGGACGCCACCGGCGAGACGGTTCAGGCGATCCGCTCCATCGGCGACCGCATCAAGGAGATCGACCGCATCGCCGCCAACCTCGCCGGCGCCGTGCACGAGCAGGACACGACGACGCGCGAGATCACCCGCATGGTGACGCAGGCGGCCGGCGGCACGCAGTCCATGTCGGCCGACATCGGCGAGGTCAGTCAGGCGGTGGGCAGCGCCGCCAGCGCCGCCGCGACGGTGCTGGGCACCGCCGACACGGTGGCCGGCAAGTCGCACACCCTGCGCCTCGAGATCACCCGCTTCCTGGAGCAGCTGCGCAGCGCCTAGCCGCCCGTCGCCCGGCGCCCGTCCTACCCCGCCGCGCGCTTCAGATACTCGTCGAAGCGCGTGGCGTCGTAGGCCTTCTCGCGCACGAAGCGGAACATGGCCAGGAACTCCGGCGGCTTCAGCAGGCCGCGCTGGCGGAACACCTCGGTCTCCACCGTGTGCTTGCCCTTGGGCATCTGGTCCGGTTCGGGGAAGAACTGGATCGTCGGCGTGAAGACGATGCCGTACTTGCGCGCCAGCTTGCGCTCCTCCAGCTCCTCGCCGTCGAAGTCGGTGACCTTGCGCGCCCCGTGCAGGTTCAGCGACAGGATGGTGAAGTGGTCGCGCACGTAGCGCTCCACCTCCGGCACGGCGAAGTTCACCACATGCATGTCGCGGCAGTAGATGCAGCCGCGCTGCTCCCACACGATGGCGAAGCGCTTGCCGGCGGCCTGCGCCTCGGCAAGGTCGTCGTGCAGGTGCAGGAAGCTCTGCAGGAACCACGGCTGCGTGTGCAGCCCGTCTTCGGTCATCAGCGCTTCCGCCGCCGCCGGCACCGAACCAAGCGATGCCGAGCCGCCTGCCGCCAGCAGGCCGAGCGCGAAGGTCCGGCGCGTGATCATCGAAGCGTCTCCTCCCCGAAACCTTCCGCGTGGAAGGCGTTTGCCGGAGTGCCCCGGCACGTCTACTATTTCATATAATTCTAATGAGAACAGTTGGGGAGGGCAACCATGTCGCTTCTGCGAGCCGCGCGCGCCGCGTCACTGGCGCTGGCATTGGCCGCCACCGCCTCGGCCGTGTCCTCGGTGGCCGCATTCTCGGCGGCGCGGGCCGAACCGGTCGAGAGGTCCGCGGACGGCCTGCGCCTGGGCGGCGAACTGGTCAGGGCCGGCGAGGTGAAGGACGGCGTCGTCCTGCTGGTGCACGGCACGCTGGCGCACCACCGCATGGAACTGATCCAGGCGCTGCAAACGGCGTTGAAGGAGCGAGGGCTGTCGTCGCTGGCGGTGACGCTGTCGCTGGGGCTCGACGCGCGGACGGGGATGTACGACTGCGCGCAGCCGCACCGGCACCGCCACGCCGACGCTGTGGGGGAGATCGCCGGCTGGGTCGCGTGGCTGAAGGGGCAGGGCGCCGGCCCGGTGACGCTGCTCGGCCATTCGCGCGGCGGCAACCAGGTGGCGCGCTATCTGGCCGGCGCGCCCGATGGTGCCGTGGCGCGCGCGGTGCTGCTGGCCCCCGCCACCGGCGAGCCGCCGGCCAACCGCGAGACTGTGCTGGCCGCCGCCGAGGGAAAGCCGGACGACGCCATGGTCGACGTGCCGGCCCTGCTGTATTGCGGACCCGGCCGGGCGACGGCCGGCGCGGTGCGCTCCTACTACGCCGACGACGCGCGGCACGACACGCTGTCGCTGGTCGGCGGCATCCGCGTGCCGCTGCTGCTGGTCGGCGCCGCCGACGACACGGTGGTTCCGAAGCTCGTGCCGCGCCTGGAGGAGGTGAAGGGCAGGCCCGGCGTGCGCACGGCGGTGATCGACGGCGCCGACCACTTCTTCCGCGACCTCGCCGCCGAGGACGCGGCCGACGCGGTGGCCGCGTTCATCAAGGCAGCGCGGTAGCCGGCACCGGCGGCAGCTTGGCGACCAGTTCCGCCAGCAGGCCCCAGAAGAACGCGTCGCCAGGGTAGCCGAGGATCCGCCCGACCTCCCGCCCGTCCTCCACCAGCACGAAGGTGGGTGTGTGCACCACGCCCGCGATGGCTTTGAGGTCGTCGGGGCGGGGGGCCCGCAGGTCGACACGGCGCAGCGGCGCGGCGCGCCCCTCCGCCGTGCGCGGGTAGGCGGGGCCGACCTCCTTGTGC
>NZ_DASPMG010000073.1:0-28080 GCF_035627195.1 Azospirillum sp.
GCTGCCGTCGGTCGCGCGGTCCACCAGCCGCGCCATGGACTGCGCGGTGGCCAGCATCTGCGAGGAGGCCGACGCGATGGTCTCCGCCACCCGGCCGACGCTATTCTCCAGGTCGTCGGCGACGTGGCGGACGGTGGCGCCGCGCTCGGCCTCCGACCGGCGGCGCAGCACCTCCTGCTCGGCCCGCAGCGCCTCGTTCTCCTCCGCCTGCCGCTTGAACACGGCGACGGCGCGGGCCATCTCGCCCACCTCGTCGCCGCGGCCAACATTCGGCACGTCCTGCCCCAGGTCGCCCTGCGCCAGCGCGCCCATGGCCTTGGTCAGCGCGTGCAGCGGGTTGGAGATGCCGCGCGCCATCAGCCACGCCAGCCCCAGCCCCACCGCCAGCACCCCGCCGCCGATGGCGAGCGCGGTGGCGCGGGCGGCGCGGTACTGGGCCGCGTACTCGCCCGCGTCCATGACGATCTCCACCACCGCGGCCGGCTTGCCGGAATAATCGGCCATGGCGGCGACCAGCGCCGTGTGCGGCACCCCGTGCTTCTCGGCCCGGCGAATCTGCCGCTCGCCGGCCAGCGCGGCGCGGCGCGCCGCGTCGTCGGCGACCAGGTCGGCGTCGGTGGCGGCCAGCATCTTCAGGCGGCCGTCCTTGTCCTCGACGAACACGGCGGCGTCGACGCCGAAGCACTGCTTGAACTCGTCGACGAAGGCGCGGCTGAAGTCCATGCCGAACTCGACGCTGCCCAGGTGCCGGCCGGCCTGCGCCACGGGCACCACGGCGCGCACGCCCAGGCCACCCACGCCCTTCTCAAGCCCCACCACCGCAGCCTTCTTCGCATTGGCCTCCAGAACCGTGAAGCGGAACGACGACAGATCGTCGCCGAACTTCTGCGGCATGTGCAGGCGCAGGAAGGAGGTGGCGGGCGGGCGGTGGAACTGGAACTGCTCGACGCCGTAGCCGGCCTTCACCGCCTCGAACGGCGGCAGGAACATGGCCTTCAGCCGGTCGCGGCCCTCGCCGTCGGATGCGGCGAAGGCGTCGCGCGCATCGGGCATGGCGGCCACGAAGGCGGCCATGGCCGCCCCCGTTCCGGCGCGCATCTGGGTGACGGCGTTCAGCGCCCGCAGGTGGCCGTCCAGCTCGCGCTCCTCCGCGCGCTGGGTGGCGCGCGACAGGCTGCCGAGCATCACCGGAACCAGCACCGCGACCGCCAGCATCAGCAGCGTGGCGAACGCGAGGGCGACCCGCATCTTGATGGAAAGCTTGGCGAACATGGACCCCTCCCTTCCGCGCCGCGCTGGCGGCCGGCGTCTCCGAGGGTCCGGAGGCGTCAAGAAATCGTCCTGTTCGGACTTTGCGCCTTTCGCTCAAAAGCGGTCCTGCGGATTGCGAATGGCAGAGACGGTGCGAAAGCCTGCGGCACGGTGTCGCTTCGATTGCGAAGCATCATGGACGGGAACAATCGCCCGCCTCGCCTGTCGTGCACGGTCGGAACGAGCACGGAGGGCACCATGCGCGCGATTCTCGCGGCCGCCACGGCGGCCCTTCTGCTGTCGACGACGGCGGTATCGGCCCAGCAGGGCCGCACCGGAAACGACCCGGCGAACCCCGACCACTGGGACGTCGTCCCCACCACCGAACTGATCGGCAAGACGGTCATGCACCGGTACGAGAACCGCCCGGTGGGCACGGTGCGCAGCATCGTGAACGGCGAAGGCGGCACGCCGATGCTGGCCGTCCGGCTGGCCGAGGGCGACCGCACCGTGCTGCTCGGCCCCGCCGACGTGGAGCGCCGGGGCGAGCGCATCCAGCTGATGCTGGAGCCCGAACGCCTCGCCGGCCTGCCGAACTACACCGGCCCGGCGACCTCGGGCAGCAGCCAGTGATGCGCGGCTGACGGCGAACCGTTCACGCCACCGGCTGCACGCCCACCACGGTCTCGTCGACCAGCCAGTCGACGACCTTGGCCAGGGCTTCCCAGCCGGTGGCGCCGGCCTCCAGCGCCTCGCGGTAGATCGCCACCTGCCGGTGGGCGCTGCTGCCGCGCTTCAGGATGTCGCGGGCGTTCTCCACCTCGGCCACGCAGCCGAAATGCTCGGCATCCTCGCGCACCAGCTCCAGCAATTCCTCCAGCAGGTCGGGGTACGGGATGATGGCGCCGCGCCCGAAATCCACCAGACCGTCGTCGAAGCCGTAGCGCTGGGCGCGCCAGCGGTTCTCGCCGATGAACAGGTTCTTGTATGGCCGCCACGTCACGTTCTTCAGCTTGAGGCGCCAGAGCATGCGCATCAGGCAGACGTACATGGCGGCGATGGTCACCGCGTCGTCCAGGCGGGTGCAGACGTCGGTGATGCGCATCTCCAGCGTCGGGAAGCGCGAGGACGGGCGGATGTCCCACCACAGCTTGCTGGCGTCCTCGATCACGCCGGTGCGCACCAGACCGTTCACGTGGGCGAGGTATTCGCCGTAGCTTTCGAAGGACTCCGGCATGCCGGTGCGCGGCAGCTCATGCCACACCGACAGGCGGTAGGACTTGCGCTCCATGTCCCGCCCCCGCCAGAAGGGCGAGGAGGTGGACAGCGCCAGCAGGTGCGGCAGGAAGTAGCGGATCTGGTTCATCAGGTCGATCCGCAGGTCGTCGTCCTCGATGCCCACGTGCACATGCATGCCGCAGATCATCAGCCGCCGCGCCGGCGCCCCCAGGTCGCGCGCCAGCATGTTGTAGCGGTCGCGGTTGGTGTGCTTCTGCGGCTCCCACGCGGCGAACGGGTGGGTGGAGGCGGCGATGGGGGCAAGGCCGTGCGCGTCGGCCACCCCGGCCACGGTGCCGCGCAGCCGCGCCAGCTCCGCCCGCGCCTCCTGCACCGTCCTGCAGACAGGGGTGCCCACCTCGATCTGGCAGCGCAGGAACTCGGGGTGGATCTGGCCGGGCGCCTTGTCCTGGCAGGCGGCCAGCATGGCGTCCGGCGGCGACTGGACGATGTCACGCGTGCCGCGGTCGACGAGCAGGTACTCTTCCTCGATACCGATGGTGAAGCCGGGTTCCGGCATGCGCTCACTCCCGCGGATGCATCTCGATGCGATAGAGATTGGGGTCGGCCAGGATCGGCACCAGCGCGTCGCCCAGGACCTGCGCCCACTGTGCGCAACCCTCGGGCGTGGCGATCAGGTCCTGCCGCACCTCGATCAGAACGTTGGGCAGGCCGGCCGGCGTGGCGTGCGTCTCCACCGTGCCGCCCAGCGTGTTGCGGCCCGAATAGGGCTCGTTGTCGCCCACCACCCAACGGCCGTCGGCGCGCAGCCGCTCGATCAGCGGGATGGGGATTCGCGGGTCGTGGTCCCACAGCACGCCGACGTGCCAGGGCCGCTGCACGCCGCGCATCTCCGGCGTGAAGCTGTGGATCGACAGCAGCGCCGGCACCTGCCCCTGCGCGCGCTTGCCGGCGATCACGGCGGCCACGGCGTCGTGGTAGGGGGTGAAGAAGGCCTCCACGCGCCGCCGCGTGTCCTCGGCGTCCAGCGCGCGGTTGCCGGGAACGACCACGTCGTCGCTGACCACCGGGACGGCCGTCGAATCCTCCAGCGCGCGGTTGAGGTCGATGATGAGGCGTGAATAGCCGGACAGCACGGCGGGGGCCGCAAAGCGCGCGGACAACAGCCGGGTCACCTCCGCCGCGCCGATGTCGTAGGCGATGTGCCGGGCGAACTGCTCCTCCCCCAGGCCCAGCCGGTCCAGCGACCGGGGCACGGCCGGCGAGGCGTGGTCGCACACCAGCACCACCGGTGCGCGGCCCTGCGCGTTGAGGACGCTGACCGGCGGCGGGTCGTCCGGCCCGATCAGCGGCGGCAGGGGCGCCGCGCGCGGCGGCGTCGGCCCGCCGACGGGCCTCTCATGCTCTGACGGTCGACAGGGAGAGCGCAGGGTCATCACGGGACTGTAACGCAAGGGAACCGGAGGGCGGAAGACGGCTAGCGGGCGTAGCCAACCTCCGGCAACAGGCGACGGCGGCCCGCGTTCTGCAACGGTGCCATGACGGCGCCGCCGGTGGCGATGGTTCGCGGGGCCAGCTATAAGCGGACCATGCCCGACGCCAGCTCCCCCACCGCCGCCGCCCTCCTCGCCGATGCCCAGCGGGTGCAGCGCGTCGCGCTGATCGCGCTGCTGGCCGGCGCCGTCGGCATCGCCTTCTCGCCGATCTTCGTGCGCCTGTCGGAACTGGGGCCGACCGCCACCGCCTTCTGGCGCGTCGCCTTCGCCGTTCCGGCGCTGGCCGCCTGGATCCGGCTGGAGCCGAGGAGCACCCGCAGCCGCCCGCCGTCGACGCGCGGCGACTACCTGCGCCTCACCGCCGTCGGGCTGTTCTTCGCCGGCGACCTGGCGTTCTGGCACTGGTCGATCAAGTTCACCTCCGTCGCCAACGCCACGCTGCTCGCCAACTTCGCGCCGATCTTCGTGACGCTGGTCGCCTGGCTGGTCTTCAAGGAGCGCTTCTCGCGCACCTTCGTGCTGGGCTTGGCGCTCGCCATCGGCGGTGCCGTGGTGCTGATGGGGCGCAGCCTGCACGTCAGCACGGACGCGCTGTTCGGCGACGCGCTGGGCCTGATCACCGCCATGTTCTACGGCGGCTACATCCTGGCCGTGGGCAAGCTGCGGGCCGAGTTCTCCACCGCCACCATCATGACGTGGAGCGGTGTGGTCACCGCCGTGGCGCTGCTGCCCATCGCTGTCGTGTCGGGGGAAAGCCTGATCGCCTCCACCGCGTCCGGCTGGGGCGTGCTGCTGGCGCTGGCGCTGTTCAGCCATGCCGGCGGGCAGAGCCTGATCGCCTACGCGCTCGCGCACCTGCCGGCGGCCTTTTCCTCGGTCAGCCTGCTGCTGCAGCCGGCCGCCGCCGCCGTGCTGGCCTGGGTGCTGCTGGGCGAGCCGCTGGGCCCCTGGCAAGCGGTGGGCGCCGTGGTGGTGCTGGCCGGCATCCTGCTGGCGCGCCGCGGCAGCCGTTAGCCGTTGACCGTCGGGCGGCAGTTGTGTTGACGCTCAACGCCCGCGCGAGTACTGCTAAAGTATGACGGAAGACCGGAGAGCCAGCGTGTCCGATGAAGCCCCCGCCACAGCGCCCGATCCGACCCGGCGCGTGTCGGAGTGGGTGGCCGAGCAGCTCCTCGACCGCATCTCGCGCGGCGATCTGGTGCCCGGCCAGCGCCTGCCGGGCGAGCGTCAGCTGGCCGAGCAGCTGAACGTCTCCCGCGTCTCCGTGCGCGCGGCGTTGCAGAAACTGAAGACGCAGGGCTTCCTCACCGCCGTGCAGGGCGGCGGCACGCGCATCGTCTCCTCCGCCGGGGCCATGGACGCGGCGCTGACCGAAATGGTCCGCGTCAAGGTCGAGAACCTCTACGACCTCGTCGAGATCCGCATCGCGCTGGAGACCTGGGCCGCCCGCCGCGCCGCCGCGCACGGCAGCGACGGCGACATCGCCGCCATCGGGCGCATCGTCTCGGTGATGGACAAGCCCGGCCGCGACCGTACCGCCGACGACTTCGACTTCCACGTCGCCATCGGCCGCGCCGCCGGCAGCCCGGTGTACCTGCACATCCTCTCCACCATCCGCGACACGCTGGGCCAGATGGTGGAGTTCCACCACTCCCCGCCCTTCGCCGAGGGGCAGGAGGAGATGATGCTGAACCACCACCGTGCCATCTACGAGGCCATATCCCGGCGCGAGCCCGACGCCGCGGCCGAGGAAATCCGCCGGCACCTGACCTGGATCCTGGAACGCTACCAGCAGATCCGCCAAGCCCGCCCCGCCGGCGAAAACGCGCCGGCCTAGTTCCCACAGGCATCGTTCCGGCCTGCGAATCGGGCCGCCGATTCGCCGCTTCCGGCGTTCGCGCCGGGAGAAGCCCCGGCTGTGTTACCGCCCCGTAACATGCGAGAAGGCGTTGAAAAAACACGCTTAACGGTCGTTAACCTTTGATCGCTTGACAGAAGGTGGTGGTTGATCCCCTAAAGAGCGCTGTCTTTCGGAGTAACACCCTCGACCGGAACCCGGTCTGGCGCTGATGGGGGCTTCATGAACGACGAGTGTGGGCAGTCGAATCCGGCACCGGTTGTCGGCCGACGGGACCTTCTGCGTCTGGGTATTGGTGCCGCGGCTGCGGCGACGATCCTGCAGCCCGCCGAATCCCTGGCGATGATCAAGGCGCCGCCGCGGCAACTGTCCATGCTCAACCTCCACACGGGCGAGCGTGTCACGGCCGAGTACTGGTCGAAGGGCCGCTACGTCCGCGACGCGGTGCAGGCGATCAACCGCGTGCTGCGCGACCACCGCACGGGCGCGGTGCACGCCATCGACCCGAAGCTCCTGGACGTCCTGCACCAGATCCACCGCCGCACCGGTGGCCGCGGGCCGATCCACATCATCTCCGGTTACCGCTCGCCCGAAACCAACGCGGCGCTCCGCGAGGCGGACGGCGACGGCGTGGCGCAGTTCAGCTACCACATGCAGGGCAAGGCCATCGACCTGCGCATCCCCGGCATGCCGCTGCGCCAGCTGCACAAGCTGGCGCTCAGCCTGCGCGCCGGCGGCGTGGGCTACTACCCGCACAGCAACTTCGTGCACGTCGACACCGGCCCGCTGCGCAAGTGGCACGGGGCCTGAGCGGCATCCACCGCCCCCTCCCCATCCCTCAGTGCCCCATCCCTCAATGATCGAAGTGCAGCTTCAGCACCTGCTCGCCGTTCTGCGTGCCGGTGCGCGCGCGGCTGGCGAGCTGGGACAGCATGTAGCTGGACAGCCGGTGCAGCGCGTCGTCGGATTCCAGCATCTCCTCGTGTGAGGGCGCGGCGCTGGCCAGCGTCAGCGGCTGGCCCGTGTAGCGGATCTCGGTGTCCACCCCGTACTCGTCGAACGCCACCTCGATGGCGATGCGGGTCTGCGGCTGCGCCAGATGCGGCAGCAGCTCGGTCAGTTCCGCGAAAGCGTGCATCACCTTGTCCCAAACGTCGCGCCGCGCACCCCATTCGGCACCCTGGCGTTCCAGCGGGTCGTGCAGGTCGCGCAACGCGCCGGAGCCCGGGAAGGCGTACTGCACGCGCTTGTGAACGCCGATGCGGAACAGCAGGTTCAGCAGCAACGCCGTGCCGATCGCCAGCACCATGGACGAGCCCAGCACCGGCTGCAGCGCGGCCGGCGCCTCGTTGAACAGGTGCGGGTACATGTCGCGCGACAACCCGATGATCAGCGACAGGCCGATGACCACGATCTTCCGGCTGTCCATCAGACGCGACAGGATGACCTGAAGCCCGTTCATGACGATGAAGGTGCCGGAGAACACCAGCGCCGCCCCCATCACGGCCCGCGGCATGGCGCCCAGCACGTCCAGCGCCTGCGGCACGAAGGCCAGCACGATCAGCACGCCGCCGGTGGCGAAGCCGACGACGCGCGCCGTGATCCCCGTCGCTACCGACAGGCCGATGCTCCCCGAAAAGGTGTTCAGCCCGACCGTGCCCAGAACGCCGCACAGCACGGTGCCGATGCCGTCGGCCAGCACGCCGCCGCGGATCGTCGTCATGTCCGGGCGCTGCCATTCGGTGTCGTTGATCTTCTGGCAGGTCGTCAGGTCGCCCACCGCGCGCAACGTGCAGGCGATGGCGCCGATCCCGAAGGCGAGCGCCAGCCCGAAGTCGAAGCTCGGCCACATGTCGGCCGGCGTCGGAATGCTGAACGGCGTGCGCCCGACGGCGGCGGTCATGCGCCCGACGTCCAGCATGCCCATCGCCCACGCCAGCGCATAGCCGGCCGCCATCCCGACCAGCACGCAGAACAGCCGCAGCTTGCCCTTCGACCAGATGTTCAGCCCGATCATGATGCCCAGCGTGGTCCCGCCCAGCAGCAGCCCGCGCAACGCCACGGATGGCGGCGGCGGCTCGCCGTGCGCGTCGACGCCGAAGATCAGGCGGAAGCCCAGCAGCCCCAGCACGACGCCGATCATGGCGACGGCGAAGCCGGCGATCTCCGCCGGCAGATAGGGCCGCAGCCGGTGCAGCACGCGCGATAGCAGGATCTCGCACAGGCCCGCGAAGATGGTCATGCCCAGCACCAGCGACAGCCCTCCGATCTTCGCCGCCTGGATGCTGGACGGCAGGTAGGCCGCCGTGAACACCGCCGGCGCCAGGAAGCCCGATCCGACAGGCCCCAGGCGCGCGCCCTGGAGCGCCGTGGTGATGCCCAGCGCCAGCATCGATACCGCCAGCGTGTCGCGCACCTGCGACGGGTCCGCCCCGGCGGCGGCCAGCACCAGCAGTGGGAAGACCGCGCCGATGCCGGCGACCATCGCCGCGTGCTGCAGCCCGCTCAACAGCGTCACGCCCAGCGGCGGAACGTCGTTGAGCCCGTACAGCAGGTTGGATGGCCGCGACATGTCCTGTTCTCCCGATCGTTCGTCGACTCTCTGTGCCCCGGCGCCGCCGGCCTACCCCGTCGGGCGCCGGCCTTACGCCCGACGCGCGGTTGCCGCGCGGGCGAAGGCTTCCCAAGCTTTTCGCATGACACGCGCACAGACGCCACTGCGGCTCGTCGCCGCCGCCATCCTTGTCACGCTGTTGGCCGCGCTGGGCGCCTCGCCCGCCGCGGCCCGGCAGGACGACACCCGCCTGGACGAGCTGTTCCGCCAGCTCCGCACCGCCCCCGGCGACGAGGCGGCGCAGGCGGTGGAGACGCAGATCTGGCTGATCTGGCTCGACCACCCCGGCGCCGACGTGCTGGCGATGATGCGCGACGGCGTGCGCCGCCTGCACGAGGACGACGTCGAACAGGCGCTCGTCCTGTTCGACGCGGTGGTGGCGGAGGCGCCGGACTACGCGGAGGGCTGGAACCGCCGGGCCAACGCGCACTATCTGGTCGGCGACTACGCCGCCGCGGTCGACGACATCCGCCGCACGCTGGCGCTGGAGCCGCGCCATTTCGGGGCGCTCGTCGGCCTGGGCCTCGTCTACACGGCGGTGGAGCAGCCGGCCGAGGCGCTGAGGGCGTTCGAGGCGGCGCTGGCCATCAACCCGCACCTGCCGCGCGCCCGCGAACGCGCCGCCCAGATCCGCCAGACGCTCGCCGGCCAGCCGCTGTAATCCACCTCGACAACGTGCAATTTCCTTCAAGACCGGCCGGTGCCGCCACCGCTACGCTCCTTCCCGACCACACCAGGGCCTAACACACCAGGGCCTAAACACCAGGGGAGGAGCGGATGGGCGGATACGTGCACGGCTATTCGGCGCGCGAGGCGGAGCGGCTGGCCGATCAGGCGACCATCCTTCGCCCGCTGCTGCACGGCGATACGAGCTTTCCGCCCGGCACGCGCGTGCTGGAACCCGGCTGCGGCACCGGCATGCAGACGCAGGCCCTGCTGGCCGGCAGCCCCGGCATCGACCTCACCTGTCTGGACGTGGACGCCGGCCAGTTGGCGCGCGCCCGCGCCCGGCTGGGCGAGCGGGCGGCGGCCGTCGCGTTCCGCCAGGGCGACTTGCTGAACGCCCCCTTCCCGCCCGCCAGCTTCGACGCCGCCTTCGTCTGCTTCCTGCTGGAGCACCTGACACGCCCGGTGGATGCGCTGGCCACGCTGCGACGGCTGGTGCGGCCCGGCGGCTCCATCGTGGTGGTGGAGGGCGACCACGGCTCCTGCCGCTTCCACCCGGAAACGCCCGCGGCCATGGCGGCATGGAGCGCGCTGGTGACCTGCCAGCGCCGCCTGGGCGGCGATCCGGACATCGGCCGGCGACTGTACGGCCTGCTCGCCGAGGCCGGCTTCGCCGACATCGTGGTGGAGCCGCGCATGGTCTATGCCGACGCCGGCCGTCCGGCGTTGCGCGACGGCTTCGTGCGCCGCATCATCGTGCCGATGGTGGACGGCGTGCGGGAGGCGGCGCTGACGGCCGGGCTGCTCGACGCTTCGGCGTGGGCGCGCGGCCTCGCCGATCTCGACGCCACGGCGGAGGGTCCGGAGGGCGCCTTCTGCTACACCTTCTTCAAGGCGACGGCGCGCGTGCCGGAGGAGTGAGCGGCGTGCAGGACGGCATGCGGGACGGCGGTGACCGGGTCGAGTTGCGGCGGCTGCCCCGGGTGATGGGCGGGCTGGAGGTGCTGCGCGCGGACTTCCGGCGCAGCAGCTTCGCGCCGCACTTCCACGACGATTACACGGTGGGCCTGATCACCCGCGGCGCCAACCGCTTCCGCTACCGGCGCCAGCGCGTGGTGGCACCGTTGGGCACCCTGTGCCTCGCCGATCCGGGCGAGGTGCACACCGGCGACGTGCAGGAGGGCGGTTGGTCGTACTGGAGCGTCCACATTCCCCCATCGGCCCTCGCCGCACTGGCCGCCGAACTGGACGGGCCGGGGGACACGGCGCCGGACTTCGCCACCGGCGTGATCGACGACGCCGAGGCGGTGCGGCGCTTCGCGGCCTTCTTCCAGGCGCTGCACGCCGCCGCCCCGGCGCTCGCCGTCGAGGTGCGGGCGGTGGAGGCGCTGGCCCACCTGATCGGCCGGCACGCCGCCCACCATCCCGCACGCCCGCCGGCCGCCGGCGACGCCGCCCTGGCGCGGCGCGCGCGCGACCTGCTGGCGGCGCGCGCGGCCGAGCCGGTCTCCCTGGCGGAACTCGAAGCGGCGACCGGGGCCGGGCGCTACCGCCTGATCCGCGCCTTCCGCGCGGCCTACGGCATGCCGCCCTGCGCGTGGCAGACGCAACGGCGCCTGATCACGGCACGCGCGCTGATCGGCGCCGGCCAACCGATCGCCGACGCGGCGGCGGCCACCGGCTTCGCCGACCAGGCGCACCTGACGCGTCTGTTCAAGCGCAGCTTCGGCTACACGCCGGGTGCATTCCTGCGGGTTTGGGGAATGGCGGCCCCCTCGTCCTGAACGGCGTCCTGAACGGCGTCCAGAACCGCGTCCGTCCGGCGCTGCGCCAGTTCGCAGCGGATGAGGATGGAACCCGAAAGGATCTGCCGGCAGCGCGTGCTGTCCGGTTCGTTCAGCAGTTCCATCCGGTTGCGCTGGAGAGTGGTGCGCAACGCTCCCATGGCCCAGCCGCGCAGCATGCGCCGTTTGCCGGCGACATCGCTGGCGTCCTGAAAGTCCACAAGGAAAGCAGGGGTCGTCGTCATTGGCAGCACAAACACAACGGGAAACGGTGCACCAGTAAAACATAGCAGCGGCATCCATGTTCCGCGCCTGGGCTTTCGTCCGGTTCCGCTTTGCCAGAGAAGAACTTCCCTGCACCGACGTCATACGACGTGCGGTTGAGGGTTCGACTCACGCCGCCACGTCGCCCGCCCGGCACCCGGCCAACGGGACGGTGACCGTGAAGACGGAACCATCCCCCACCGTCGACTGCACCTCGACCGGATGGCCGAGGAGGTGGGCCAGCCGCCGCACGATGGACAGGCCGAGGCCCAGCCCATGCCGGCCCGCACCCCGCCCGTCGTCAACCTGATGGAACTCCTCGAAGATGCGGTCCAGGCTGTCGGGCGGGATGCCCACGCCGGTGTCGCGCACCGAAATGCGGACCTGCGGCCCGTCGACACAGGCGTGCACGGACACCTGTCCCGTCTCCGTGTAGCGGAAGGCGTTCTCCACGAGGTTGCGCAGGATGCGGCCGAGCAGGACCGGATCGCTGCGCACCACGGAACCGCCGGTGACGTGCCAGCCCAGCCCCTTGCGCTGGGCGATCGGGGCGTAGGTGGCGTTCAGCTGGTCCAGCAGGTCACCCAGCGCGATGTCCTCCGGCTGCGGGGTGATGGCGCCGCCGTCCAGGCGCGACATGTCGAGCAGGCTGTCCAGCAGGCTCTTCAGCGTCTCCAGGCTGTGCTGGAGGAAGTGCAGCATCTCCCGCCCCTGTTCGGTGGCGATGTGCGCGCTGAGCGCGGAGGAGAACAGCAGCATGGACTGCACCGGCTGGCGCAGGTCGTGGCTGGCGACGGCCAGCAGCTTCGACTTCGCCTCGTTGGCGCTTTCCGCCTCGTCCCGGGCGTGGGCCAGCTCGCGGCGCGTCTTCTCCAGGTCGGTCATGTCCATGGCGATGCCGTCCCACACGACGGTGCCGTCCTCGCGCCGGTGCGGCGAGGCCAGCGTGCGGATGTGGCCGATGCGGCCGTCCGGCATTGGGATCTGCATCTGCAGGTCGAACGGCTCCAGCGTCTCCGCGGAACGGCGCAACGCCTCCAGCCACTTGGCCTGCTCCGTTTCGGGAAGGCGGTTGCCGACCACCGACCACGGCTTCCAGCCCAGCCCCTCCTCGACTTCCGCACCCAGCAGCGCCTTGGCGTTGCGGCTGAGGTAGGTGTAGCCCATGGACCCGTCGGGACGCAGTTCGCGGCGGTAGATGGCGCCGGGGAAGTTGGCGGCGATGTCGCCCAGGCGCTGTTCCAGTTCCTGCTCCGCCCGCACGGCCAGCAGTTTCTGCTCGGCCGCGTGGCGGCGGCGCAGCGCGGTCAGCAGCATGGCCATCAGCAGCACGGCTGCCGCCACCGCCGCGGCACCGCCGATCCAGGTCGAACGGCGCAGGAACTGGTACGGCCCCTCCACGACGGTGATGGGTGCACCGACGCCGACCTGCCACTGGCTGCCGGTCACCGGCAGGAAGCCGCTGTAGGCGGGGACGCCGTCGCGGCTGATGGTCCGGAAGATACGCCCCTCCTGCCGCGTCAGTTCAGCCCGATACGCCGCCGGCAGGGGCGTGCCAGTGAGCCGGTCGGCGCCCCGGGTGCGGCCGATGAAGGTGTGGTTGCGGTCCCACAGCGCCAGGACCCACCCCTCCGGCGGGCGGGCGCCGATCAGCAGGCGGGTGAAGATGTCCGGCCGGACGAAGGTGGCCAGCGTGTATTTGACGGCTCCGTCGCGCAGCACCGGCACGCGGATGGGCATGGCGTAACCGCCCGCATAGGACAGCAGGTCGCCCACCGTCGCCTGTCTGGTGCGCAGCACCGTCTCCAGAGTGTGGGGATCGACGATGGGCGGCAGGTCGTGGCCGGGCGGCACCAGCAGATTCAGGAGCTGCCGCTCGTGGTCGGTGACGATCAGCGTCAGCCAGTGCTCATGGGCCCGGAACACCCGCCGCGCGTGCTCGCGGAACGCCATCAGGTCATCACCGTCGAGCGCCGGGGACGCCGCCAGGCTCTCCAGCGCCGAGCGGTCGTTGTTGACCTGCTGGACCACGTCCTCCGCGGCGGCGCTGACGGTCTGCCACAGCAGCGCCTCGATGGCACGCTCCTGCTGACGGTTGAGGAGCACGAGGATGACGGCGGCAAACGCCAGGAGCGGCACCAGCACCCCCACGGCAAGGGTCAGAAGGCCCCAGCGTGGGAGTGCTTCGCGGTGCGTCGAGGATGTGCCCCTTCCTGTTCCGGCAGACCGAACCGTCATACCCCAGTATGGTTTAGAGGCTCTTTGGCTTGCCAGCGGAAAGTTTGCACCACAAACTTTTTCGCGCCCCCGGCCCGCCCGCTCAGCTCTCGACCCAGGCGATGCGCAGGATGTTGGTGTTGCCCGGCGTCCCGAACGGCACGCCCGCGGTGATGACGAGGCGCTGCCCCTCGTCCGCGATGCCGTCGGCGTACGCGATGCTTGCGGCTTTGCGCACCATTTCCGAGAAGTTGTCGATATCGGCGGTGTGCACGCTGTGCACGCCGTAGGCGACGACGAGGCGCCGCGCCGTCTCCATGCTCGACGTCAGGCACAGGATCGGCACCTCCGGCCGCTCGCGCGCGGCGCGCAGCGTCGTCGAGCCCGAGGTGGTGTAGGTCACGATCGCCGCCGCCTCCACCGTGTGCGCCACCTGGCGCGCCGCCGCGGTGATGGCGTCGGCGGCGGTGTGCTGCGGGTCGGGGTGCTGGGCGTCCATGATGGTGCGGTACAACGGGTCCTGTTCCACCCGGCGCGCGATGCGGTCCATGATCGACACCGCCTCGATCGGATAGGCGCCGGCCGCCGTCTCGGCCGACAGCATCACCGCGTCGGCGCCGTCGTACACGGCGGTCGCCACGTCCGACGCCTCGGCGCGCGTCGGCGCCGGGCTGGAGACCATGGATTCGAGCATCTGCGTGGCGACGATCACCGGCTTGCCGGCAATGCGCGATTCGCGGACGATGCGCTTCTGCAAGGACGGCACGTCCTCCGCCGGCATCTCCACGCCCAGGTCGCCGCGCGCCACCATGATGCCGTCCGACAGTTCGATGATGCCGTCCAGGTGCTGGATGGCCGACGGCTTCTCCAGCTTGGACAGCAGCGCCGCCCGGCCGGAGATCAGCTTGCGCGCCTCGGCCACGTCGTCGGGCCGCTGCACGAAGCTCAAGGCCACCCAGTCCACGCCCAGGCTCAGGGCGAAGTCCAAGTCGACGCGGTCCTTCTCGGTCAACGGCGACAGCGGCAGCACCACGCCCGGCACATTGACGCCCTTGCGGTCGGACAGGCGGGTGCCCGACACCACCACCGTGTCGGCGTGTTCCGGCCCGCAGTCGACGACGCGCAGCCGCACGCGGCCGTCGTCCAGCAGCAGCTCGGCCTCCGGCTCCAGGGCCGCAAAGATCTCGGGGTGCGGCATGCCCACGCGGTTGGCGTCGCCCGGCGTGCGCGACAGGTCCAGACGGAACTTCTGCCCGGCCTGCAGCGTGATCGGGCCGTTGGCGAAGGTGGCGATGCGCAGCTTCGGGCCCTGCAGGTCGGCCATCACGCCGATGGGGCGGCCGGTCTCCTCCTCCAGCGCGCGGATGGCGCGCAGGCGCTCGCCGTGGTCCTCGTGGCTGCCGTGGCTGAAGTTCAGGCGGAAGACGTCGACCCCGGCCTCGAACAGGGCGCGGATCATCTCCGGCGTCGAGGAGGCCGGGCCCAGCGTGGCGACGACCTTGGTCAGGCGGAAGCGGCGGTACGGGCTGCCTTTGCGTTTCATCGTTCCTGTATCCTGATCGGCTGCCGGAGAATGCACGGGCTCAATTCGGGGGCTCAACAGGGCGCGCCGGCACATGGCCGCGCATCGATTCCATGGAATGGGGCTCCATGGAATGGGGTTCCGTGGAATGGAATCGGCATTCCCGCGTCACCTCGGCGGTACGGCTGGCTTTTCCGGGCGGAAGGCCCGCCAATCACCTGAACGGTTCGCCCCCGAATGTCAACGCCCGGTCGGGTAGGTTTCCATGACCTTCCCACCAAAGCACGACCGTCAGCCGCGCGCGTCGGCCACCTTCTGCCCGGCCATGGCCTTGCGGGCCAACAGCTCCAGGAACTCCCCGTCGCGGCCATAGATGTCCTCGCGGAACTGAAGCGTGCCGGCGGCATCCACCCAGGCGGTCTGGTAGAGGATGTGGACGGACACCGGCGCCTTCAGCACCACGGTCTTCGTCTCCCCCTTCTCAAGCTGCGCCTGCCGGCGCTCGGCCGGCCAGTCGGGGATGCCGGACAGCACGAAGTCGGCCAGATCCAGCGGCCTGCCGACCCGCACGCACCCCGAGGAGAAGGTGCGCACCGTCTTGTCGAACTTCTCGCGGCTCGGCGTGTCGTGCAGGTAGACGTCGAAGCCGTTGGGGATGTTGAACTTCACCTGCCCCAGCGCGTTCTGCGGCCCCGGATCCTGACGCAGCCGCAGCCTGCCGATGCCCGTCCCCAGCGCTTTCCAGTCGATGCGCCCGGCGTCCAACGGGCGGGCGTCCGACGACCAGCCGGAATAGACGGTGAAGCCGTGGCTCTTCGGGTAGCCGGGATCCCTGATGAACTTCGCCAGATAGTCCTCCTTGGCCAGCTTCACCGGCACCGTCCACGTCGGGTTGAGGACGACGGAGGTGATCTGGCTGGAGAGGATCGGCGTGCGCCGCACCTTGGTGCCGACGATGACCCGCATGTCGTGCACGACGGTGCCGCCGTCCACCGCCTTCAGCGTGAAGTCCGGCACGTTGACCAGCACGTGGCGGGCGCCGAAGCTGTCCGGCAGCCAGCGCAGGCGTTCCAGGTTGGCGACGGCCTGTCCGATGCGCTCCCCCACCGGCACGTTCAGCGCCGCGATGGTGGTGGCGCCGACCACGCCGTCCACGAACAGCCCATGGCGCGCCTGGAACCGCTCCACCGCCTTGCGCAGCGCGGGATCGTAGACCTCCGACGCGGCGGCCTTGGCGTCCGGCTTGCCGTCGAACTCGCCGGTAACGGCGAGGCGCTTGCGCAACGCCTTCACCGCCGGATCGCGCATGCCGGGCTCCAGCTTCGCCGCGCGCGGCGCGGGCACCAGCGGCCAGCCGCCGGCCGCCTCCAGCGCGCGCAGGCGCTTCAGCGCGTCCTTGAGCGCCACATAGTCCGGCCGTGCCGGGGCAAGGGCCGCCAGCGCCGCGCCCGCGTCCTCGGCCGCTGAGACGGCGGCGGCGAGCGCCGGGGCGTCGACGGTCGGCGGCGTCACCTCGGCGAAGTCGCCGCTGATCGTCTTCGGCGCCAAGCGGCCGGCGCGCACGTGCGCGGCATAGCGCATCACCGCGTCGGACAGCAGCAGTTCCAGTTCCGCCCGATCCTTCTCGCCGACGCCGTCCAGGCGCTGGGCGATGGCGTCGGCGTGGTAGTCGGCGACCGACAGGCCGTCCGCGTCGGCGCCGCGCAGGCCCGCCAGCACGGCGCGGGCGGACGCCTTGACCGCCGCGTCGTCGGTCCCGTCGTCAATCCAGGCTGGCGCGAAGGCGCGCGGCGTGTAGAAGCGGCGGAGCCGGTCCAGGTCCACCGTCCGCCCGGCCACCGCGCGTGACTCCTCGGCCAGCCGCCGGGCCAGCACCCCGGCGAAGCCCTCCGGCAGGGGCGCCGGTACGGCTTCCGGTGCTGCCTCCGGCGCCATCACGACCGGTGCTTCGGGTTCGGCAAGCACCGGCGCCTCCGGCACCGCGGCCTGGACGCCGGCCGGCAGCAGGAGGGAGAGCAGCAGCAAGCGCGCGAAGCGGGTCATGGCATGGCCTTCCGGTTTGCCGGGATCGCCGGTTTGTTGGGATCGCCGGCTGTTGGGATCGATAGTCCATCGTCCCGGACGGCGTCCAGAATGTGTTCCCCAAATGCCGCAGGCTGTGACAAGTGGGCAACATCATTGAGACCAGTATCGCGCAAGAATGCTTTCGGCACCGTTTAGCCTTCGGTAACAAATCCGAGCACATAGTTGCGGTAGTGCAAACGGCCGCTACGACGTGAATCCGTGTCGACGCAGACCGCCTTCCTATCCTCTCCCGCTTCTCCACTGCGGCCCGAGCAACTTGCCGAGGTCCTCGACCGGCATATGCGCTGGGTCAAGGGGCTGCCGGGCGGTGCGCGCGCCAATCTGGCGCTGGCCGACCTGGAGGGGATGGACCTCGCCCACCGTGACCTTCGTGCCGCACGCCTCATCGGCGCGCGGCTGGTGAAGTGCCGCCTGCACGCCACCAACCTCGCCGGCGCCGACCTCTTCGGCGTCGACCTGTACGAGGCCGACGTCAGCCGGGCCAACCTGTCGCAGACCGACCTGCGCGGGGCGCGCCTGCGCGCCGCCGACGTCAGCGAGGCGAACCTGCGCGGCGCCGACCTGTCCGCCGGCTCGCCCGGCGCCAGCCACACCGCGCGCGCCGAGAAGGACGCCGTCCAGCTCGCCTTCCGCCAGGCCGTGCTGGACCGCATCGGCCACACGGCGCGCAGCGCGTCGAACGGCGTGGTGACCGACCTGACCGGCGCCACGCTGCGCAAGGCGGTGCTGACGGAAGCCGACCTCAGCGACAGCATCCTCCAGAACGCCGACCTGTGCGGTGCCATTCTGGTGAACACCAACCTGACCAACTCGCGGCTGAACGGTGCCAACCTGGAGGGGGCCAACCTCGCTGGCGCCATCTTCCGCAACGCCGATCTGGTGGGCACGCGCTTCGCCGACTGCGACCTCAGCCTCGCCGACCTCGGCGGCGCGCTGATGGCCAAGCCGATCGACAACCTGGGCTCGGAGATCCAGCGCGCCATCTTCGACCACGAGCGCTGGATCGACAGCTTCGGCCAGCGCGGGGAACGGGCGGAGCTGGACGGCGCCGACCTCAGCCGCGCCGACCTGCGCGGCGTGAACCTCAGCGCGGCGTCGCTGCGCGGCGCCAACCTCGCCGGCGCCTCGCTGGCCGGGGCGCGGCTGATCATGGCCGACCTGTCCGGCGCCAACCTGGAGGGCGCCAACCTGATCGGCGCCGACCTGTCCGGTGCCAACCTCAGCCACTCCCGCCTCGCCGAGGCCGACCTGACCGCCGTGCGCTTGTGCCCGGCCGAGATCAAGGATCCCAGCGGGAAGCCCACTGGCCGCTCCTGGGCCGCCAACCTGATGGGGTCCGACCTCAGCCGCGCGCATCTGTGCGGCGCCAGCCTCGTACAGGCCAACCTCAGCGACGCCAACCTGGACGGCACCGCCCTGGAAGGCGCCGACCTGGCCGGCGCCAAGCTTCTGCGCACCCAGCTGTCGCAAGCCCCACGGCGGCGCTGAAAGCACGCCCTCCACATCTTTCCGGTTGCATTCGTATGCGGCTTCCCTGAAACCTGCGGGAAGTTTCGACCGATCTATGCGACCGTGGCGTGAAACGGCTAGCCCTCGCCCTGCTGCTCCTGGCCGCCGGCCCTGCGCTCGCCGATGGCCTGCCCGCTTCGCTGTCCGACTGGGGCGGCGCCGGGCTGCTGCAGACCCCCACCGCCCGCATGCTGCCGGAGGGCACCTACCACGCCGGATATGGCGCACTGGGTGACGTGCACCGCCACATCACGGTCGGCGCGCAGTTGCTGCCCTGGCTGGAGGTCACGGTGCGCGAGACGCTGTTCCCCAGCTGGTACGGCATTCCGGAGCCCGGCGTCGACCTGAAGCTGCGCCTGTTGCGCGAGGGCGAGTGGTGGCCGGCGGTGGCGGTCGGCGGGCGCGACGTCACCGGTGCTGGCTTCGACCTGCCGGGCAAGGGCCGCTTCGCGGGGGAGTACGTGGTGCTGTCCCGGCGCTTCTGGAACGTGGACGCCAGCCTTGGCATCGGTTGGGGGCGGCTGGGCGGCTACGGGCACCTGCCCAACCCGCTGCGCCTGCTGGGCGGGCGCTTCCGCCGCGACCGCGACCCGTACGACCCGAAGAGCCGCGGGCCGAAGGCGTGGTTCTCAGGCCGCGACGTCGGCCTGTTCGGCGGGCTGGAGTGGCACACCCCCATCGACGGGCTGAGCGTCAAGCTGGAATACAGCGCCGACAGCTTCCGCTCCGAACAGCAGGACGACTGGGCCTTCGTGCCGGGCCTGCCGTTCAACGCCGGCCTCGCCTACCGCCCCTGGCCGTGGCTCGACCTCGGGCTCGGCGTCGAGCAGGGGCACCGGGCGATGCTGCGCTTCGCCGTGCGCTTCGACGGCAAGGAACACGAGGAGGACAAGCCGCCCCCGCCGCCACGCGTCGGTCCCGCGCCGTCCGCCGGTGCCGCCGCCAGCCGCGACCTGATGGCGGAGGCGCGCAGCGCCGGCCTGCCTGTCCGCGCCGCCGCCGGCAACACGCTGTGGATCGAACCCTCGTACGAGGAGCCGGCGGCCCGCACGGTGGGGCGCGCCGCGCGCATCCTGGCCGACGGGGCGCCGCCGGACGCCGATGCGATCACCGTCGCCACCGCCGCGCGCGGGCTGGACGGCGTCGCCGTCATCGTGCAGCGGCGCGCCGTACGGCAGGCCGCCAACCGGCGCGGCAGCCCGGAGGAAATCTGGCAAAGCGCCCGCCTCGACCCGGCCCCCGAACCACCCGCGTGGCCCGTGCGGTGGGACTTCACCCTGCGCCCGACTCTGGAGCAGAGCCTGTTCGAGCAGGGCTATCCGTTGGCATGGCGCGCCTACACCGACGCCGCGCTGGCGGTGGAGCCCTGGCGGGGCGTCGTGTTCGGCGGCGGCATCCGTGCCAACCACGGCAGCACGCTGGGCATGCTGGACGCCGAGGTTCTGCCGTCGCCGGAGCCGGTGCGCAGCGACGTGGCGTGGTACGCCCTGCCCCGCCTGAACCTGGAACACCTGCACGTCACGTGGCTGACCACCCCGGCGCCGCAGTGGCACGCGCGGCTGTCGGCCGGCGCCCTGGAGGAGATGTTCGCCGGCTTCAGCGGCGAGGTGCTGTACCGCCCGGTGCCGGCGCGCTGGGCGCTCGGCCTCGACGTCAATCGCGTGTGGAAGCGCCCGCCCGGCGATCCGCTGCGCGTGTGGACGCACACCGGCACCACCACCGGGCACGCCAGCCTGTACCTGGAAGCACCGGGCGCCGCCGTGACGGGGGCCTTGCGGCTCGGCCGCTACCTGGGCGGCGACTGGGGCGGCACGGTGGAACTGGCGCACCGCTTCGGCAACGGCGTGCGGATCGCCGCGCACGCCACCTGGACCGAGGGGCCGGACCGTGGCCAAAGCCGGCTGGGCGGCCGGCTGGAGCAGGGGCTGGTGCTGACGATCCCGCTGGGCGCCGCCGGCTTCCTGCCGCCGGGCAGCGCCGCCGAGGTGGCGACCCGCACGCTGGGCCGCGACGCCGGACAGCGGCTGCGAGCGCCGCTGCCACTGTGGGACGTGCTCGCCCCCGCCGGAAGCGGGCGGCTGACCGGGACATGGGGGCGGCTGATGGAGTGATCGGGAAGCCCTCTCCCACCCCCTCTCCCATGCGGGGAGAGGGGCTTTCCGACCGGGAGAAGGCTGAACCGGAGACGTTACCGCGCCGAGCTGATGGCGCCGGTGCTCGGGTCCATCTGCACCGTGACCCAGTTGCCGGTCTGGTCCATGGCGGTGGCGACATAGCGGTCGCCATCCTTGCGGAAGTCGCGCACGGCGCGGAAGCCGGCGGCGCTGAAGCTGTTCAGCAGCGAGGTCTGCATCAGCTCCATGTTGTTCTGGCCGCGGCCGCGCCGGTCGGACAATTCGGAGCGGTCGACCTGCATCATCACGCCGCTGCCGGCCGTGCCGCTGCCCATGCCGCTGCCCATGCCGGGAGACGTGACGACCGGGCCGGACTGCGGGCTGGTGGTGCTGCCGTAGGTGCTGCTGCCATACGTGCCGCCCGCCGTGCCGCTCGGGGTGCGCGTGCCCGGCGACAGCCGGTCGATGTTGGTCGTGCCGCGCTCCATGCTCTCCACCGCCGGGTTCTCGCTGGGCAGGCCGGAGCCGGTGCTCATGCGCGGCGTGCCGCGCGGGTCGCCGCCGTCGGTGCGCGTGTTCATCTGCGCCATCGCAATGGGCGCCACCGCCATCACGGCGGCGAAGGCGGCAACGGTAAGTGTGCGTTTCATAGGTTCAGTCCTCCCCATGCATGCAACGGGATGCGCCGCACCGCGAGCGCGGTTGCGGTCTCGCGGCTTAAACAGGGCTCGGGGGGCAAGCGTTGCACGCGCCGGCGCCGGGGCGGCGGCGGTAAGCCGGAAGGTGGCGCCGCAGCGCTCCCGGCAACTCGTACGGGCATCCCGGCCGCTCCGGGGACCCGCGCGGGAACCAATGCCGCCTGATCGTGTTATACAATTTGCAAGGCCGGCGACGACGGCTTAGCCGGTCATCCGGACCGGCGAATGCTCGGGAAGCGTTGGCGCGGCAGTGCTTCAGACATGGAGTACGAGATGCTGTACTGGGCTCTGGTGTTCTTTGTCATCGCCCTGGTGGCTGGCGCCTTCGGGTTCGGCGGCATCGCCGAAGCCTCCTCGGGCATCGCGCAGATCCTGTTCTTCCTTTTCCTGGTCCTGTTCGCTGCGAGTTTGATTTTGGGCCTGGTCCGGCGTCGCTAGACCCAACGGCCGTCCGCACCGGACAGCCGCATTCCCCGCAAGACGCCCGCGCCCGGCTTGCCGCCGGACGCGCGAGTACCCCAAAGCCTCTCGATGTTAGCCTCGCACCTAACGGCAACGCCTTCGGGCGTTGCCGTTTTTGTTTGCGCCGTCTTCGTTTGCATATTCGGGCCGGAACAGCACAGGGCCGCGCCGGAGTGCCCGGCGCGGCCCTGTGCTGCATGATTGGTCAATCCGTCTCGTCGTCGTCCGCGGGGGAGCGGCCCTCCATCAGCAGGCGCAACGCACGCCGGCCGCGCGACAGGCGCGACTTCACCGTGCCGATGGAGATGCCCAGGATGTCGGCCGCCTCGCCATAGCTGATGCCCTCCAGGCCGATCAGCAGCACCACCTCGCGCTGTTCCGTGGGCAGCAGGCCCAGCGCGCGGCGCAGGTCGCGCAACTCCAGGCGCACGATCTGCGCACCCGACGCGGCGCCGATGGCCGCCTGCGCCTCGCCGTCGATGTCCACCACCGTCTGGCGGCGGCGGATGCCGTTGATGTGCAGGTTGCGCAGAATGGTGAAGAGCCAGGCGCGCAGGTTGCTGCCCGGCCGCCACAGGTGCAGGCGGCTCAACGCGCGTTCCAGGCATTCCTGCACCAGGTCGTCCGCCAGCGTGGCGTCGCGCACCATGGCGCGGGCGAAGCGGCGCAGGCGCGGGATCTCCGCTTCGATCTGCGCGATCACCGCCGGGTCGGGCGGGGCGCCGGGTTCTGCCGGGACGGCATCCTCCGGCCCCTCGGCTTCTCCCGCCCCGTCGACGGCGTCATCGTCGGCGACGGGATCGTCGGTCAGGTCCGCCGAAGCGCCGACGGTGTCGGCGATCTCCAGGGCGACCGGCACGGTGTCGAGTTCCGTTGCGCGCAGGCTGCGCGCCACATGACTGGCCATTGCTGCGTCCCAGCTCCCAATCTACGGCCGTCCCTGCCGCCTTCCCAACGGCGGGACGCTCTTCCCCGGCAACAACGCCGTGCCCTGCACAAATGATCTGCCGATGCGCAGTGCACTTGAGGTATCGCCGGATTCCCCAAAGACAATCGCGGGCTGGTCTGTACGTAATGACCGCGGAGTGCCGTCGCCAGTTGGGAAAAAGGCTAGCCGATCCTTCAATTTTGCACGAATGCCCTACGATCCACCTCGATGGATTCACCGATCGGAGAAGCATTACTGCCCGTGCGGCGCACGCCGCCATGTTTTTGGGGAGGAAAATGCGGTTGATCAAAAGGAAAGGACCGGACGAGAGGCATCGTCCGGTCCATCATATTCCTGATTCACGCGTTCATTACGGCAGATCGTGGCCTGGGACCCGCGCAGCGGCACGGCCGTTCCCTCTATCTGCCGCCGCTGCCAGCGGTTCTTGTGTGCCGCTTCCGGGGCGCTTCCTTCCCTTGTGCGAGGTTCTTTTCTCTTTCGTCTCGCCTGAACGAGACAATACCGAAGTCCCCATCCGGGGAATATTCCGACGATGGCGGTACCTGCGCCTTCTTCCTGCCTACGCCGTTTGGAGAGGATACGGCACGGGGCGGAAGAATTACCGCAGAATCGCCCGCCGCCACCGATCCAATTCCTAACAACAGGCCGAAATCATGAAGCGAAGCCTCTTTGGACTTCTTCTCGCCGGTACGGCGTTGCTTTGGCCGGTTGCCGGGGAGGCCGGTCCGAAGGACCGCTCCACAAGCAAGACGCGCACCACCAAGGTGGAACGCACCATCCACATGCAGCACACGGCGGTGAAGGACCGCACGCTGCTGGCGCTGGAATCGCTGGCCACCAAGGGCAGCGCGCGCGCGCAGTACGAACTGGCCCAGCGCTACGACGGCTCGAAGCCCAGCCCCAAGGACACGACGCGCAACATGCGCCTCGCGCTCACGCTGTACTGCAAGGCGGCCCGCCAGGGCCATGCGGAGGCGGCGGAGCGCGCCGGGCGCATGCTGATCCGCGGCACCGGCGCCCTGGCCCCGGACGAGGAACTGGGCAACGCGTGGCTGCGCAAGGCCAAGGCCGGCGGCGGCAAGGCGCCGGAGAAGTGCGAGCCGCCGCAGTTCCGCTCGCTCCCCGGCACCTTCGCCACGCCCCCGGCGGAGATCAAGGCGGCGGTGCACAAGATGGCGCCGAAGTACGGGCTCGACCCCGACCTCGTGCTCGCCGTCATCGCCGTGGAATCGGCCTTCCGCACCGATGTGGTGTCGCACAAGAACGCCATGGGGCTGATGCAGCTGATCCCCGAGACGGCGGCCCGCTTCGGCGTGACCGACCCGTTCGACCCGCAGCAGAACATGCGCGGCGGCATGATGTACCTGCGCTGGCTGCTGGCCTATTTCGAGGGCGACGTGACATTGGCGCTGGCCGGCTACAACGCCGGAGAAGGGGCGGTGGAGAAGTACCGCGGCGTGCCGCCCTACGCCGAGACGCAGGACTACGTCGTCAAGGTGCACAGCCTGTACAAGTTCAAGCGCCACCCCTACGACGCCGGCGTCACCCGATCGGCCGGCCTGCCCCGCGCCAAGGAGGAAGTGGCGGAGCTGTCCTACGCGTCGGCGTCGACAGCCAAGCGCGCTCAGCCGAAGAGGGCGTCGATGGAGGACTGATCGAGGGGCGACGGCCCCTCCTCGTCCTTGCCCTTGTGGTCCTTCTTCACCCCGGCGGGCGCGGCGGGGGCCGCCGGGGCCGCCCCGTTCAGCAGGCGGTCGATCTCGTCCTGGTCGACGCCGCTGTCGGTGGGGCCGTTCAGCAGGTGGGCGTCGGGACGGGCGTCCACCGGTTCCGCCACCAGTTCCGACGCCTTGACCCCATCGATGCTCCAGATGTCCATGATCGCCATGATGCGCTGCTCGATGTAGCGCAGCGCGTTGACGACCTTGGTGGTGCGCTGGCCGGTCAGGTCCTGGAACGAGCAGGCGGTGAAGATGTTCGTCACCTCGGCGTCCAGCGTGTCGCACAGCGCGGCCGGCGCGCCCGCCTGCCGCAACCCGGCCGTGACCTCCAGCATGCGCTCGGCGGCGTTCAGGATCTCGATGGACGCGCGTTCGGTGGACAGCACGATGGCGTCCAGCTCGTTGGCGGCGGTGGCGATGCGGTCGGACCCGTCGTCCTTCGGCCGGATCGAGGCGATCTCGCGCCGCGCCTGGGCGATGGAGGCGCTCATGTCCTGCAGCTCGTGGCGCAGCACCTCGATGCGGTGCACGGCGGTGGCCGCCTGCTCGTGGCGCAGCCACGCGGTGTGCAGCTTGTCGACCAGCGCCTCCACCTGGTCGATCCCCATCGTGCGGGACCGCCGGGCGTGCTCGGCCAGGAAGGCGCGGCCCTTGGGCGTGCGGGAGATGAACGCCTCGAGCTGACGGTAGTCGTCCTCGGGCAGTTGCACGCTCTCGGCCATCCCCACCTCCCCTTCGGACCATGGCTTTGGTCCGTCTTGGCATATTTCCCGGAAATGCCGCCTAATACAACCTTGGCATTCGCATCCGGAGGGAGGGCATGCGCCATGCGTGATTTCCAGCGCTCGGGCCGGTCCACGGTGTACGGCGGGCACGGCATGGTCGCGACCTCGCACCCGCTGGCCACGCTGGCCGGGCTGGACGTGCTGCGCGCCGGCGGCAACGCGGTGGACGCGGCATTGGCCGCGGCCGCCGTGCTGTGCGTGGCCGAGCCGCACATGACCGGCATCGGCGGCGACGTCTTCGCCCTGTACGCCCCCGCCGGCGGCGGCGTTCTGGCTCTCAACGGCTCCGGCCGGGCGCCAGCCGCGGCGACGCCGGAGCGCTTTGCCGAACTCGGCGTCACCGCCATCGGCGCCGACAGCGTGCACGCCGTCACCGTGCCGGGCGCCGTGGACGCGTGGTGCCGGCTTTCCGCCGACCACGGCAGCAAGCCACTGGAGGAGCTGTTGCGCCCGGCCATCCGCTTGGCGGAGGAGGGCTGCCTCGTGCAGCCGCGCGTCGCCCGCGACTGGGCGGTGCACGCCCCCAGGCTGTCCCGCCATCCGGCGACGCGGGCGCTATTCCTGCCCGGCGACACGCCCCTGGCGGAGGGCGACCGCTTCCGCAACCCGGCGCTGGCCGACACGCTGCGCCGCATCGGCAGCCACGGGCGCGCCGGCTTCTACGAGGGGCCGGTGCGCGACGACATCCTGCGCACGCTGCGCGACCTCGGCGGCCTGATGACGGCGGAGGACTTCGCCGCGCAGGTGAGCGACTACGTCGAGCCGATCCGCACGGAGTACCGCGGCCACACGGTGCACGAGTGCCCGCCGAACGGCCAGGGCATCGCCGCGCTGATGATCCTCGACACGCTGGCCGGCACGCCCGCCGACGATCCCGGCGCCGGCCCGGCCGAACGCGCCCACTGGCTGGCCGAGGCCACCAAGCTCGCCTACGCCGAGCGCGACGCGACGGTCGGCGACCCCGCCTTCGGCCCCATCCCTGTGGCCGATCTGTTGTCGGAGGCCGCCGCCCGCAGCCGCCGCGCCCGCATCCGCCCTGACACCGCCCTGCCCCATCCCCCGCCGCCGCACGCCGAGCACAAGGACACCGTCTACCTCTGCGCCGTCGACCGCGACGGCAACGCCATGTCCTTCATCAACTCGCTGTTCGACGCCTTCGGCAGCGCCATCACGGCACCGGGCAGCGGCGTGCTGCTGCACTGCCGGGGCCGCTCCTTCCGGCTCCAGGCCGGCCATCCCAACGCCGTGGCACCCGGCAAGCGGCCGCTGCACACCATCATCCCCGGCATGGTGACGAAGGGCGGGCGCGCCGTCATGCCCTTCGGCGTCATGGGCGGGCAGTACCAGGCGACCGGCCACGCCCAATTCCTGCTGGACGTGCTGGGCCGTGGCCTGGAGCCGCAGACCGCGCTGGATCTGCCGCGCAGCTTCGCCGAGGGCGGGGTCCTGCGCATCGAGACGGGCTTCGCCCCGGCGGTGATGGACGACCTCGCCGGGCGCGGCCACCGGGTGGAGTGGTCGCCGGCCCCTATCGGCGGCGGGCAGGCGGTGTGGATCGACCACGCCCGCGGCGTGCTGGCCGGTGCCTCCGACCCGCGCAAGGACGGCTGCGCGCTGGGCTGGTGACCAAGCGCCGGCAAGCAACGATCGCTTAACCGCCCGCGGCCTACCCTGGACCTCCGCGCATCGGGGAGGTTTCATGACCTACGTCCTCGTTCTGGTGGCCTGCCTGTCGGCGGAGCCCGGAAAGCCGCCCGGTTCCTGCCATGTGGAGCGGTTGCCGCTTCCGGGCATCGCCAACGCCACGGCCTGCCACCTCGCCGCTCGCCTGCGGCTGACGGAGTGGCTGAACGCCGGCAACGACATCCGCCGCCTCGCCGACGCCCGCTGCGAGGAGGCCCCGGTCCCGCAATCCGCCTCGCTGGGCAGCCCGGTGCCCTGACCTCTGCGGAACCCGCCGGGCGCTTCGGTGGTTGCTTCCCCCGGATGTGAACGAGGGGAAGGAGCTGACCATCATGCGCACGGGCCTGACGATTGCCGCCGGCATCCTGGCCGGCCTGTGGATCGACACCGCGCGGCGCTCCGCGCGCGCCGAGCGGGAGCACCCGCCCACCGGCGGCTTCGTCAACGCCGACGGCGTGCACCTGCACGTGCTCGACCAGGGGCGCGGCGCGCCGGTCGTGTTCATCCACGGCGCCGGAACCTGGAGCGAGGACTTCACGATCGCCGGCCTGATGGACGAGGCCGCCACGCGCTGGCGCGCCATTGCCATCGACCGGCCGGGCTGCGGCTACAGCGACCGCCCGTGGGGTGCCGGCAGCCCGCAGGCCCAGGCGGACATCCTGCACGCCGGTGTGGTCCGGCTGAACGCCAGCCGGCCGATCCTCGTCGGTCACTCCTTCGGCGGCGCCGTGGCGCTGGCCTACGCGCTGCAGTACCCGGAGGAGGTGGGCGGCGTGGTGTTCATTTCCGGCTACGCCTTCCCCACGCCGCGCGCCGACTTCGTGCCCTTCATGGCGCCGGCCATTCCCGGCGTCGGACAGGTGCTGAGCCGCACGGTGGCGCAGCCCATCGACCGGGCGCTGCTGCCGGCCCTTTTGAAGCGCGTCTTCGCCCCCAATCCGGTGCCCGCAGCCTATTGGGAGCGGGCCGACATGCTGCTGCGCCCCGGCCAGCTGGAAGCGTCGGCCGGCGACATCGCCGCGCTGATCCCGGCCGCGCGCGAACTGTCCGCCCGCTACGGCGATCTGAATTGCCCGCTGGCCATCATCGCCGGCGACGAGGACCGCATCCTCGACCCGCAGGCCCAGGCCGTGCGCCTGCACGACGCGGTGCCCGGCTCGACC
>NZ_DASPMG010000074.1:0-7335 GCF_035627195.1 Azospirillum sp.
TCGATCAACAACACCGCGGCCGGCATCGGCAACGTCGCCAAGCAGGGTGTGGTGACCATGCAGGGGGCCGGCGGCGGGCGCCTGCTGGGTGCGCCGGGGCTGCCGGGCGGCGCCAACACGGCGGTGCTGGGCAACACGGCGGCCGGCATCGGCAACAAGGCGGTGCAGCAGGGCATGGTCTTCCAGGGGGCGGGCTTCGGCACCGCCAACACCCTGGCCGGCCAGAACACCGCCGCCGGCATCGGCAACTTCGCCGGCCAGAGCCTGTTCTCCGTCCAGCGCTGATCCCGCAACGCCAGCCGATTGGCCCGGAAGCTCCGCTTCCGGGCCAATCGCGTTTCTGCGTGAGTTTCTAGGTGAACGACGCCAGGATGTGGCGGGACCGGGCGAAGCGTTCCTCCAGGCGCGAGACCAGGATGCGGATCTCGTCGGGCTGGTCGTTGTCGGCGCAGGCGATCTCGATCGCCTCGCTCTGCCGCTGCAGGGCGGTGAGGCCGAGCAGCGAGGCCATGGCCGTCAGGTCGTGTGCCAGGACCCGCACCCGCAGCAGGTCGCTCTCCGCCGCCGCCCCGGCGATGGCGGTGCACAATGCCGCCCCGTCGGTGAGGAACATGCGGATGAGGTCACCCACGGTCTCGTGGCCCAGGCGCTTCACCAGCCCGTCGAGGGGGTTCTCCGGCACCGGCGCGGCGAGCCCGGCGCCGCAATGCCGGGCCAGCACGGCCTGCAGCTCGCGCGGGTTCAGCGGCTTCATGAGGTAGGCGTTCATTCCGGCCGCGAGGCAACGGTCGGCGTCGCCCAGCAGCGTGTCGGCGGTCAGCGCGATGATCGGCACCGCCGCCGCCGGGCCGTCCAGCGCGCGGATGGCGCGCGTCGCCTCCAGCCCGTCCATGACCGGCATTTCCAGGTCCATCAGCACGGCGTCGAAGCGGCGGGCCTGCACCGCCTCCACCGCCGCGCGCCCGTCGCCCACCACCACGGCCCGGTGGCCGAGCTTCTTCAGGAAGCCCAGCGCCACCAACTGATTGACCTCGCTGTCCTCGGCCAGCAGGACGTCAAGCGGGGCGGGCGCGGCGCTACCGGGGGCGGGCGGCTCTTCCTCCGCCGCGCCATCGGCCGGGGCGACCGGCAGCTCGAACCAGAACCGGCTGCCCTCGCCCGGCGTGCTGTCCACGCCGATGGCGCCGCCCAGCGCCTCGGCCAGCCGCTTGCACATGGCCAGGCCCAGCCCGGTGCCGCCGGAGCGGCGGGCGAGCGGCCGGTCAGGCCGGTAGAAGGACTCGAAAAGGCCCGCCTGCTCGGACTGCGGGATGCCGACGCCGGTGTCGGCGACGGTGACGCGCAGGCGCGGCGCGCCGTCGCCGGCATACGCCATGGCCGCGGCCACCGTCACACCGCCGCGTTCGGTGAACTTCACGGCGTTGCCGACGAGGTTGAGGAGGATGCGGCGCAGCCGGCGCGCGTCGCCGCTCAGCACCCGCGGCACGTCGTCGGCCACGGTGCAGTCCAGGCTGATGCGCTTCTCCGCCACGCGCGACGACATCAGGGACGCCGCCGTGCGGACGAGGCGCCGCGGGTCGAACGGCGCCACGGACGCGGTCACGCGCTCCGTCTCCATGTCGCTCAAATCGAGGATGTCGTCGAGGATGGCGAGCAGCGCCTCCCCGGAGTAGAGCACGGTCTGCAGCCGGTCGTACTGCTGGGAGTCGAGCGGGCTGTCCAGCAGCAGCCGCGTCATGCCCAGGATGCCGGAGATCGGCGTGCGGATCTCGTGGCTCATGGTGGCCAGGAAGGCGGACTTGGCCCGCACGGCGGCCTCCAGCGCTTCCTGCGCCTTCTTGGTGGCGGTCAGGTCCTGGAGGCCGACCAGCAGCGCATCCATGCCGCAATAGAGGAACCGCTGTCCGGAGAGAAGCGCCCACCAGGGCGTGCCGTCGGCGCGGCGGAACAGCACCTCGTGGTGGTCGATGCGGCCGTGCGCGCGGACCATCGCCACCACCAGCGCGCGGTCGGCGGGGTTGGCGTAGAAGTCGAGCGCGCTGTGCACCGGCGCGCCGGGCGGCAGGCCGAACAGCTCGGCGACGGCCTTGTTGGTGTGCAGCACCGCACCGTCCTCCAGCCGGGTGACGAGCATGGCGACGGGGACGGCGCCGACGATCTGGCGCAGCCGCTCCTGCTCGCTGCGCAGTTCACGCTCCATGACCTTCAGCGGCGTGATGTCGGTGACCAGCGCGAAGGAGCGAAGCCCCCCGGCCTGGTGGCGGAAGGTGGCGTTGAAACGCGCCTCGACACGCCGGCCGTCGCAGCCCAGCAGCACCACGTCGTAGGTGCGCTGGGGCAGGAAGGCGCGGCTGGCCAGTTGCTCGGCAAAGATGCGGCGGCCTTCCTCGTCGGTGAAGTCGCCGGGCTCACGGCCGAGCAGGTCCGCCTCCGCGCAGCCGAGCATACGGCAGAGCGCCCCGTTCACGGCCACCGTGCGGCCGTCCTCGTCGATCTCCCAATAGCCCTGCGCGGTGGCGTCGATGATGTCGCGGTCGGTCGGGCCCGTGGCGGCGGCGCGGCGCGCCCACCACAGCGCCAGCGCGGCGGACAGGCCGCCCGCCAGTGCGGCGGCCGGCAGCGGCGGCACGGTGCCGGCCAGCAGGGCGGGCAGCGCCGCGGTGAACGCCGCGCCACCCGCGGCGGCAGCGGCGGCGGACAACCAGGAGCGGGCGGCCCGGCCCGAGCGGGGAAGCGCCGCGGCGACGGTGCGGGGCGCGCGGTCTGGCATGTCTTGTGACGTCCTGGGCGAAGCGAAACGGGGGCGAAGCGGAACTGGTGACGGCGAAGGCCGCGGCGCGGCGAGCGGCCATACTGCTGCAAAAACCTTAAAAGCCAACAAACGATATTGCCGCAGGGCCGCCCATCCTTCGGCGGAGCGGGGTTCCGACCTCTGGGTGATGGAGCGCCGGGTGGTGCTCCCGTACCCTTCGCGTCGCTCGGCATGCGTCGTTCGAAAAACAGGGAGGAAGCACCATGAGCAGGTCGTCATCCTTCTCCGGGTTGGCCGGCGACCGGCGGGGCGGCCTTGCGCCGCCCCCCACCATGGGCGTCATGCCGACGGTTCACGTGCTGGTGGCGGAGGGTGATCCGCTCGCCGCCCACTCGCTGGGCATGGCGCTGGCGGCGGACGGCTACCGCGTGAGCCTGGCCTTCGACGGGGCGGCGGCGCTGGCCATCGGCCGGCACGACCCGGCGGACGTGCTGGTGACGGCGCTGCACCTTGCCGTGGTGGACGGCCGCACGCTGTTGCGGCGCCTGCGCACCGCGGCCGCCCGGCTGCCGGTGCTGGTCCTGGGCGGGGCGGCGGGTGGCGAGGCGGACGACGATCTGGCCGACGGCCGGCCCGGCGCCCTGCGCCTTCTGCCGCGGCCGGTCGGCACGGCGGATCTCGTGGCGGCGGTGCGCGCGGTGCGCCCGGCGTAGGGCGCCCACCGTCATGCGCCGTGCGGCACGCGACCGGCACGCCTGTTGACACCAATCATCAACATGACTCATGGTGCCCCGAAATTCCAACACTCGGGGTACCTCCGTGGCACAGGAGATGACGGGCGAGGAGCTGCGCCGCTACCGCGAGCAGCGCGGCATGAACCAGCAGGAACTGGTCACCTGGCTGAACGAGCGCCTGAACCGCCGCTATGACCGGGCCAAGATCTCGCGCTGGGAAACCGGGGCGGAGCGCATTCCGCAGCTCGTCGCCTCGGCGCTGAAAGTGGCGGGGGAGCCGGTGGGCATCCCGGCGGTGGCCGTGCGCGCGGCGCCGCTGGTCTTCTGCGCCGCCAACCAGAAAGGCGGGGTCGCCAAGACCACCACCTGCGTCAACGTCGCGTGGCTGCTGGCGACCACGGACCGGCCGGCATCCGGCCGCCGCGTGCTGCTGGTCGATTGCGACCCGCAGGCCAACGCCACCGTGCACCTGGGCGTCGACCCGCACGAGCAGGAGTTGGCAAAGGCCACGCTGACCCACGCGCTGAAATCGACCCGCCCGATGCGGGAGTTCGTGGTGCCGGTGTGCGACGGGGCGTTCGACCTGCTGCCGTCCTCCATTTCGCTGGCGGCGACGGATCGCGAGCTGCTGCGCCAGCCGAACGGCACGCTGGTGCTGCGCGCCAAGCTGGCGCAGCTGGCCGGGCACTACGACTGCGTGGTGCTGGACTGCCCGCCGCACTTGGGCGAGCTAACGGTGTCGGTGCTGAACGCCGCCGACCAGCTGCTGATCCCGACGCAGACGGAGATGCTGTCGATGATGGGCATCCCGCAGCTGTTCGAAACCATTGCCGGCGTGCGCGAACTGGTGAACCCGAACCTGCAGGTGCTGGGCATCCTGCCCACCATGTACAGCCCGCGCCGCCTGCAGGACGAACAAGTGATGGCCGAGTTGCGCGAGCTGGCGGCGGCGCAGGGACTGCGCCTATTCTCGCCGGTCAAGCGCGCCGCCGACTACGCCAAGAGCGTCATGGCCGGCAAGCCGGGTCTGGCGGTCAACCCGAATTCCGCCGGGGCGGAGAGCTATCGCGAGATCGCCCGCGCCCTGCTGGACCTCGCCCGGTTGGATTCGGCCAAGCAGGAGGTGCGCCATGGCGCGTAAGCTGGACACCAGCAATTCCGGGCTGTTCAAGCGGGCGCTGAGCCGCACGCCGGCCGGGGGCGGCGGCAGCAACAGCGCGCTGTTCGGCCTGTCCAGCAGCATGCGCCACCGGGAGATCCCGCTGGCCCAGGTGGAGCCCGACCCCGAGCAGCCACGCCGCAACGCCCAGGATGCCGACATCGCGGCGCTGGCCGGTTCCATCGCGCTGAAGGGCCTTCTGCAGCCCATCAACGTGCGCGAGGTGGCGCCCGACCGCTTTCGCATCGTGGCCGGCGAGCGGCGCTACTGGGCCTTCCGCGCGCTGGAGCGGGAGACGATCCCGGCGCTGATCATCGACACCGACGACCCGCAGGCGCTGGCGCTAATCGAGAACGTGCAGCGCGTCGACCTGCATCCGGTCGAACTGGCGGCCTCGCTTGACCGCCTGATCGCCGACAAGGGGCTCGTGCAGGAACAGGCGGCAACCCTGATCGGCAAGTCGCAGGAATACGTGGCCCGCCTGCTCGGCATCCTGCGCCTGCCGGAGGAAATCCTGGCCGAGGCGCCGGTCTATCCGGCGGTGTCCGTCTCGCTGCTCATGGAACTGGCCGAGCTGGGCGACGCGGAGCAGCAGCGCACGTTGTGGGAGCGGGTGAAGACCGGCGAGGGGCTGACCGTAAAGACGGTGCGCGCCGCCAAGCAGGACCGCCGTGCCCCGGCCCCCGGCCAGCCCGCCTTCGCGCCGGTGCTGAAGCAGCTGCAGCGCGGCGTGGGCAAGATCCGTGAACTGAAGGACGCCGGCAGCGCGCTGAGCGACACGGAGCGCCGCGAGCTGCGCCACCTGCGCGATACGCTGGACGCGCTGCTGCGCGATTAGACGTCTAATAACGTCCCGATCCCGGCGCTTATTAGACCTCTAATAGCCGGCCATCCACGAACCGATGCGCCACGACACGGCCCCGGCGCACCAGCAGCAGCGCCGGGCCGTCGGGGTTGTCGGGCGCGCGGCCGCCTTTGCGGGTGATGCGCAGGACGCCGTCGGCGCCGGCGTTCGCCACGTGCGTGTCGGCCGGGTAGGGCGGCACAGGGGCCGTCAGGCGGGTCACGGCGCCGGTCGCGCGCTCCTCCACCGTGAAGGCGACGGTGCCGTCCTCGATCGCACAGCGGACGCGGACGGCCGGGGCTGGGCGCCGGTCGGCGGCGAAGGCCCGCACGCCGCGGGCGGCGGCGTAGCCCGGCCGGCGCGCCAGTTCCAGGAAGCAGTCGGCGGTGAGGCTGGCGTCGACCAGGGCGCCGTGGCCGGCCTCGCGCGCCGAACGGTCGATCCCCAGCGCGTCGCACAGCGCGTCCAGGCTGTACTGCGCCTTCAGCAGGCGGGCGGCGAGGCGTTGCGTGCAGACCAGGCGGCCGGGAGCCAGCGGCGCCATGCCGGCGAGGCGGAGGTCGTGATCAAGCATCGCCCGGTCGCCCCCAGCCCCATGCGCGACCAACGGCGCGTCGCCGAAGAAGGCGAGCAGGGCAGGAGCGACATCGGCGAAGCGCGGCTGCCCGCGCAGGAACGCCTCGTCCAGACCGTGGACGGCGAGCGCGAACGGGTTGATGGGCGCGCCGGGGTCGAGATGGGTGTGGAACACGCGGCCGGTCCGCCGGCCGTCACGGAGTTCGATGACGGCAATCTCGCACAGGCTCGGCACGCCGTCCTCACGATAGCCGCGCCCTTCGGTGTCGATGACGAGGATACGGCCGCGCGGATCGGGCGGGCCCTGGTCCGCCGCATCCCGGACCCGCCCCGTCATTATGAACAGCCTATCATGGAAGGCTCAGGGGCGGCGGCGGTGGAAGGGCACGACGGCGGTGTCAGCCGTCTCGGCGTCCGGCGTGTCGTCGGCCCGGCGCACGGTCTTGAGCTGGGTAACGAAGCGCTCGGCGCCCGTTTCCATGATCGCGACCACGGCCATGTCGTAGAATTGGTTCCCGGCGACGATCCGGAACTCCTTGATGGTGGCGGTGCCCGCCGTCAGTTCGGCGAGGTCGAGCACGACATCGCCGACCCGGAATCCCAGGTAGGCGTCGAGGACCGTGTCGGCGGCGTTCGGTGGGCGGGATGTCACGACAGTCAGCATCACATCGATCGGTTGGAGAGGCCCCGCCGGCCCAGGGCCGGCGGCGCGTATCCCCACAAGATGGGGCTTCGGAGAGCTTTACACCAGGGTGTAACGCCGACTGGCCGGAAGCAATGACCGGACGGGCGCGCTGTTGACCCCTTGCGTATGGGATGCCGCCGGGCGGCATCCGCTTTCGGTGAGGCACCATCATGAGCCCCTATCCCCCGCTGCCGCACGGCCCGGAGACCCCGACGCCGCTGCCGACCCCGGTTCCCGACCCGGCCGCGCCCGACGCGCCGCCCGATGCCCCGGCCGGTCCGGGCGAACCCGACCCGAAGCCGACGGGTGGGTAGGAGAGGCCGATCGGTGCGGGTTTGTGGCGCGGCTCACAGAAGGCGGGGCGGGGAGCGGGTAGGGTCTGTCCATCGACAACGCGCCGGACCGAAACGGATCCGGCCCCACCCAGACCCGAAAGGAACGCTCCCATGATCCGCCACACCCTGCTCGCCGCCGCCGCCGTCCTGTGCCTGTCCGCCCCCGCCATGGCGCAGAACGTGGTCTCCGCCAACAACACCGCCGCCGGCATCGGCAACGTCGCCGTCCAGCAGGCGATGACCAAGCAGT
>NZ_DASPMG010000075.1:0-3752 GCF_035627195.1 Azospirillum sp.
GGCGTCAAGGGCGGCGACATCGTCGTCCGCGTCCGCGGTCTCGCCGTGCTGCCGCAGGAAGATGGCGACGTGAAGGTGGGCGCCACCAAGATCGGCGAAGCCAGCATCAAGAACGACTTCATCCCCGAGATCGACGCGACCTACTTCGTCACGCCGAACATCGGCCTGAACCTGATCGCCGGCACCAGCCGCCACTCGGTCCGCGTCGACGCGACCGGCGGTGGCGTGGTCGATGCCGGCAAGGTGTCGCTGCTGCCGCCGACGCTGACGGCCACCTTCCACCCGCTGCCGAACTCGCGCATCAACCCGTACATCGGCGCCGGCATCAACTGGACGCTCTTCTACAATGAGAAGAACGGCCCGGCCCTGAACAACACCAGCTACAAGAACAGCTTCGGCTGGGCCCTGCAGGCCGGTACCGACGTGTACCTGACCGACAACCTGCTGGTGAACTTCGACGTCAAGAAGATCTTCCTCGACACCAAGCTGACCACCTACCTCGGCACGACGCGCGTCACCTCGAACGTCGACATCAACCCGTGGATCGTCGGCGTCGGCATCGGCTACAAGTTCTAATCGACCGACCCCCGGCCATCCGGCCGAAGGTTCGAGGAGTTCGGGCCGGGTACCCCCATCAGGGTGCCCGGCCCTCTCTTTTTTGGGGCTTTCCCGCCCCCACCTTCTAATGTGAGCTTCATCCGATGAAGCGGGCCTCGCAGAGGAAGGACGCCCCATGCACGTTGCCGCGGTGTTGAAGAGGAAGGGTACCGACATCGTCACCGTCCGCCCGGACGAGCCCATCGCCGCCGTCGCGCGCACGCTGGCCGAGCGCCGCATCGGCGCCGCCCTGGTGGTGGACGGTGGCGCACCGGCCGGCATCCTGTCGGAGCGCGACATCGTGCGCGGCGTGGCCAAGCACGGCAGCGCCGTCCTGCAGCAGCCGGCCTCCGCCCTGATGACCCGCGACCTGGTGACCTGCCAGCCCACCGACACGGTGGCGCAGGTGATGGCGGTGATGTCGGAACGCCGCATCCGCCACCTGCCGGTGATGGACGGCGAGCGTCTCGCCGGGGTGATCAGCATCGGCGACGTCGTCAAGGCTCGCCTGGACGACGCCGAGCTGGAGGTCGAGTCCCTGCGCGGCTACGTCGCCGGGATCGGCTGACCGCCCGGACACGAAAAAGGGCGCCCCACCGCCGGTGGAGCGCCCCCTGTGAGGAGGTCCGTGAACGCGTCAGGCGTTCGTGGACTGCGGGAAGGCCATCGCCGCCTGGGTGCGGTTGCGCACGCCCAGCGACTTGAAGATCGCCGTCATGTGGATCTTCACCGTGCCTTCGGACAGGCCCAGCTCGTGCGCGATCTGCTTGTTCGACTTGCCTTCGCGCAGGCGCTCCAGCACCTCGCGCTGGCGCTGGGTGAGCAACTGCTCCAGCGCCGGATCGGCCGGCGGCATGGCGGCGCGGCCGTTGTCCTGCGCCTCGCCACCCTCGCGCAGCACGGTCGGCGGCACGTAGACGCCGCCCGAGAAGATCAGGTCGAGCGCGCTCAGCATGATCTTCACGCTGGACGACTTGGGGATGTAACCGGCGGCGCCGTGCTCCAGCGCGTCGCGCACGTCGTGGTGCGCCTCCGACGCGGAAACGACGACCACCTTGGCGTTCGGCTGCTTCTGGCGAAGATCCTGGATGCCGCTGAAGCCCGGCCAACCGGGCATGCGCAGGTCGGTCAGGACGAGGTCGAACGTCTCTCCCGAGCCGCACAACGCGAGCATGTCGTCGAAGTTGCTGGCTTCCTGGAAATCGCTGCCTTCCTTCAACTGCTCGAGAAGCCTGCGCAGTCCCTCGCGGAACAGCACATGGTCATCACCGATCAGGATCCTCATCACTGCACTCCCGTACACGGACTTCAAAAGCCGGCTACCTGCGCCTTAGACAATGCCGACATTTCGCGCGGCATATGACGCAATTCCGAAAGATATAGCGGGGCTTTGTCTTGTGTATTGACTATTCAGATGTACCACGAACCGGTGACCCCGGACAACCGGAATTCGCCCTTTGTCACACGCCTACGCCATATGTAACGGGATCGGCCGTATTCAATGGCGCGCCGCGAAAGAGCCTGCCTCCACCGTTTCGAAAGAGACTGGCGGCTGGCTGGCGGGATGATCCAGGAGGGCACGCAGGCGCCGCCGTTCCTCGGCCAGCGCGGCGCGCAGCCGGCGCACCTGTACGACGGAAACCGCGGCGATGGCAACCACTCCGGCGGCGGCCATGGACAGCAGCCACGTGAAAAGCGGTCCGAGCGGCAACGCGCCGCTCACGGCACCCACGGTCAGCACGGCCGCCGACAGCGCCCCCGCCCCCACGCCGACGCCTGCGGCCGGCGACAGCCGGTGCCGCCCTTCCGGAATCGCCCAATTCGCTGCGCCACCCTTCCGACTGCCGTCGCGCATGCCCATCCTCCCTCGCGAACCCCCTGTACCTGACACGGTGATGATAGAGGGATTACCGGGAGTGGAAATTCAAACAATGTCCCTATGCGAATTCAGGGCATAGGCCGATGCGCCTATATCCGCGCGTGCGCCGCCGCGCCCGGCACACCCGGACGCGGCGGCGGCGGATCGCCTCAGAACAGCGCGTCTTCCATTTCCATCAAGGGCTTGGCGCCGGCCATGATGGTGATGAACAGGGTGTTCACCTGGGGCAGAAGCTTGGTCATGTAGAAGCGCGCGGTGGTCAGCTTGGCGTTGTAGAAGGCAGCGCCGCCCTCCCCCTGCGACTGTTTGGCGCGGGCCGCCTTGACCATCTTCAGCCACATCCAGCCCAGCGCCACGAGGCCGAACAGGCGCAGGTAGTCGGTGGCCGCCGCCGCCGCCTCCTCCGGGTCATTCATGCCCTTCTGGGCGATGATACCCGTCGCCTGCTGGAGCTTGGCGAAGGCCTTGGCGAGCGGCAGCACGAACTCCGCCAGCGACTCGTCCTCCATGTCCGCCTGCAGCTCCTCCGAGATCGGGTGGAAGAAGCGGCGCAGCAGGCGGCCCATGTTCTGCCCCATCTTGCGGCCCACGAGGTCCAGCGCCTGGATGCCGTTGGTGCCCTCGTAGATCTGCGTGATGCGGGCGTCGCGGACGAACTGCTCCACCCCCGTCTCCCAGATGTAGCCGTGGCCGCCGTGCACCTGCACGGCGATGTTGGCGGCTTCGGAGCCGACGTCGGTGAACAGCGCCTTGACGATCGGCGTCATCAGCTGGACAAACTCGTCCGACGCCTGCCGCTGCTTGGGATCGGCGTGCTTCTCGGCGACGTCGAGGTGGTAGCCGACCAGGGCACCCAGCGCCCGGCAGCCCTCCGTGTAGGCGCGCGCGGTCAGCAGGTTCCGGCGCACGTCGGGGTGGACGATGATGGGGTCGGCCGGCTTGTCCGGGAACTTCGCCCCCTTCACGGAGCGGCCCTGCAGCCGCTCCTTGGCGTAGGCGGCGGCGTTCTGGTAGGCGACCTCGGCCAGCCCCAGACCCTGGATGCCCACCGCGAGGCGGGCGGCGTTCATCATCACGAACATGGCGCGCATGCCCTTGTGCGCCTCGCCCACCAGCCAGCCGATGGCGTCGTCGAAGTTCATGACGCAGGTCGAGGACGCCTTGATGCTCATCTTGTGCTCGATGGAGCCGCAGGCGACGCCGTTGCGCGGGCCCGGCGTGCCGTCGTCCTTGGGCAGGAACTTGGGCACCAGGAACAGGCTGATGCCGCGCGTGC
>NZ_DASPMG010000076.1:0-11811 GCF_035627195.1 Azospirillum sp.
GGAGATGATCGGCTCGCCGATCATCGGCCGCAGCACGACGACCTGCAGGATGATGCCGAACAGCATCATGAAGGCCAATGTGATCGGGAAGCCGATCCAGAACGGCAGCTGCCACGAGGTGAGCAGCCACCAGCAGGTCCAGGCACCGATCAGCAGGAACTCGCCCTGCGCGAAGTTCACGATGCGGCTGGCCTTGTAGATGAGCACGAACGACATGGCGACGACGCCGTACAAGGCACCGACGATCAGGCCGTTGACCAGGAGCTGGAGAAACAGGGTCATGGGGTCACTCCTCGTCCGCTCAGGCCGCGGCCGGCTGCGGCGTGCGCGCCTTGCCGGTGGGCAGCAGCTCGACGACCTTCAGGGTCGTGCGGATGCGCTGCTTGGTGCCGTCCTGGAACGTGATGGTGGTGTCGACGTCGATGGCCTTCTGGTCGGTGTAGACCGCGTCGATGATGGTCCCGTACTTCTCGGCGATGACGCCGCGGCGCACCTTGCGGGTGCGGGTCAGCTCGCCGTCGTCGGCGTCCAGTTCCTTGTACAGAAGCAGGAACTTGGTGATGCGCTGGAAGTCCGGCAGCGTGGCGTTGACCTTCTCCACCTCGGCGCGCAGCAGCTCGTACACCTCCGGCTTCGACGCCAGGTCGGAGTAGGTGGTGAACGCGATGCGGTTCTTCTCCGCCCACTTCGACACGATGGGGAAGCGGATGCAGATGATGGCCGCCAGATAGTCGCGCTTGTCGCCCAGGATCACGGCCTCGGCCACGTACGGCGAGAACTTCAGCTTGTTCTCGATGTACTGCGGGCTGAAGCGGTCGCCGCGGGCGGTGGTGGCGATGTCCTTGATGCGGTCGATGATGACCAGATGGCCCTTCTTGTCGAAGAAGCCGGCATCGCCCGTGTGCATCCAGCCGTCGCGCAGGTCGGCGATGGTGGACGCCTCGTTCTTGTAATAGCCCAGGAACATGTTCGGGTGGCGGGTGACGATCTCGCCCACGCCGTTCTGGTCGGCGTCGATGACCTTCACCTCGATGCCGTCGTCGAAGGGCACGCCCACCGTGTCGAAATCCACGTCGTCGCCGCGGTGCACCGTGTAGGCGCCCATCGTCTCCGTCTGGCCGTAGATCTGCTTCAGCGGCACGCCCAGCGCCTGGAAGAACTTGAAGGTGTCGGGACCCAGCGCCGCGCCGCCGGTGGCGGCCGACTTCAGGTTCGAGAACCCCAGCCGGTCGCGCAGCGCGCGGAACAGGATCTGGTCGGCGACCCAGGACCGCTTGCCTTGCGCCTGCGCCTCCAGGCCCAGCTTCATGCCCAGGTCGAACATCTTCTGCTTGAAGGGCGAGGCGTCCATGATGCGGGCGCGCACGTCGGCGGCGATCGCCTCCCACAGGCGGGGTGCAAACAGCACGAAGCTGGGGCCGATCTCGCGGAAGTCGTTCATCATCGTCTCGGCTTCCTCGACGAAGTTGACGCGCATGCGCGACAGCATCGCCATGCCGACGGCGTAGATCTGCTCCATGATCCACGACAGCGGCAGCACCGAGACGTATTCGTCCTGCGGACCCTTCGGATCCACCGACAGGTAGCTGGCGCAGTGGCGCAGCAGGCGGCCCGCCGGCAGCATCGCCAGCTTCGGGTTCGACGTGGTGCCCGAGGTGGTGCACAGCACGGCGACGTCCTCGCCGCTGGTCTGCGCCACCATGCGGTCGTACAGGTCGGGCTGCTGGGCGCGCAGCGCCTCGCCCATGCGCACGAGGTCCGTCGCCTCCATCAGGCGCGGGTCGTGGTATTTGCGCATGCCGCGCGGGTCGGAATAGATGATGTGCTTCAGGGTGGGAAGCCGCTCGGCGAGGTTGAGGAGCTTGTCGACCTGCTCCTCGTCCTCGGCGATCACCACCTTCACGTCGGCGTAGGTGATGAGGTAGGCGACCTCCTCGTCCATGGCGTCGCGGTAGATGCCCAGGCTCATGCCGCCGATGGCGTGCGCCGCCACCTCGCCGATGACCCAGTCCGGACGGTTGTCGCCCAGCAGCGCCACCACGTCGCCCTTGCCGACGCCCAGCTGCGTCAGGCCCAGCGCGAAGGCGCGCACGCGCTCATGGAACTGCGCCCAGGTGAAGGCGCGCCAGATGCCGAAGTCCTTCTCGCGCAGCGCCACCTCGCCGCCGTGGTCGCGGGCGTGCAGCGCCAGCAGCTTGGGCAGCGTGTCGTGCGTCGAGAGATCGGGCAGAGTGAGATTGGTGATCTGTGGGGTGCCGGCCATCACGCGACCTCCTGCGCGGGGGCGGTTTCGCCCTCGTCTTCCTCGCCGAGGTAGGCGGTGCGCACGCGCGGGTCGGCCAGCACCTCCTCCGGCTTGCCCTCGGCGATCTTCTTGCCGAAGTCCAGCACGATGACGCGGTGCGAGATGTCCATCACCACGCCCATGTCGTGCTCGATCATCACCACCGTCATCCCGAACTCCTCGTTCAGGTCGACGATGTAGCGGGCCATGTCCTCCTTCTCTTCGAGGTTCATGCCGGCCATCGGCTCGTCGAGCAGGATGAGGTCGGGCTTCAGCGCCATGGCGCGCGCCAGCTCGACCCGCTTGCGCAGGCCGTAGGACAGCGTGCCGGCGGTCGCCTTGCGGACGTGCTGGATCTCCAGGAAGTCGATGATCTCCTCGACCTCGCGGCGGTGCGCCAGCTCTTCCTTGCGCGCCCCGGTCAGCCAGTACAGCGACCCGGTCAGGAAGTTGTTCTTCAAGAGGTGGTGGCGGCCGACCATGATGTTGTCCAGCACGGTCATGTGCCCGAACAGCGCCAGGTTCTGGAAGGTGCGGCCGATCCCCAGCGACGCCCGGTGGTTGGGCGTCATGTCGGTGATGTCCTGCCCCTTGAAGTAGACGCGGCCGTCGGTGGGCCGGTAGCGGCCGGAGATGCAGTTGACCATCGAGGTCTTGCCCGCACCGTTCGGCCCGATGATCGAGAACAGCTCGCCCTTCTTGATGTGGAAGCTGACGTCCGTCAGCGCCCGCACACCGCCGAAGCGCAGCGAGATGTTGCGTGCCTCGAAGATGGGGGTCTCGTCCCGCGGGGTGCGTTCCTGGTGCGGGACGGGTGGCGCGCCGGGCATTTCCTCCTCCGTTCTTCTCTCGGGCTCGGCTTCGTCGCGAGCCTCGTGTGTGCCGATCGCAAGGTCCACATTGTGGACCGCATGTCTCACGATGTGGACCGCGTTATTGCGGGCAGGGCCAACCATACCTCAGGCTGAAGAGCTGTCACAACAAAAATCGCGTTTGTCAGCGAGTTTGCCGAATGTTAGAGTGACTGAAGTTCCATATGTTGAGACACATGAAGCCGGATATCCAATCGTCGGCGGGCACGGGCGGCACCCAGAGCCTGGAGCGCGCCATCGCCCTCCTCCGCATGGTCGCCGCGGGATCGCCGGATGGCGCGCGGCTGACCGACCTGATGGCCGGAACCGGCCTGTCCAAGGCGACCGTGCACCGCCTGCTGGCGGCCCTCGCCCGCGAAGGCCTGGTCGAGCAGGACGCCGCCAGCCGGCGCTATTTCCTGGGCCCGGACCTCGACGCGCTGGGCCAGGTGGCCGCCGCCCGCCATCGTGGCCTGCCGCTGCCCGGCGCGCCCGTGCCGGCCGTGGACGGCGTGCGCCCGTCGGCCTTCCTGCGCCCGGAATACCAGGGCGATTCGATCGCGCTCGCCACCCTGCTGTGCGACCGGCACGCCCGCGCCAACGGCACCACCGCCGCCCTGCTGCACGAAAGCGTCGCCGGCCAGACGACGGAGCTGAGCTTCGCCCGCCTGTCGCAGGATTCCATGCGGCTGGCCACCGTGCTGGCCGACCTGGGCGTGGGCAAGGGCGACCGCGTCGCCGTGCTTCTGCCCAAGGGGCCGGAACTCCTCATCGCGGCGCTGGCGACGTGGCGGCTGGGGGCCGTCTACATGCCGCTGTTCACCACCTACACCCGCGACGCCATCGCCTTCCGCCTGACCGACAGCCAGACGCGCGCCGTGATCACCAACGGCTCGCTCAGCCGCAAGGTGCCGCGCGACCCGGCCCGGCGCCGCGCCGTCATCATGGTGGAGGGGGACGAGGCGCTGAGCGGCGTTCATCACGACGTCCTGTTCTGGTCGGCGCTGCACGCCGCCGTTCCCCGCGACTCCGTCACCGCCTACGCGGCGGACGACCCCTTCGCGCTGATCTACACCTCGGAGGCCGAGGCGCCGCCCCTGGGCGTGCCCCTGCCCGTCAAGGCGCTGGCGGGAATCGAGCAGTACATGCGCGTCGGCCTCGACCTGCGCGACGACGACATCTACTGGAACATGGCCGATCCCGGCTGGGCCTACGGCGCCTACTACGGCCTGATCGGGCCGCTGCTGCTCGGCCGCACGACCATCTTCTGCGACGGGCCGTACAACGTGCAGCAGGGCTACCGCATGCTGACGAAGTTCGGCGTCACCAACCTGACGGCGGCGCCGTCCCAGGTGCGGGCGTGGCATTCGCGCGGCTCCATTCCCGTGCCGGACAAGCTGGCCCTGCGGTCCATCGCCGTGGTGGGCGAGCCGCTGCCCGACGACCTCATCGAATGGGTGACGCAGACGCTGGGCGTCCCGCTGCTCGACCAGTACGGCCAGCGCGAGACGGGCATCGTCATCGTCAACCGCTATGCACCGGGCACCATGGCAAACCGCCGCGAAGGCTCGCTGGGCCGGCCGATGCCGGGCTACCGGGTCGTCGTGCTCGACCGCGAGGGGCGGGAGGCGCCGGTCGGCGGCGAGGGCGAGATCGCCATCGACACCGCCAACTCCCCGCTCTTCTGGTTCCGGTCCTACGCCAACGACCAGGAGCGCACCGCCCGCCGCTTCCGCCACGGACGGCGCTACTACCTGACCGGCGACTGGGCCGTGCTCGACGCCGACGGCAACGTGCACTACCGCGGCACCGGCTCCGACGCCATCCCGATGCAGCAGGCGGGCTGACGGCCCGGCTGCGTTCAGGCCTGCCCCCGCAGCATCTTCACGATGCCGGAGAAGTCGACGCCCGCGTTGCCCGCGTTGCAGAACAGCGCGTACATCTGCGCGGCCTCCGCCCCCAGCGGCAGCGGCGAGCCGGCGACCTGCCCGGCCTCGACCGCCAGCTTCAGGTCCTTCAGCATCATGCCGGCGGCGAAGCCCGGCACGTAGTCGCGGTTGGCGGGCGAGGTCGGGACCGGACCCGGCACCGGGCAGTAGGAGGTCAGCGACCAGCACTGGCCCGACGACTTCGACGCGATGTCGAACAGCTTCTGCGCGTCCAGGCCCAGCTTCTCGGCCAGCGCGAAGGCCTCCGACACGGCGATCATCGAGATGCCGAGGATCATGTTGTTGCAGATCTTCGCCGCCTGCCCCGTGCCGCTGCCGCCGGCGTGCACGATGGTCTTGCCCATGTTCGCCAGGATCGGCTGGGCGCGCGCGAAGGCCTCGTCGCTGCCGCCGACCATGAAGGTCAGCGTGCCGGCCTCGGCCCCGCCGACACCGCCGGACACCGGCGCGTCCACCATGACGTGGCCGGCCGCGGTCGCCGCTTCGGCCACCGCGCGGGCCGAGGAGACGTCGACGGTGGAGCTGTCGATGAACAGGCTGTTCGGCTTGGCCGCGGCGATGACGCCGCCAGCACCCATGTAGACGTCGCGCACGTGCTGCCCGGCGGGCAGCATGGTGACCACCACGTCGGCCTGCGCCGCGGCCTCGGCCGGCTTGCCGGCCACGGTGGCGCCGGCGTCGCTGGCGGCCTTGCAGGCGGCCTCCGACAGGTCGAACGCGAAGACGGTGTGGCCGGCCTTCAGCAGGTTGCGCATCATCGGCGCACCCATGTTGCCAAGGCCGATAAAGGCGATCGTCGCCATGCGTTATCCTCCCCCGAAAATGTCGTCAGGCGCCCGCTTGTGCGGGCTGTTCGCCGATCAATTGTTCCGCGGCCAGCCGCTGATCAGCTGGCGCGCGATGATCACGCGCATGATCTCGTTGGTGCCTTCCAGGATCTGGTGGACGCGCAGGTCCCGGAAATACCGCTCGATGGGGTATTCCTTGACGTAGCCGTAGCCGCCGTGCAGCTGCAGCGCGTCGTTCACCACGTTGAACCCGGCGTCGGTGGCGAAGCGCTTGGCCATCGCGCACTGCATGGTCGCCTCTGGCGACCCGGCGTCGAGCGAGCTGGCCGCGCGCCACAGCATCAGGCGCGCCGCGTCCAGCTCCGTCGCCATGTCGGCCAGCTTGAACTGCAACCCCTGGAAGCTGTTGATCGGCTGGCCGAACTGCTTGCGGTCGGCGGTGTAGGATACCGCCTGCTCCAGGCAGAAGCGCGCCCCGCCGATGGAGCAGGCGCCGATGTTCAGCCGGCCGCCGTCCAGTCCCTTCATGGCGATCTTGAAGCCCTCGCCCTCCGCGCCGATGCGGTTGGCGACGGGAACGCGGCAGTTGTCGAAGATGACGGCGGAGGTCGGCTGGCTCTTCCAGCCCAGCTTGTGCTCCTGCTTGCCGAACGACAGGCCCGGCGTACCCTTCTCGACCACCAGGCAGGAGATGCCCTTCGGCCCCTCGCCGCCTGTGCGCACCATGCACACGTACACGTCCGACGACCCGCCGCCGGAGATGAACGCCTTGGAGCCGTTCAGCACGTAGTGGTCGCCGTCGCGCTCCGCCTTGGTGCGCAGATTGCCGGCGTCCGACCCGGCGTTCGGCTCGGTCAGGCAGTAGCTGGCGAAGTGCTCCATGGTCGTCAGCCTGGGCAGCCAGCGCTGGCGCTGCTCGTTCGTGCCCCAGGTGTCGATCATCCACGACGCCATGTTGTGGATGGAGATGTAGGCGGCGGTCGAGGGGCAGGCGGCGGCCAGCTCCTCGAAGATGATGGCGGCGTCGACGCGGCCCAGGCCCGACCCGCCCACGTCGTCCTTCACGTAGATGCCGGCGAACCCCAGCTCCGCCGCCTTGCGCAGCGTGTCGACCGGGAACACGGCCTCCTCGTCCCAGCGGGCGGCGTGCGGCGCCATTTCGGCCTGCGCGAAGTCGCGCGCCGTGTCGCGGAACGCCTGCTGATCCTCGGACAGGGTGAAATCCATGCAGCGACCCTCCCGTCGCGGCCGCCGGCCCATGGCCGTGCGGCACCGTTTGCTTGGCCTGACGAGTAGCACGGCGGATACGCGTTGTCCACATTCTGTATACACGAACGCGCCGATTTGTGTTCATATAGGCGCTGCGCCGTGTGCCACAGAGCGCGAAAAAAGGTATGGGAGGGAGCGCGTGACGGACGTATATCGGCCACCCGGGCGGCGGAACGCCGCAGCCGCGGAGCAGGAAAAGGGAAGCGATCCGGTGTCCGACAAGAAGGGTGGTGGCGCCACGCGCGCCGACGAGGTGCGCCGCGCCATCGAGGAGGACATCTTCCTCGGCCGCCTGCGTCCCGGCAGCCGCCTGGACGAGGAAGGGCTGGCCCAGCGCTTCAACATCTCCCGCACGCCGATTCGCGAGGCGATCCTCCAACTGGTCCACGCCGGGCTGGTGGAGAAGCAGCCGCGCCAGGGTGCCGTGGTGGCGCCGCTGAAGCTGCACCGCATGGTGCAGATGTTCGAGGTGATGTCGGAGATCGAGGGGCTGTGCTGCCGCTACGCCGCGCGCCGCATGTCCGACGCGGAAAAGCAGAACCTCCGGCGCATCCACGAGGAATCCAAGGCCTTCATGAAGGCGCGGGAGCTGGACGCCTACTACGCCAAGAACCGCGAGTTCCACGAGGCGATCCAGGCCGGCAGCCACAACGAGCCGCTGCAGGAGATCGCCCACGGCCTGTTCGTGCGCCTCGCCCCCTACCGCCGCTACCAGCTGAACCACCCCTCGCGCGTCCACGACAGCTTCGACGAGCACGACACGGTGGTGCAGGCCATCCTGAACGGCGACCCGGAGGGCGCGTACCAGGCGATGCGCCGCCACGTGACCATCCAGATCGACATCTTCGCCGAGTTCGTGTCGATCATGGGCGGCGCCGGTATACAGTCCTGAGGGCTTGCGTATACAAAGCGCTGGAAAAACGGGGCCGCCGTGTGCTAAGCCCCACAGCAACGAACCTGCGCCATAGGGGGCGCGCCCAGCAAGAACGGCATGGGAGAAAACGACATGGGGGAGGGCGACATGGCCGAAACGGCACAGGCCGACACCGCGGCGGCGGACAGCATCGGGAACATCTTCGACCTTTTCCGGTCCCGCTTCCCCACCGACCGCTCCCGGCCGTTCATCACCACGGATGACGGCAAGGCCGTCACCTACGGCGACCTGGAGAATCTCACCGGCCGCTACGCGCGCCTGCTCGCCGACCTCGGCCTCAAGAAGGGCGACCGCGTCGCCGTGCAGGTGGAGAAGTCCGCCGAGAACATCGTCCTCTACCTCGCCGTGGTGCGCGCCGGCGGTGTCTACCTGCCGCTCAACCCGGCCTACACGAAGGCGGAGGTCGAGTACTTCCTCACCGACGCCGAACCGCACATCTTCGTCTGCAAGCCGGAGACCGAGGCCGCGCTGAAGGACACCGCCGAAAAGGCGAAGGTCGCCCACCTGCTGACGCTGGGCACGAACGGCGACGGCACCCTGCCCGCCCGCGCCGCGTCCTGCGCGCCGGATTTCGACACCGTGCCCTGCGGGCCGGACGACATGGCGGCCATCCTCTACACGTCGGGCACCACCGGGCGCTCCAAGGGCGCCATGATGAGCCACCGGAACCTCGGCTCCAATTCGCTGACGCTGCACACGTATTGGGGCTTCCGCCCCGACGACGTGCTGCTGCACGCGCTGCCGATCTTCCACACGCACGGCCTGTTCGTGGCGACCAACTGCGTGCTGCTGAACGGCACGTCGATGATCTTCCTGCCGAAGTTCGACGCCGATCAGGTCATGCGGCTGCTGCCGAAGGCCACGGTGATGATGGGTGTGCCCACCTTCTACACCCGCCTGCTGGCGCACCCGGGCCTGACCAAAGAGTCGACGGCGCACATGCGCCTGTTCATCTCCGGCTCCGCCCCGCTGCTGGCCGACACGCACAAGGAGTTCTCCGCCCGCACCGGTCAGGCGATCCTGGAGCGTTACGGCATGACCGAGACCGGCATGCTGACCTCCAACCCGCTGAACGGCGACCGCATTCCCGGCACCGTCGGCTTCCCGCTGCCGGAGGTGAGCCTGCGCGTTGTCGATCCGGAGACGGGCAAAACGCTGGGCGCCGATGAGATCGGCGTGATCGAGGTGAAGGGCCCGAACGTCTTCTCCGGCTACTGGCGCATGCCCGAAAAGACCGCGCAGGAGATCAAGCCGGACGGCTTCTTCATCACCGGCGACGTCGGCAAGGTGGACGGCAGGGGCTACGTGCACATCGTCGGCCGCGCCAAGGACCTGATCATCTCCGGCGGCTTCAACGTGTATCCCAAGGAGGTCGAGACGGTGATCGACGCCATCGACGGCGTGGTCGAATCCGCCGTCGTCGGCGTCCCCCACCCCGACTTCGGGGAGGCGGTGACCGCCGTCGTGCTGCGCAAGCCCGGCCTGACCGCGCCCGACGAGGCGGCGGTGATCGCCGTGTGCAAGGAGCAGCTGGCCAACTTCAAGGTGCCCAAGCGCGTCTTCTTCGTGGACGAGATGCCGCGCAACGCCATGGGCAAGGTGCAGAAGAACCTGCTGCGCGACCGCCACGCCGACATCTTCACCGCCGGAAAATAAGAACATGAGCGAACCCACCGTTCTCTTCGAACCCCGCGGCGGCGCGGGCGTCATCACGCTGAACCGGCCGAAGGCGCTGAACGCCCTGACGCTGGATCAGATCCGCCAGATCGACCCGGCGCTGCAGCGCTGGGCCGCCGACCCGTCCGTCGCCACCGTGGTGATCGAGGGGGCCGGCGAGAAGGCGTTCTGCGCCGGCGGCGACATCCGCGCGCTGTACGACGCCGCCTCGGCCGGCGACATCGCCTTCCTCGCCGATTTCTACCGCGAGGAATACCGGCTCAACCGCCGCATCAAGACGTACGCCAAGCCCTACGTGGCGCTGATCGACGGCATCACCATGGGCGGCGGCGTCGGCCTGTCGGTGCACGGCCGCTACCGCGTCGCCACGGAACGCACGCTGTTCGCCATGCCGGAGACCGGCATCGGCTTCTTCCCCGACGTGGGCGGCACCTTCTTCCTGCCGCGCTGCCCGGGCAAGATCGGCCTGTACCTGGGCCTGACCGGCGCGCGGCTGAAGGCGGCCGACATGCTGTACACCGGCATCGCCACGCACCACGTGCCGTCCTCCGCCATCGAGGACCTGAAGGCGGCCTTGGCCGACATCACCGACGCGGCGGACGCCGACCTGCAGGTGCAGGCGGTGCTGGCGCGCTTCCACCAGGACCCCGGCCCGGCACCCCTGGCCGCCAAGCGCACGCTGATCGACCGGCTGTTCGCCGGCGACAGCCTGGACGCCGTGCTCTCCGCCCTTGAGGCCGACCCCGACCCGTGGGCGGCGGAGACGCTGAAGACCATCCGCACGAAGTCGCCCTACGCGCTCGCCGTCACATTCCGCCAGCTGCGCGACGGCGCCGGCCTCGACTTCGATCAGGCGATGGCGCTGGAGTTCACGCTGGGCCTGCACGTCGCCGCCGCACCCGACTTCCGCGAGGGCGTGCGCGCGGTGATCGTCGACAAGGACAACGCGCCCCAGTGGCAGCCGCCCGGCGCCCTGTCGGTGGACGAGGCCTTCGGCCCGCACCCGGCCGGCACGCTTACGTTCGAGTAACCGCCGTTGGGTTTTCGCTGGCGCTCAACCCAACCTACGATGCACCAGTAGGTTGGGTTGAGGCGCAGCCGAAAACCCAACGTCTGAACAAATCAAAGGGAGGGACAGACATGGACATCCGCAATCAGGCCGCCGTCGTCACCGGCGGCGGATCGGGGCTCGGCGCCGCGACGGCGCGGGCACTGGCCGCGGCCGGCGCCAAGGTCACCGTGCTCGACGTCAACGAGGCCGGCGTCAAGGCCACGGCCGAGGCGATCGGCGGCGTCGCCGCCGTGTGCGACGTGACCAACCCGGATTCGGTGCAGGCCGCGCTGAAGGCCGGCGCCGACGCGCACGGTCCGGCGCGCATCTGCGTGAACTGCGCGGGCATCGTCGTCGGCGCCCGCGTCGTCGGCAAGAAGGGACCGATGCCGCTGGAGACCTTCTCCAAGGTCATCACCGTCAACCTGATCGGCACCTTCAACGTCATGCGCCTCGCCGCCGAGGCGATGACCGCGCTGGACCCGATCGGCGAGGACGGCGAGCGCGGCGTGATCGTCAACACCTCCTCCGTCGCCGCGTTCGACGGGCAGATCGGCCAGTGCGCCTACTCCGCCTCCAAGGGCGGTGTGGCGTCGCTGACCCTGCCGGCGGCGCGCGAGCTGGCGCCGCGCGGCGTGCGCGTCATGGCCATAGCACCCGGCCTGTTCGAGACGCCGATGATGGGCGGTATGCCGCCCGAGGTGCACGAGTCGCTGGTCGCCGGCACCCTCTTCCCGCACCGCCTGGGCAAGCCGGAGGAGTACGCCGAGTTCGTGCTGCACATCGTGCAGAACCGCATGCTGAACGGCACCACCGTGCGCCTCGACGGCGCCGTGCGTCTGGCCCCGCAGTAAGGACCCCGCCGCGATGAAGATCCTCGTCCCTGTGAAGCGGGTGGTCGACTACAACGTGAAGATCCGCGTGAAGGCGGACGGCACGGGAGTGGAGACCGCCAACGTCAAGTTCTCGATGAACCCCTTCGACGAGATCGCCGTCGAAGAAGCCGTT
>NZ_DASPMG010000077.1:0-6507 GCF_035627195.1 Azospirillum sp.
CCGGAAAAGGCCCCGGAGCCGGTGCTCGCCGCGCCGCCGGTGGCAGTCCCGGTGGCCGAAGCTGCCCCGGCGGCCGTGACCGCGCCGGCCGCCGCACCGGTCACCCCACTCCCCACCGCGCGCCCCGCTGTCCCGCGCCGCCGCCCGGTGCTGTACGCGGTGACCGCGTTCAGCCTGCTGCTGTCGGCCGCGACCACGGCAGCGGTCGCCACCCTGCCGCTTTGGCAAGGTGAGCTTGACCGCGTCTGGGAACGGGTCGACCCCGCGGCCGCAAGCAGCTTCCTCATCGCCGCGCAAGGCGTCTCGCGCGCCGCCGCCGGCACCGGGTCCTTCACCGGGTCGGTTGACGTCGCCCGCGCGCTGGCGCCGGCCGGTCAGGCACCGATCACCGCCGCGCTCGACCGCGTCGCCGCCTTCGCCGACAAGGGCGCGCCCGCCGTGCCGGTCCTGCGGGCCCGGTTCGAGACCGTCGCCGCCGCCATCCGCGACGGCGCCGCGCCGCGCCCCGCAGCACCCGGCCGGGCGACCCCCGCCTGGGCGCCGGACTGGGTCGAGCGCTCGGTGAACCAGATCACCGCCGCGCTGCCCGTCAGCGACATCATGAACACCGGCCTGTTCGGCGCCCCGGCGCCCGCCCCTACCCCGCCCGCGCTGCGCAACGCGGAGGTGCTGCTCACCGCCGGCAACCTGCGGGAAGCGGTCGCCTCCGTGCGCTCGCTGGGTTCGGCGCCGGTCGCCCTCGCCTCGGCGTGGCTGGCCGACGCGCAACGCCGCATCGACCTGGACGAGGCGACGCGCACCCTGGAGCGTCTGGCTCTGGAGTATCAGCAGGCCGCCCTCGTGCAGCCGTCGCTGGAGGAGCGTCTGGACCGGCTGGTCAAGACGGCCGAGCGCCACCTGTTCGAATAGCCGGCGCGGGCGCGCCCGGCTCCGGCCCGGCGCGCCCGCCCGCTTCAGATCTTCTTCTTGTTGGCCACGTAGCGGGCGGGTTTCTGGCCGAGCAGCGAGTATTGCAGGCCCGACCACACCACGCCGACAGCCAGGACGAAGCCCAGGCTGATCAACCCGGCCCATTGCAGCACAAGCCACGTGCGCGCCTCCGGAAATATCAGCAGGGCCTGATACACCAGCAGCAGCAGGCAGAACGTTCCGACCAGGAAACCGAGCCCCCCGATGGAGCCGATCAGCACGGTCACCACCAGGGCATAGGATGCGGTCAGGAACAGGGCCGCCGCGACCTTCCCCGACATCAACCCGCCATCCGCCGCAATCCAGTGGGCGAAGGAAACGCCGCTGGGGTTGTAGGTTCCCAGCACCAGCGCCTCCAGCAGGAGCAGGCGGACCAGGAAGGTGCCGAGCGTGATGTGTGGCTTCGCCGCCATGCCGCGCCGATCAAAGGGGGTGGAGCACGCCGGCCGTGGCACGGCGTCCGTGCCGGGGTCAGGCGCCGGGATGCGGCGGGGTTAGGCGTGACGCCTTCGCCGCCTATCCGTCGGCACACTGGCTCGGCCGGTCGCGAAGATTAGCTGATCTTGCATGCCAAAGGACAGCTTTCCCCCACTGCCGGCCGCCGGTCGTGACGACCGGCCGGGCCGTGCCCCGCTCCTTCGCCCGACCGGTGCGTCGCGCTTGGGGCGCTTCGTCATCGTCGCAACCCATCTGGTGGTGCTCGGCGCGGTCGCCGTCTGGCTGTCGGAAGGCGGCCGGCGCGCCGAACAGGCTGACGCCGCCCGGCGCGAGGCGCAATACCGGGCGCTGGAACTCGTCCACGCCGTCGCCGGACGCCGGGAGGACGGCGGTCGCCTGAGCGCGCTGGAGGACCTTGCCGCCGACGGCGTCCGTCTGGAGCGGCTGCCGCTCGCCCACGCCGTGCTGGCGGGCGCACGCCTGGACGGCGCGCGGCTGGACCACAGCACCCTGTCCGGCGCCAAGCTGTCGTCGGCGGCACTGGCGGGCGCCTCGCTGCGCGGCGTCGACCTGTCGGGCGCCGACCTCGACGGGGCGGACCTTCGCAACGCCGACCTGTCCGGCGCCCGGCTCACCGGCGCGCGGGCCTCCGGTGCCGTGCTCGCCGGGGCCGACCTGTCCAGGGCGGACCTGAGCGGGGCGAACCTGTCCGGCGTCGACCTGCGCGACGCCCGCGGCCTCACCCATCGTCAGATGGACGCGGCGTGCGGCGACAGCACGACGCGGCTGCCGGTCGGCCTGTCGGTGCGACCCTGCACCCTGGCGGTCAGCGAGGCGTGGACGACGACCGACCGTTACGGCGGCGACTAGGGCTGCTCCGGTCCCGCACCCGGCGGCCCCGTCTCGGCCGCCGGTTCGGCTGGCGGAGCGCGCTTCGCCGCGCGGTGGCTCCATAGGGCTCGCAGGCGGCGGCCCAGCACCTCCCGCAACGAGGGGCGCGGCGGGGGCGGCGGATCCTCCGGTTCGTCGGGCAGCCGCTCCAGCGCGGGCGCGCCTTCGGCGTCCATCATCGCCTCGATCCGCTCGACCAGCGCGTAGAACGGCCGGTTGTCGACGAGGCTCATCAGCACCGCGTTCTCGGCCATCATGTCCAGGAACGTGTGGCCGGACATCGTCGGGCTGCCCGGATAGGACATGCGGATGAAGCGGAAGAACATCACCGGCACGTCCAGCTCGATGCTGGAAATCTGGCTCACCCGGACGGTGCGCTCGACGAAGCCGCCCTCGATGCCCAGCAGCGTGATGATGTAGCCGAAGATGCCACCCTTGACGATGCGCAGCCGGTTGCCGGTCAATTCCAGCCGGCCGCCGACGCCGCGCGCGATGTAGGTGCCCTTGCCTTCGACGACCGGCGGCCCGGAGGTGCTGTGCGGCCTGTGCGCTGCCATGCCCGTTCCCGTCAAACCGCGTGACTGTGGTGGCGCTTGTACTGGTAGACGACGGCCAGCACGAGAAAGACCCAGAAATTGAGCAGGTACACCGCCCACAGAATGAATGCGACGCTGTACACGGCGATGAACGCGCCGGACAGTGCCAAAAGAATGGCCGCGGCGAAGTTCCGCAGCCCCTGGATCCAGCCGGACACCAGCACCGCCAGCACCGCCTCCGCGGCAAGCGCCAACAGCATCAGCCACGCCGCGATGCGCACGAGCAGCCCCGCGTCGCCCCACAGCGCGTCGCCCAGCGCCGCCTCCAGGTCGTAGGCCAGCGGGTCGGCGCAACGCCGCAGGAACTCCGTCGCCGCCATGTTCCAGTAGCTGCCCGGATCGAAGAAGGTGCTGGCGGCGAAGCGCCCCTCCGGCAGCCAGTCGGCCAGCACCACCACGCCCAGCAGCAGGCCGGCGACCTTGGGCAGCAGCATCAGCGGGGGAATGCCGTAGAAGTCCAGCGTCGCCAGCCGATGGCTGAGCGCGGACACCACGCCGATCACCAGCATGGGCAGGACCAGCGCCAGCAACCCGGCCGCCGCGTTCGCCGCGAGCAGGTTCCACCCGGCCTCGCCTGTCAGCATGTCCTCATCGGCCACCCCTGCGGGGGCCTCCCCTGGTCCGGCTCGGAGGCGTGGCCACGGCGGCCCGCCCCCAGTTTCTCACATGCGCGATTATTCGTTATCACGCCGCGCGGTCAAGTCGGGACTTCAATCTGCTCCACCAATCGTGGTACTGAAAAAGGGGAATATCCGGGAACACGCCGCTCGCTCCCCGCGTGGGGCATGGACGGCGGGGTTCCGGGCTGTGTGGGGACGGGGCGGCGGCGGCTCCGGCCGGCGAAAACGAGGGGGACCGGAATGGGGATCGGGCGTGTGCTGCTGCTGATCGCGGCGCTTGTCGGGTATGGCCAGGGCGCGATGGCGGAGACCGTCACGTTCCGCCAGCAGATTCTGTCCGACATGGACCGGGCACGGCTGGAACTGATCCAGGTGAACCCGGCCCCGCAGAGCCCCGCGCCGGGCGCGCCGGTGGCGCCTGCCCAGCCTTCGGCCGGCATGCTGAACCTTGAACCGCAGCAGATGGTGGCCATCGGCCTCGGTGTCGTCGCCGGCCTCATCGTGCTCGACGGGGTGATCGGCCTGCCCACGGTCGTGGCGGCGGTGATTGGCGGCTTCGCCGGCAACTGGTTCCACCACTACACCCAGCGCACCTCCGGGGCGAAGCCGAACCCGGTCCACTACATCGCGGACGGCGACCAGCAGGCCATCCCGCTGTGGTCCTCGGCGATCGCCACCGACCGCATCTACGCCCGCCCGTGATCCGCGCTGGCCAACCGGCGTCCATGATCCAGCATCGCCGTCATCCGGCGCGCGCCCACTCTTGATGGAAGACCGCATGTCGACGTCCGTTTCGCCCGAACTGGATCGGGCCTCTTCCGCAGACAAGCCGGGCGCGAGCGCCATGGAGAAGGAACTGACGGGTCCGTCGCGGACCGATCGCCCCGCAGACCGCGGGCCGGTGGCCGCGCCGCCGCCTCGGGCGCGGGGCAACGGCTTCGCCCTGTTCGTCTCGCTGGTGGCACTGACCGGCTCGGCCTTCGCGGTCGCCACGCCGGCCCTGCGTCCGGTCCTGCTGGAGAAGTTCGGGCACATCCCGCAGGTGGCGCCCGCCATCGACCTGGTGACCGCCGACGGCCGGCTGGAGGCGCTGTCGCAGCGCATCGCCGCGCTGGACGGCCAGAACCGCAGCACCGCTGGCCGCGTCGACGCGATCGAGGCGGTCGGCGGCAACTTCAACGTCTCGGCCCGCCGCATCGACCAGCTGGAGAGCGGCTTCGCGCAGATCGGCACCCGCCTTGCGGCGTCGGAGGAGCGGGGCGACCGCACGGCCGGCCGGATGGACGGGATCGAGGGCCGCTTCAACACCATCGAGCGGCGGTTCGGCGAAATCGACGCCGCCATCGGCACCACGCCGGAGCGCCTGAAGGCGCTGGACGCCGGCGTCGCCTCCCTGTCCGGCCGCCTGGACACCGAAGCCGGCGCCCGCGGCGCGCTGCAGGCCAAGCTGGACCAGCAGGACACCGCGCGCACCGAGCTGCAGGCGAAGGTCGACCAGCAGGACGCGGCGCGCGGCGATCTGCAGGCCAAGCTCGACCAGGAAGCGGCCGCCCGGGCCGAACTCCAGGCCAAACTGTCCGGCGAGGAGAGCGCCCGCGCCGACCTGCAAGCGAAGCTGGAGCAGGCGCAGCGGGAAGCCGCGGCGCTCGGCGAGCGCCTGCAGGAGGCGGAGAAGCGCCTCGAACAGATCAACGCCAACGGCAATGGCCCCGCTTCGACCCGGCTGGCGCTGGTGTCGCAGCAGTTGCTGGTCAAGCTGCAGACCTCCAAGCCTTACCAGCGGGAACTCGACGCCGGCATGAAGCTGGTGGGCGAGGACAAGCGCCTGGCGGACGCCCTGTCGGCGCTGGCCCCGTTCGCCGCCACCGGCGTGGCGACGGTGACCGAACTGCGCGAGACCTTCGTGGCCCTGGTCGCCCCCAACATCCAGGCGGTGGCCGAGGTGACGGCCCAGCGGTCGTTGACCGACCGCATTCAGGATTGGATCACGCAGCTGGTCGCCACATCCGGCCTGCCGGGCGCGGTGGAATCGAACGCCACCATCAAGGGCCTCGACATCATCAACCGCCGCCTGACCGAAGGGGATCTGGCCGGCGCCCTGCACCAGCTCAACGAGCTGGGCGAGCCGGCGACGCGCATGGCCAAGCGCTGGATCATCGAGGCGAACGCCCGGCTGGCCGTCGACGCGGCGGTCGAGGCGCTGCTGGCGACGACGCTCGACCGCATCTCGGCAAACTGACCACCCGCCTCGGCCTACCGGCCTGCCGCCACGCGATAGGGGAACAGTCCATGAAGGGTCCCGCTCTGGCCTTGGCGATCGCCATCGCCGCCACCAGCCTCCCCACCGGCGGGCACGCCGCCGACCTGACGCTCGCCCAGGCCCCCCAGGCCCAAGCCCAGGCGCCCGGCGTGACGCAGGCACCGCCGCCCTTGCCGCCGCTGCCGAAGCTGCCGCGGGCCAGCGAGGAAACATCCTGGGCGCAGCGTAATCAGACGTTCGCCATCGGCCTCGGCGCCATCGGCGGCGTCGTTGCCTTCAACGTCCTCACCGGCGGCCTCGGCGCCCTGCCGTTCGTGGGCGCCGAGGCCGCCGCGACCGCGGCCGCCGGTACCGTCAGCGCAACCGAAGGGGCCGTCGCGGTCAGCCGCGTCTATGCGGTGGGCAGCGCCGTGGCCGGCGCCTTGGCGATGGACTGGCTGATAACGCGGTCGAAAGGTTCGGGCGCCAACCGCGTTCCCCTGGCGGTGTCCGCCCGCGTCACGCCTGAACGGTAACGGCGCCGGCGGCGCCGTCAGTTCTGCGGCGACACCATGGCCTGAAGCGCGGTGAAGTGATCGTCGAGGCGCTGCTGGAGCATCCCTGCCAGCACCGCCTCGCTGTCCTCCTCCGACCGGCGCAGTGACTGGCGCACCGCCGCTTCGAAATCGCGGCGGTTGAAGGCGGCGTCGAGTTCCGACAGCAGGAAATCGGCGACGTAGAACACCGACTTGGC
>NZ_DASPMG010000078.1:0-37443 GCF_035627195.1 Azospirillum sp.
CTGGAGCAGGCATGGAAGCTCCATCGGGAATGGCGCATTCCCGCCGAGGTGCTGATCCGCCCCTATCCCTTGCGCCGCCGTCCCGGCCGCAACAGCCCGGCAGCGGTTCCTCCGCCGGCCGGGTCGACGGCCTCCCGGCATACCTGACCCTCCCCATGGACGCCGCCCCCGACCTCGCCGCCGCGCTCACCGACGACCTCACGCTGTGGCTGTCGGCGCTGGCGATCCTCGTGCTGCTGTTGCTGTCGGCGTTCTTCTCGGGCTCGGAGACGGCGCTGACCGCCGCCTCGCGGCCGCGCATGCATCAGCTGGAGAACGAGGGGAGTTCCCGCGCCCGCCTCGTGAACCGCCTGCGCGAGGACAAGGAGCGGCTGATCGGCGCCCTGCTGCTGGGCAACAACACGGTCAACATCCTGGCGTCGGCGCTGGCCACCAGCGTGCTGATCCGCCTGTTCGGCGACACCGGCGTGGCCTACGCCACCGTCGGCATGACGGTGCTGGTCGTCGTCTTCTCCGAGGTGATGCCCAAGACCTACGCCATCAATCACGCCGACCGCGTGGCGCTGGCGGTGGCGCGGCCGGTGCGGGCGGTGGTCCGCGTGCTGGCCCCGATCACCGCCGCCGTGGCGTGGCTGGTGGCGCGGCTGATGCGGCTGTTCGGCAGCGACATCCGCACCGTCTCCGTCGGCAGCTCGGCCGAGGAGCTGCGCGGCGCCATCGAGCTGCACCGCGGCGAGGAGCCCACGCAGGAGGACGAGGAGGTGCGGCACGAGCGCGCCATGCTGCGCTCCATCCTCGACCTAGCCGAGGTGTCGGTGGCGGAGATCATGACGCACCGCCGCACCCTGGTCACCGTCGACGCCGGCCAGCCGCCGGCGCAGATCGTCGACGGGGTGCTCGCCAGCCCCTACACCCGCCTGCCGCTGTGGAAGGACGAGCCGGACAACATCGTCGGCGTGCTGCACGCCAAGGCGCTGCTGCGCGAGGTGCGGGCGCAGGGCGGCCGGCTCGACACGCTGGACGTGGTGGCGCTGGCGGCGCAGCCCTGGTTCATCCCCGACACCACCACGCTGCTCGACCAGCTGCAGGCCTTCCGCGAGCGGCGCGAGCACTTCGCCCTGGTGGTGGACGAGTACGGCACCCTGATGGGCGTGGTGACGCTGGAGGACATCCTGGAGGAGATCGTCGGCGACATCTCCGACGAACTGGACGTCCAGGTGGCCGGCGTGCGCCCGCAGCCCAACGGCTCCTACGTCATCGACGGCTGGGTGACGCTGCGCGACCTGAACCGCGAGTTCGAATGGCGCCTGCCGGACGAGCAGGCCTCCACCATCGCCGGGCTGGTGCTGTACGAGGCGCGCATGATCCCGGAGGTGGGGCAGGTCTTCACCTTCTACGGCTTCCGCTTCGAGATCCTGCGCCGCCAGCGCCACCAGATCACCGCCGTGCGCGTCACCCCGCCGGCCGACATGGAAGGCCGGCGATCCGCACCTTGAACGTCCGCACCTTGAACGCGGCCTTCACCACCGCAACATTTCATTGGCACGACTGATTGTCGCGCATCGGATGCAATGTTGGGGAGGGGAGACGATCCATGCCGAACCGCAAGCTGATACCGGACGTCATCAAGGACCAGACGCTCACCTGCCTGCCCACCGGGGCCGGCGTGCGGGAAGCGGCGCGGATCATGGCCGAGCGCCGGATCGCCGCCGTTCTGGTCACCGAAGGGCGGCGGCTGGTCGGCATCTTCACCGAACGCGACCTGACCACCCGCGTGGTCGCCGCCGGGCGCGACCCCGACGCCACCCGCCTGGGCGAGGTGATGACCGCCGATCCCGACACGCTGGACCCCGACGCCACCGCCGGCGCGGCGCTGGCCCTGATGGAGCGGCACCGCTACCGCCACCTGCCGGTGGTGCGCGGCGACGAGGTGGTGGGCATCGTCTCCATCCGCGACCTGTTCGCCGTGGTGCGCGCGCACCTGGAGGACGAGATCAAGGACCGCGACGCCTTCATCTTCGGCTCCCAGTACTCGGTCGAGGCCTCGTCCTGACGGCGTGCGCCGGGGAGTGATGGCAGGATTGCGGCGGGGCTGCCTTGACCCTAGCGTCAGCCCCGCCGATATTCGCTGCACCGCACGGTAGCGGTGTCGAGAGCGAAGGAATGTCCATGCCGTTGTCCGAACCCGCCGCGCGCGAGCACATCCACACCCGCGAGGTGGTCTGCCGCGGGTATCGCCGCACCGACGGGCTGTGGGATATCGAGGGCCACCTGACGGACGTAAAGAGCTACGGCTTCAACACCGAGCAGCGCGGCCGGCTGGAGCCGGGCGACCCCGTGCACGAGATGTGGATCCGCCTGACCGTCGACAACCAGCTGACCGTGCACGCCGTGGAGGTGGTGACGGAGAAGAGCCCCTACCACGCCTGCGGCGACATCACACCCGATTTCCAGAAGCTGGTCGGCCTGAACGTCACCAAGGGCTGGACGCGCGCCGTGAAGGAACGGCTGGGCGGCGTGCACGGCTGCACCCACCTGGTCGAGCTGCTTGGGCCGGTCGCCACCACGGCGTTCCAGACCGTGTTCCCGCTGCTCTCCCGCGAAGCCGAGGAGCGCGCCAAGGCCGAGGGCACCCGCCCGGTTTCGAAGGGCCGGCCGCCGCTTCTGGACATGTGCCACATGTTCCGCGGCGACGGCGAACACGCCCGCCGCCACTGGCCCGAGCACTACACGGGCGACCGCAAGGACGCCGCGGCGGCCGATTGACCGCGTGGGTCGGGTCGAAACCCAGCGTCTACGAGATCTTACGCGTCCAGGCGTATCTTACGCGTCCAGGTGTGCCGGGGCGGCCTGCGGCTTGCCGCTGACGCCCGGCGGCTTGCCGGGGCCGGAGAATCCGGGTCCCTCACCGCCCGGCGGCTCGCCGCCCTCGTCGGTCGGCGGGTCGCCGTCCTCGCGCGGCGACACCGCGAAGGGCGTCCCGGCGAACGGGTCACCCTCGCCGTGCCCGGCGCGGCTGTGCCCCTCGTCGGTGGACGCGCGACGGTAGTACATGGCGATCAGAACCCGCACGGCGGAGGTGAGCGTCACCTTGTCCTCGTCCGCGTCGTCGCGCAGCTTCGCCTGCTGCTCAATGCGTTCCTTGATGCGGGTGCACAGCTCGTGCACGGTCAGCCCTTCGCGCTTGGCGATGTCGTCGAGCGCGTCCCACATGGACGGCTCCAGGCGCATGCTGGTGCGATGGCCGCCGACCATGATGTTGCGGCTCTGCAAACCGGACACGACCGACGTCTGCTCGGTCTTCCGCTTTGTCTTCGGCCCCCGTTTCGCCATGCGCTGCCTTCCCCCCGTGCCTGCCGGGCGGAACGCGGTCCCGACGCGGCGCGATAAATGGTGCACGGTTCGCACTTTACTAAATGAGGCGCGAATTGCAACCCACGCTGCATCCATCTCTGCCGCTACTCTCGATATTATCGCCTTTTGGTTGCATGCGTATGTATGCTATTCCGCCAGCACCACACGGGAACTGGCGGAATTCCGCGATTCAGCGGTCTTCCTGCGGGGTCAGCGTGCTCAGCGCCAGCGCGTGCACGCGCTCCGCCATCTCGTCCTTCAGCAAGGCGTAGACCATACGCTGGCGTTCGACGCGCGACTTTCCCTCGAAGGCCGACGACACGACAGTGACGCTGAAGTGGGTTTCACCCTCCGGCCGGGCCCCGGCGTGGCCGGCGTGGCGCCCGGAGTCGTCCACCACCTCCAGACGTTGCGGGGCGAGCCCGTCGGCGAGGTTGCGGCGGATGCGTTCGGCGTAGGTCATGGCGGTCCTCCGTGCGGCGATTCCCCGACAGGGGACCGCCGAACCGTGGCGCTGTCAAGGCGGCTGCCACACACCCGTTCAGGCAGCCATGCCGCGCTTGCCAGAGCGTTGGCGCCTCCCCATACTCAACCGATGCACCGCAACCGTGCCCGTGTCGCCGACCACCGCTCCTACGAACAGCCGCACCGCGCCCTGCGCGCCTGCGACCATCCGGGCTGCCAGAGCGAGGGCGCGCACCGCGCGCCGAAGGGCCGCGACCGCCTGAACGAGTACTTCTGGTTCTGCCTGGACCACGTGCGCGAGTACAACAAGGCGTGGGACTACTACGCCGGCATGTCGGCCGACCAGATCGAGCGCGAGGTGCGCAAGGACACCACCTGGCAGCGGCCGACGTGGCCCATGGGATTCTGGCGCGTGCAGGAGAAGTTCCTGCGCGACCGCGCCATGCACGGCTTCGGGTTCGAGTTCGGCCGCGACGCCGGCAAGGACCACGGCGAGGAGCAGGCGGAACGCCGCCGCAGCGCCCGCACCCCGGAGGAGGAGGCGCTGGCCGTCCTCGAACTTTCCCCGCCGGTGGACTTCCCCCGCATCAAGGCCCGCTACCGCGAGCTGGTGAAGATCCACCACCCCGACGCCAACGGCGGCGATCGCGAGGCGGAGGAGAAGCTGAAACAGATCAATCAGGCCTACAACACCCTCAAAGCCTGTTATGGTGTATAAGGACTGACCAATCGAGCCGGCACCGCCGTCCGCCGGGAACCGACGCGAAACGACAAGACCCTTCCCATGCCTTCTCCTGGAGCCTCGCAGGCCACCTCGGCCAAGTTCGACCACGTGCCGGACATCAAGCTGTCGGTGCGCCAAACCTTCGGCATCGATTCGGATTTGCAGGTGCCGGCGTTCAGCCAGCGCAGCGAGCACGTCCCCGACGTCGACGACGCCTACCGCTTCGACCGCGACACCACGCTCGCCATCCTCGCCGGCTTCGCCTACAACCGCCGCGTGATGATCCAGGGCTATCACGGCACCGGCAAGTCCACCCACATCGAGCAGGTGGCCGCCCGCCTCAACTGGCCGTGCATCCGCGTGAACCTGGACAGCCACATCAGCCGCATCGACCTGATGGGCAAGGACGCCATCGTGCTGCGCGACGGCCAGCAGGTCACCGAATACCGCGAGGGCATCCTGCCCTGGGCCTTGCAGCACGCCTGCGCCCTGGTGTTCGACGAGTACGACGCCGGCCGCCCGGACGTGATGTTCGTCATCCAGCGCGTGCTGGAGGTTGAGGGCAAGCTGACGCTGCTCGACCAAAACCGCGTGATCCGCCCGCACCCGGGCTTCCGCCTGTTCGCCACGGCGAACACCGTGGGCCTGGGCGACACCACGGGCCTCTACCACGGCACGCAGCAGATCAACCAGGGCCAGATGGACCGCTGGAACATCGTGGCCACGCTGAACTACCTGCCGCACGACGCGGAGGTGGACATCGTGCTGGCCAAGGTGCCCAGCTACGACAACCCCAAGGGCCGCGAGACGGTGAGCGCCATGGTGCGGCTGGCCGACATGTCGCGCCAGGGCTTCATCAACGGCGACGTGTCGACGGTGATGAGCCCGCGCACGGTCATCACCTGGGCGCAGAACGCCGAGATCTTCAGCGACGTGGCCTTCGCCTTCCGCATCACGTTCCTGAACAAGTGCGACGAGGTGGAGCGCCCGGCCGTGGCCGAGTACTACCAGCGCTGCTTCGGCACCGAACTGCCGGAGACGGGGGTGGCCGTCAACCTGGTGTGACGGCCCGCGTAAGGAGGTCGCCATGGGCTACATCGAGGTCGGACCGAACGGCGAGATCGCTCTGCCGCAGGACGTCCGCGACCGGCTCGGCCTCAAGCCCGGCGACCGCGTGCGGATCGACGTCGACGCCGCCAGGCACACGGCCGTGCTGGTGCCGCGGCCCCGTAGGGCCAGCGACCTGTTCGGCTTCCTCCCGAAGCCGGAACGGCCGCTGTCGCCGGAGGAAATCGATGACGTGATCGCCCAGGCGGCGATCGACCGGGCGACGCGTGCATGAAGGGCATCGACACGAACGTCCTGCTGCGTTTCCTCCTCAACGACGAACCTGCGCAGTCCGCCGCCGCCAAGGCGTTCGTGGATCGCCACACCAACGCCGGGGAGGAGGTCTTCATCAACCGCGCCGTCCTGTGCGAGACGGTGTGGGTGCTGACCCGCGGCTATCGCTACGGCAAGGATGCCGTCGCCGACCTGCTCGACGCCTTGATCGTCGCCGACGGGTTCGCCATCGAAGACCGGGCCGAGGTCGCCGAAGCGCTGGCCGATTGGCGCAACGGCGGCCCCGGCTTCGCCGACGCGCTGATCGGCCAGACGAACACCCGCCGGGGCTGCTCCGCCACCCTCACCTTCGACCGCAAGGCCGCGCGCCTTGCCGACTTCCAGCTCCTGACCTGAAGACCGCCATGTCCGATCGCGAATCCCCCGTCGAAGTCTTCAAGCGGTCCACCACCGCCGCCGTGCGCGCGCTGTCGGGGCGGGACGACATCCAGGTGGGCTTCTCCTCCGACCCGCCGGGGGTGATGGGCGCGCGGGTGCGCGTGCCGCTGCCGGCGCGCGACCTCAACCCGCACGACGTCGCCACGCTGCGCGGGGCGGCCGACGCCGTGGCGCTGCGCCTGCGCTTCCACGACAACGCCATCCACGCCCAGCGCCTGCCGCTGGGCGACACGGCGCGCGCCGCCTTCGACGCCATGGAGCAGGCCCGCTGCGAGGCGCTGGGGGCCCGCGCCATGACCGGCGTCGCCGCCAACCTGGAGGCGGCGCTGGACGAGCGCTACCGCCGCCAGGGCTTCGAGAAGGTCACAGACCGCGAGCAGGCCCCCCTGGCCGAGGCGCTGCGCCTCATCGCGCGCGAGGCGATGACCGGCGCCGCCCCGCCCGCCTCGGCGCAGCGGATGGTCGAGCTGTGGCGCCCCTGGGTCGAGCAGAAGCTGAAGCACGACCTGCACGAGCTGGCCGACGTCATGGCCGACCAGGACGCCTACGCCCGCGCCGTGCGCAAGCTGCTGGCCGATTTGGACATGGAGGTCGGCCAGGAACCCGACACCAGCGAGGAGGACGAGCAGGAGGAGAAATCCTCCGAGGAAAACGAGAGCCAGCCGAACGAGGGCCAGACCCGCGGGCAGGAGGACGTCTCCACCGAGGCCGATTCGCTCACCTCCCAGCAGACGCAGGAATCGGACGACGGCGAGGGGGCGGAGGACGGCGGCGAAGAAGGCGAAGGCGACCTGGGCGAGGGCGAGGGGGCGGAGGAGCCGGCCGGCCCCGGCTATCCCTGGCGCCCCGACCACAACCGCCGGCCCGAGGTGGATCCCAACGCCTACAAGGCCTTCACCACCCAGTTCGACGAGGTGGTCGCCGCCGACGAGCTGTGCGACCCGGACGAGCTGGCGCGCCTGCGCCTGATGCTGGACCAGCAGCTCCAGCACCTGCAGGGGGTCATCTCCAAGCTGGCGAACCGGCTGCAGCGCCGCCTGCTGGCCAAGCAGCAGCGCTCGTGGGAGTTCGACCTGGAGGAAGGGCTGCTGGACGCCGCGCGGCTGTCGCGCATCGTCGTCAACCCGGTCCTGCCGCTGTCGTACAAGCGCGAGAAGGAGATGGACTTCCGCGACACGGTGGTGACGCTGCTGATCGACAACTCCGGCTCCATGCGCGGCCGGCCGATCACCATCGCCGCCATGAGCGCCGACATCCTGGCCCGCACGCTGGAGCGCTGCGCGGTGAAGGTGGAGGTGCTGGGCTTCACCACCCGCGCCTGGAAGGGCGGGCAGGCGCGCGAGCACTGGCTGAGCCACGGCAAGCCGTCCAACCCCGGCCGCCTGAACGACCTGCGCCACATCGTCTACAAGGCGGCCGACCAGCCGTGGCGCCGGGCGCGCAAGAACCTGGGCCTGATGCTGCGCGAAGGCATCCTGAAGGAGAACATCGACGGCGAGGCGCTGATGTGGGCGCACAACCGCCTGATCGCGCGTTCCGAGCAGCGGCGCATCCTGATGGTCATCTCCGACGGCGCGCCGGTCGACGACTCGACGCTGTCGGTCAACGCCGGCAACTACCTGGAGCGCCACCTGCGCGAGGTGATCCAGTTCATCGAGACGCGGTCGCCGGTAGAGCTGGTGGCGATCGGCATCGGCCACGACGTGACGCGCTATTACCGCCGCGCCGTCACCATCGTGGACGCCGAGCAGCTGGGCGGCACGGTGATGAACAAGCTGGCCGAACTGTTCGACGAGGACGACCGCCGCGGGCCGGGCGCCGGGCGGCGGCGGACGTAGCGCACGACGTTGGGTTTTGCGGCTGGCGCCTCAACCCAACCTACAGGAACGTTCCGCGTAGGTTGGGTTGGGTTGAGCGCAGCGAAAACTCAACGTCGGGAATGTCCCGCTACTGCAGGCTGCGCTGCATCTCTTCGAAGTTCTTGCTGAAGCCGTTCAGCGAGAAGTCGATGTCGCGCTTGCTGGCGCGGGTGAAGTTCACGCGGACCAGCACGGTCGAGCCGTTCTTGAACTGATCCAGGATGCGGCCCGACATGAAGTTCGGGAACATGCACATGTTGATCGTCGCGATGCGCGACTCGATGCGCGGCTGGCGGTCGACGCGGATGGCGCAGCTGTCGATCATGCCCTGGCTGGACGTCAGGAACAGGTGGTAGTCGTTGCCCGTGGGGATGACGCTGAGCGCGATGAAGCCCACGTCCTTGCCGTCGTCGAACAGGCGGTAGACGGCCAGCCGGCAGGCGCGGGAATCGGTCATGCGGTCGATGTCGCAGACGTTGGTCCAGGCCCCTTCCTGGCCGAACTCGGTGGCCGCCTTGGCCACGTCGACGGCCTTGGCCGGCTGCGGGGAGAACGCGGACACAAGCGCCGCACACACGGTCAGAACCATCGCCCAGCGCATTCCACCAGCCCCCCCAACCTGAGATTCGAACCCGAAAGAACTACCACGCAGGCGCATGATATCCGTCATGCGCATGCCCGCAAGCGTAGTCTTGCAAATCCGGAAGGACGGTTGCCGAGATCACATGGCAGGAATCCGGCAATGGGCGTGCGTCAGAACGTCCCGAACAGGATGTCTTCGACCGCGAACGGCCACGCGGCGGGGAACGCCGTTTCGGGCAGGCCGGTCTCCAGCGCGGCGTCGCGCACGGCGCGGCGGTAGTTGCGCTCGACCAGCGCCTCCAGGTCGGAGCGCAGGACGGGGCTGGCGTCCAGGATGTCCTCGATGCCGTCGCGCGCCTGGAAGACGGCGCGCCGCCACGCCTCCGACCGCCGTTCCGGCTGGAAGCGCCACTTCAGCAGATGCTCGATGGCGGTCTTCAGCAGCAGGCCCAGCGCGCGGCGTTCGGCGTGCACCATGGCGTCCAGCTCCTCGGCCAGCCGCGGCGCATCGACCGCCGCGAGGCGCCCGGCGCGCAGCAGGGCGGCCTGCTCCTGCATCCAGGCGATGTGGTCCCGCTCGTACAGCGGGCCGGCGAAGGGGACGAGCGCGTTCGACATGCGCCGCAGTGTGTCGACGCACGCCGACGCGCGCAAGCGCCCTAGAACCGTCCCTCCTCGAAGTCACGGAAGGCCTGCATGACCTCCTCGCGGGTGTTCATGACGAAGGGGCCGCCCCACGCCACCGGCTCCTGCAGCGGGCGGCCGGCCAGCAGCAGGAAGCGCGCACCCTGCGGCCCGGCGGTGGCCACCGCCTGCCCGCCCTCGCCCAGCACGGCGATGCCCAGCGGCTCCACCGGCGTGCCGGCGGCGGTCAGCGCCCCCTCGAACACCACCAGGGCCGCCGTGTAGTCCTCCGGCAGCGCCTCGGCGAAGGACGCGCCGGGCGGCAGCGTCACGTCGAAGTAGCGGGCCTCCGTCGCCTCCGCCCGCACCGGGCCGGTGGTGCCGCGCGAGGTGGTGCCGGCGATCACCTTCACCGTGACGCCGTCCTCGCGCGCCTCCACCGGGATGCCGGCGGCCGGCACCTCCTGGTAGCGCGGTTCGGTCATCTTCAGGTGGGCCGGCAGGTTGATCCACAGCTGGAAGCCCTTGAGCAGGCCGTCCTGCTGTTCCGGCATCTCGGAATGCAGGATGCCGCGCCCGGCGGTCATCCACTGGATGCCGCCGGTCTCGATGACGCCCTCGTGGCCGTGGTTGTCGGCGTGGCGCATGCGGCCGGCCAGCATGTAGGTGACCGTCTCGAAGCCGCGGTGCGGGTGCTCGGGGAAGCCGGCAAGGTACTCCTGCGGCCGGTCGGAGCCGAAGAAGTCCAGCATCAGGAACGGGTCCAGCATGCGCAGGCGCGGCGTGCCCAACAGGCGCGTCAGGCTGACGCCGGCCCCGTCCGACGTCTCCATGCCCGCGGCGGCGGCCAGGACGGGGCGGGTTTGCAGAGATGCCTGCAGGGCGGAGGGCGTGCTCATGGCGGACTCCCGAATGGGGCTGGAAGGACTGCGCCTTACCTAATCCGTCCCGCCGCCGGGAAAAACCCCGCCCGTGGGACAACGCCGTTCCCCCGGGCGCAACAATGCCCCCTGCCCGGCCATCCTTACTTGGTGCCGAACATGCGGTCGCCGGCATCGCCCAGACCGGGGACGATGTAGGCGTTCTCGTTCAGGTGGCTGTCCAGTGCCGCGGTGAACACCTTGATGCGCGGATGCGCGGCGTGGAAGACGCGCACGCCCTCGGGGGCGGCCACCAGTGCCATGAAGCGGATGTTGTCGTCGTCCACGCCGTGGCGGTTCAGCACGTCGCAGGCGTGCACGCCGGAATTGCCGGTGGCCAGCATGGGATCGACGACGATGAACAGCCGCCCTTCCGCCTCCGGCAGCTTGACCAGGTACTCGACCGGCTGCTTGGTGTCGTGGTCGCGGTACAGGCCGATGTGCCCCTCGCGCGCCGAGGGCACCAGCTCGTGCAGGCCCTGCGCCATGCCCAGGCCGGCGCGCAGCACCGGCACGATGGCCAGCTTCTTGCCGGCGATGACCGGCGCGTCCATGGGACACAGCGGCGTGTCGATCCGCTCGGTCGTCAGCGGCAGGTCGCGGGTGATCTCATAGCCCATCAGCAGCGAGATCTCGCGCAGCAGCGTGCGGAAGCCGCCCGTCGAGCGCTCCTTGTCGCGCATCAGCGTCAGCTTGTGCTGGATCAGCGGGTGGTCGAGGATGAAGAGGTTGGGAAACTCGGGAGTGGTGCGCATCAAAGCCCCGCCGCAGCGCCGGAAGTGAGAAGCCCGATCCTATCCCGCCCCGCCCCGCCGGCCAAGCCGCCTTGCGGGGGAGCCACCTTACGACGTCGCCCCTACGATGTCGCCATGTCCAGACCATAGCGCACGGTGCGGTTCCGGCCGGTGTGCTTGGCGTGGTAGAGGGCGCGGTCGGCGCGCTGGATCAGCTCGTCGATGCCGACGTCGGCCGCCGCCTGGACGAGGCCGAAAGAGGCCGTCACGTTGATGCTGCGCCCGTCCGGCAGCACGACGGGGGAGCGTTCCAGGTCCTGGCGCAGGCGGTCGATGACGCGGAAGCCCTCCTCCAGGATGGTTTCCTTCAGGCAGACCAGGAACTCCTCGCCGCCCATGCGGAAGGCTTCGTCGAAGCTGCGGATGCCGCGGCTGATCACGGCGGCGGTGGCGCCCAGCACGCGGTCGCCGATGTCGTGTCCGTAGGTGTCGTTGATGCCCTTGAACTTGTCGATGTCGACCAGCGCCACACAGAACGGCTGGCCGGCGCGCCGGAAGCGGTTCTGCTCGCGCTCCAGCGCCTCGTCCATGCCGCGGCGGGAGCGCAGGCCGGTCAGCGGGTCGAGGCCCGAAGCGGCGGCGCCGAACGCGCGCTCCACCCGGCGCAGAAGCGCCACGAAATCCTCGAAGCGGGCGATCACCGATTCGTACTCGGATTCCGTCGGGCGCTCGCCGTTGGCGGCCTTCAGCAGGATCAGCTTGGCCTGCCGGTGCATCTGCTCGTGCACGGTGGCGAGTTTCTCGACCGCCGGCTGCTGGGTCAGGTCGTCGCGCCGCGCCGCCTTGCACCACGCGGCGAAGGAGGCCGGCGCCGAAACCCGCTCCCCGCCCCGGCCCCAGCGGTAGAAGGCGGCGCGGTGCCACTGGCCGATCCAGCGCAGATGCTCGTCCAGCACGACGCCCAGGCCTTCGGCGGGCGATAAGCTGTCGGTCGGTTCGTTGGCGCGTTCGGGCTTGAACTCGGTCATGGGCCTCCGCGGGGACGCACGAGGGTTCCGGGGCGAGCGGCCATCCTAACCGCACACCGGCCCGCCGGCCATGCGGCGAAGAGGGGGTCACCGGAAAGGGTCACGCCTGCCCCTGCTCTTGCCCCTGGCCCCGCTCCGCGCCGCACAGGTGCAGCAGCGCCAGACCGATGAGGGTGAGGAAGATGGCGGCCGAGCGCTGGCCGTTCCACGTCTGCGACTGCCACATGGCGAACCACTCGCCGCCCACGCCGATGAAGCCGACGCCGTAGAGCAGGAACCCGACGGTCAGCCCGGCGATGCCCGCGCGCTTCTCCCGCTCGAAGATGTCGGGGTCCAGCGTGCGCACCCGCCACAGCCGCCACGCCCCCCACCAGCACAGCGCGGCGGTGCCCGCCTGCCACGCGATGATCAGCGCGTAGGCGGCGTGGTGCGCGGCCGGCGCGTCAATGGCGCGCCACATCAGCGCCGGGCTGCGGAACGTCGTGTCCATCGTCAGCACGTGCTGGACGAACGCGAAGTTGGAACCGTAGTCGGTGAGGTTGCCCAGCGCCACCAGGGTGAAGAACACCGCCACCGCCGCGAGCAGCAGGATGCGCGACACCCGGGCGCTCACGCGCGCGGCTCCAGGCCGGACACGGTCTTCAGGAACGCGCGCACCAGCGCCGGGTCCTTGTGCCCCGGCCGGTCCTCGACGCCGGAGGAGACGTCGAGCGCCGGGGCGCCGGTCACCCGCAGCGCCTCCGCCACGTTGCCGGCGTTCAGCCCGCCCGACAGCATCCACGGCTTCGGCCATGTCCGACCGGCCAGCAGCGTCCAGTCGAAGGCGATGCCGGTGCCGCCCGGCAGCGTCGCCACCTTCGGCGGCGGCTTGGAATCGAACAGCAGCCGGTCGGCCGCCCCGGCGTAGTCCATGGCGTGGTCCAGATCCTCGGGCGCGCCGACCTTGATGGCCTTCATCACGGGGATGGCGAAGGCGGCCTTCACGGCGGCCACGCGCTCCGGCGTCTCCTTGCCGTGCAGCTGCAGCATGTCGAAGGGCACCTGCCCCACCACGTGCTCCAGCAGATCGTCGTCGGGGTCGACGAACAGGCCGACGGTGCGCACGCCGGTCGGCACCAGCCGCGCCAGATCGGCCGCGAGCGCCGGCGCCACGTTGCGCGGTGAGGCCGGGTAGAAGACGAAGCCGACCCAGCGCGCCCCGCCCTCGATGGCGGCGCGCAGCGATTCCGGCTCGCTCAGGCCGCAGATCTTGACCGCGACGCTCATGCGGCGCCCCCTTCGATCTCCGCAACAATGCGGCGGGCCGCCGCCGCCGGGTCGGCGTCGCCGGTGATCGGCCGGCCGATCACCAGATGGTCGGCGCCGGCGGCCACCGCCTCGGCCGGGGTCATCACGCGCTTCTGGTCGTTGGCCGCCGCCCAGGCCGGGCGGATGCCCGGCACCATGAGGATGAGGTCCGGCCCGCAGGCGGCACGGATCGCCGCCACCTCGTTGGGCGAGCAGACGATGCCGTCGAGCCCGGAGTCCTTTGCGAGCCTCGCCAGCCGCACCACCTGATCGCCCACCGGCGTGGCCTGCCCCACCGCGCCCAGGTCGCCGTCGTCCAGGCTGGTCAGCACGGTGACGCCGAGGATCTTCGGGCGGTTCGCACCGGCGGCGGACGCGGCCTCCACGGCCGCGCGCATCATGGCCGGGCCGCCTGACGTGTGGATGGTCATGAAGGCCGGCTTCAGCGGCAGCGCCGCCTTGACGCCGCCGGCCACGGTGTTGGGGATGTCGTGCAGCTTGAGATCGAGGAACAGCGGCGGCCCGTCTTCGCCGATCACCGCGCGCACGCCCGCGGGCCCGTGCGCGATGAAGAACTCCAGCCCCAGCTTGACGCCGCCCACGGCCCCGGACACGCGGCCCGCAAGGGTGCGGGCGGTGTCGATCTCGGTGGTGTCGACGGCGCAGAAGATGCGCGAGGCGGCGGAGGTCATGCGGCGGGTCCCCTGAATCTGGATCCGGGGACCCTAGCACGTCCGCCGCCGGGGGCTCAAATCAAAGCCCTCCCCGCCGGAGGCGGGGAGGAGCCTCAGAACGCATAGCTCCGCACGCGGGAGCGCAGCGGGGCGTCGTTGGCGTCGCGGAGGTCGGCGGCCGCCGCGCGGGTGCCGGTGTCGCGGCCGGTGACGTGCGCGGCCCACTCGGCGCGGGCCTGCTCGGCATCGTAATCCGGGGCGGCCGGGTCGTAGCGGGTCCAGCCGGCGTCCTGGTAGGCGCGGACGCGCTCGTCCATGTCCACCGGGTGGTAGCGGTCCATGACCGCCAGCGCGCGTTCGAAGGCGACGTTGTCCAGCCGGCCGACCACCACCACGGCGCCGCGGCGGACCGCCTCGGCGAAGGCGTGCGCCTCGTCGTCGGGCACGCCGAAGTCCTTCAGCGTGTCGACGCGGCTGTCGGTGCTGTCGTAGACGACGCGGTAGGCGGAGGCGAAGCCGCGCCCGGCCTCGTTCTCGCCGGCCAGCCCGGCCGTGGCCTTGGCGCTGGCATTGCCGAGCAGGGTGAAGGCCTCGCTCAGCCCCTCCCCTTCCAGGTCGTTCAGCGCCCGCAGGGCGACGTCGATGTCGTGGTAGAGCGCCACGATGATGCGGTCGTGCATGGCAGGCCTCCCCTGTTGCCGTACATGAGCAACAGGGGAGGCGCCGGCCGCGTTCCCGCTAGACGTCACGATCGGTGATGGGGCGATCGGTGATGGGACGATCCGTGATCGGCCGGTCGGAATCCGGGCGGTCGGTGCGGTTGTCGTCGATCTCCACCTCCGTGCGGCGCACGGTGTCGGAGACGTTCTGCGCCCGCTCCTCGACCTCCTTGCGGATCACCACCTCCTCGCGCACGCGGGCCTCCTTGTTGACCACGGCCTCCTCGCGCCGCTCGGTCACGTCGATGGTGCGCTCCTTGAAGGCGTCGGGCGGCACCTCGCCGGCCGGGTAGTCGACGGCGCGGCGCTCGATGGAGACGCGCTCGTCACGCAGGTTCACCGTCTCGTTGACGGGCTGCTCGACGACGTAGCTGCGCACGCGGATGTGGCCGCCCTCGATGGCGCGCTTGCCGACGTTCACCGCCTCCTCGACCACCGGGATGCGCTCCTCGTGGTCGCTGCCCAGGCCCGACGAGCGGGTGTCGGTGCTCTGACGCTGGGTCTGCGTGGTGTTGGCGTCGCGCATGGCCGAGGCGGCGGCGCCCAGCCCCATCCCGGTGCCCATCCCGGTGCCGGTGCCGTAGCGGGTGCGCTCCTCGTCCACCTGCGTGGCGTCGTAATCGGTGGCGGTGGCGTCGTAGCCGGTCCAGCCGGAGGTGCGGTAATGGGACAGCCGCTCGTCCGGGTCCACCGGGTTGTGGCGCTCGATGATGTCCAGCGCCTCGTCGCAGCGGCCGTCGTCGACGCGGCCGACCAGCAGCACGCCGCCCCGGCGCACGCCTTCGCAATAGACCTGCGCGTCGTCGTGCGGCACGCCCATGCGGGTCAGCGTGCCGATGCGGTTGGACGGCGAATCGTAGTCGGTGCCGAGGTCGGAGCCGAGCGAGCCGGCGTAGCTGCTGGTGCTGGTGGTGCTGGTGGTGGTGTCGCTCCAGCCGGCGGTGGTCCTGGCGTGGGCGCCGCCCATCACGGTGAAGTCGTGCCGCAGACCGGCCGTATCGAGATCCGAAAGCACGCGCTGGGCGGCGGTCGCGTCGTCGTAAAGCGCGACGATGGTCTTGTGGGTCATGTCTCTCCTCCTGAGGGGGATTCCGGTGGCACAGCCGCGGGCGGGTCGCGGGTGACGACCGCCTCCTCCGCGCGCAGCGTGGCGGTGACCCGCTCCGTGCGCCGGGTGGTGCGTTTGCGGATGTGCAGTTCTTCCTTGAGGACCAGCCGTTTGGTGACGACCAGTTCCTCCTCGACGATGGGGACGATCAGCACGTCCCCCTCCTGCCGCGTGTCCGGCACGGCGTCCACGGGACGCCCGACCGGCACGCGCACGACGTCGACCTCTTCGCTGTCCAGGTCCTGTTCGGCCGTCTGCTGGTGTTCGAGGACACGCGTGGTGACGCGGACGCGGTCGCCCTCGACCGTGCGCTTGCCGATCGACAGGACTTCTTCGTGCAGCGGCACGCGCTGCTCTTCGGTCATGGCGGGGCCCGCCCCTTAGAACAGGAGGAAGGCCAGCACGATCAACAGAATGATCAGCCCGAGAATCCACCAGATGGACTTGCCGCCGGCCTGCCCGGCCACACCGCCGACGCGGTCGTACACACCGACCTTGCGGGGTTCGTCTGCCATGGGGGTGCTCCTGTCGGGTAAGTTTCGTGTCCGAACCAACAGAAACCTAAGGATCCCGTTCCACCCCCGGCGGGTCCTATACCAACAGTACAGGTGCTTGCTGGGCGCCCGACGCAGCGCTTCCCAGTCAGCGCAATGTTTCGTTGTGCATCACCATCTCCACCGCCAGCTGGGCGGCGCACAGGTCCTCCAGCGCGGTGCCGACCGACTTGAACAGGGTGATCTGGTCGTAAAAGCGCCGCCCGGCGCGCTCGCCGCGCGTCAGGTCGTAGAGGTCGCCGGCGATGTCGTCGCGCGTCAGGATGCCGGCGTTCAGGGGCTGCACGATGTCGCCGGCCTCCTTGCAGGCACCCTCGCGCGTGTCGACGAAGACGCGGGCCTTGCGGATGCAGTCGTCGTCGGCCTCGCGCATCTCCGGCGTGAAGCCGCCGACGAGGTCGATGTGCTGGCCGGGCTGCAGCCACGCGCCCTTGATCAGCGGCTCGCGCGCCAGCGTGGCGCAGGAGATGACGTGGGCGCCGCGCACGGCACCTTCCAAATCGTCGGTGGCCTCGATGCGGAACTTCGGGCGGTGGAAGCGCGCGGCCACCTTCTTCGCCTTCTCCATGCTGCGGCCCCAGACCAGCACGTGCTTGATCGGCAGCATGCTGGCATGCGCCTCGATCAGCTCGGGCGCCAGGGCGCCGGTGCCGACCATCAGCAGCCGCTCCGAATCCGGCCGCGCCAGGTAGGTGGCGGCAAGCGCGGAAGCGGCGGCCGTGCGCCGCTTGGTCAGCGTGGCGCCGTCGATGAAGGCCTGTGGCAGGCCGGTCTTGCCGTCCAGCAGGATGTAGACGCCCTGCACCGCGGGCAGGTCGTGCTTGGCGTTGTCGGGGAACACCGTCACCACTTTGATGCCGATGTTCTTGCCCGTCTGCCACGCCGGCATCAGCAGCAGCGTGCCGTCGTGCTCGTCATAGGTTTCGACGGTGTGGTGGTGCCGCATGGGCACCTCGACTCCGGCACGGAAGGTTTGCCGCAGCCGCTCGATCAGCATGCGGTGGTGGAGGACCGATTTCAGCTCCGCCCCGGTGATCGTGCGCATGGGCAACCTCCTTGCTGGCCTCTTTCCCCCTTAAACGGGGACGGGGGGCAAACCGCCCCCCTTTGCGAGTCCGAAAGCGCGCCTTCCGAAAGCGTCAGGCCGCTTCCGAGGACGGCAGCGCCGGCACGCGCGGCTGGCCGGCGACCGGGCGGGTCAGCTCGGCGATGCGCTTCTCGGCGGCGGCGGCGCGGGCCTGCGCCTCCTTCAGCTCGCGCTCCAGCGTGTAGGCGCGGTCGCTCTGGGCGCGGGCGCGGCGGCGGTGGCGGCCCTGGCTCATCCAGGTGATGACGCCGCCGGCGAGGAAGCCGACCAGCAGCGCGATCAGCGTCGCCAGATAGACCGGCGCCTCCACCGTGAAGGGCAGCGGCCACAGCGACAGCGTGACCTCCCCCCGGTTCGAGACGGCGAACAGGACCGCGGCGAGCGCGATCGGCAGCGTGATGATCCAGGTGAGATAGCGCACGGGCGTCTTCCTAGTGAGCGGGGAGATCAGTCGGAGTGGGGATCAGCCGGCGTGAGGCTCAGTCGGTGTTGAGCCGCTCGCGCAGCTGCTTGCCGGTCTTGAAGAAGGGAACGCACTTCTCGCCCACGTCGACCGATTCGCCGGTGCGCGGGTTGCGCCCGGTGCGGGCGTCGCGCCGCTTGACGGAGAAGGCCCCGAAGCCGCGCAGTTCGACCCGGTCGCCGCGCCCCAGCGCGTCGGTGATCTCGTCGAAGATGGTGCCGACGATCTTCTCGATGTCGCGCTGGTAGAGGTGCGGATTGCGTTCCGCGAGCCGCTGGATCAGCTCCGATTTGGTCATGGCGTCGGAATTCCCCCCGGGGGTGGCCGGCGCGGTTGGCCCGCGCCGTTCGCGCCAGCGTGCCAAAAGCCGTCCGCCCCCGTCAAGGTAAGCCGTTATGCTGGAACCATTTTCCGGCGCGAAGGGTGCGCGGCGGGGGCGCCGATTCATTGCCCCCTAACTTAATGGTGTCTTCACCGTTTAGGGTCCAATCTATAGCGGTATCCCTTCGGAACCACCGGCCATGACACCCGCCTCCACCGCCGACGACAAGCTTGCCGCCTTCCAGTCCCTGTGGGAGGAGCGCCGCGCCGGCCGTCCCCTGCCGGAGCGCCGCGATTTCCAGGTCGAGGATTTCCGCCCCTGGCTGGGCCACGTCTGCATCACGCGGCTGGAGCCGGAGACGGGCCGCTGCCGCATGACGCTGTGCGGCACGGCGGCGGCGGAGTACTTCGGCGTCGACCTCACCGGCAAGCTGATCGACGACGTGTTCCCGCAGCAGCGCTTCGGCTGGCTGTTCGAGATGTACCGGGAGTGCGAGCGCACGCGGCGCCCCGTTTCGCGCACCACCCCGCCCTTCACCTACGAGGGCACCTACCGCACGCTGAAGCGCGTGCTGCTGCCCTGCGGCACGGGCGAGACGGTGGACACGTTCCTGCTGTGCATCTACGCGGTGCGGTAAGCACCAACGTTGGGTTTTGCGGCCGACACCCCAACCCAACCTAAATGGGATGCGCCGGTAGGTTGGGTTGAGCGCAGCGAAAGCCCAACGCCCATCCCGCCCCAAAACGAAAAGGGGCCGCCCGGAGGCGGCCCCTTTCCCAACTCTCCACGAAGGAAGGCCGAAGCCTTACTCCTCGCCGGTCGTCTGCTTGCGGCGGAGCGCCGCACCCAGGATGTCGCCCAGCGAGGCGCCCGAGTCGGACGAGCCGTACTCGGCCATCGCCTGCTTCTCCTCCTCCATCTCGCGGGCCTTGATGGACAGCGAGATGCGGCGGGAGCCGCGGTCGATCTGGGTGACCTTGGCGTCGACCTTCTCACCCACCGCGAAGCGCTCGGGGCGCTGCTCGGCACGGTCGCGCGACAGGTCGGACTTGCGGATGAAGCCGGTGAAGCCTTCGGTCACCGACACCTCGATGCCGCCGTCGGTCACCGCCGTCACCGTGCAGGTCACCACGTCGCCCTTCTTCAGGCCGGCGGTGGCGGACTCGAACGGATCGGAGGCCAGCTGCTTGATGCCGAGGGAGATGCGCTCCTTCTCGACGTCGACGTCCAGCACCTTCACCTTGACGCGGTCGCCCTTCTTGTACTCGGCGATCGCCTCCTCACCCGACTTGTTCCAGTCGAGGTCGGACATGTGAACCATGCCGTCGATGTCGCCCGGCAGGCCGACGAACAGACCGAACTCGGTGATGTTCTTGACCTCGCCCTCGATCTCGGTTCCCGGCGGGAACTTGTCGACGAAGGTCTCCCACGGGTTGTCCAGGCACTGCTTGAGGCCCAGGGAGATGCGGCGCTTCTGCGGATCGACGTCCAGGACCATGACCTCGACTTCCTGCGAAGTCGACACGATCTTGCCCGGGTGGACGTTCTTCTTGGTCCACGACATCTCGGACACGTGCACCAGGCCTTCGATGCCCGGCTCCAGCTCCACGAAGGCGCCGTAGTCCGTGATGTTGGTGACGCGGCCCTTGAACCGGGCGCTGACCGGGTACTTGGCTTCCACGCCTTCCCACGGATCGGCTTCCAGCTGCTTCATGCCGAGGCTGATGCGCTGGGTCTCCGGGTTGAAGCGGATGACCTGCACCGTGACGGTCTGGCCGATCTGCAGGGCTTCCGACGGGTGGTTGATGCGGCGCCACGCGATGTCGGTGACGTGCAGCAGGCCGTCGACGCCACCCAGATCCACGAACGCGCCGTAGTCAGTGATGTTCTTGACGACACCCTGGAGGACCTGGCCTTCCTTGAGGTTGGCCACCAGCTCCGAACGGGCCTCCGCACGGCTCTCCTCGAGCACGGCGCGGCGCGACACGACGATGTTGCCGCGCGAGCGGTCCATCTTCAGGATCTGGAACGGCTGCGGCGTGCCCAGCAGCGGGCTGATGTCGCGGACCGGACGGATGTCCACCTGCGAGCCCGGCAGGAACGCCACGGCGCCGTTCAGGTCGACCGTGAAGCCGCCCTTGACGCGGCCGAAGATCACGCCGGTGACGCGCTGCTGGTCGTTGAACGCCTTTTCCAGCTGCGTCCAGGCCTCTTCGCGCTTCGCCTTCTCACGCGACAGGACGGCTTCGCCGTTCTTGTCTTCCATACGCTCGAGGTAGACCTCGACCGTGTCGCCCGCCTTCAGCTCGGGGGGCTGGCCGGCGACCGCGAATTCCTTGAGCGCGACGCGCCCTTCCGACTTCAGGCCGACGTCGATCGTCACCATGTCGTTCTCGACGGCGACGACCCGTCCCTTCACGACGGTGCCTTCCAGGGACTCGCTGGTGCCCAGCGACTCCTCCAAGAGCGCCGCAAAGCTTTCCTTATCGGCGGTCCGGGCCAGTGCTTGTGCCATTGAAACTCCTAAGGTTGCGCAAAAAGCGGTGCCAGCCCCCGGTCCGCCACGGCATCATGGCGAAAAGGGCCGATCCACCGCCGCGCCGGGCCCCACGCCCGGCGACTTGGGTTGAAAGGTTTCCTCGGGAGGGCGTTCGGGCTCGCGAGACGCGATCAGCGCTTGGGGCCAAGACCGGTTTTTGAGCCGATGTAGGCGAGTGCCGCGGCGAACGCCTGTTCGGGGTTCATCGCGGACGTATCAAGCACAAATGCGTCGTCAGCCGGCTTGAGCGGGGCCACCGCTCTCTGGCTGTCGCGCGCATCACGGGCCTTCATGTCCTCCAGGACGTCGGAGGGTATAGCCGGAATCCCACGTTCCCGCAACTCCTTGAGTCGCCGTTCGGCGCGCACCTCCACCGAAGCGGTAACGAACAGCTTGGCGGCGGCGTCCGGGCAGACCACCGTGCCGATGTCGCGCCCGTCCAGCACCGCCCCCGGCGCGCCCGCCGGCGGCACGGCCGCGAAGGTGCGCTGGAAGTCGAGGAGCGCCGAGCGCACCTCCGGCACCACGGCCACCTTGGAGGCCGCCTGCGCCGCTTCGTCGGAACGCAGCTCGGGATCGGCCAGGATGCCGTCCTCCGGCCGCAGGGCGCGCGCGACCTGGGCGGCCACGGCGGCGTCCGCCGGGTCCTTCCCGGCGCGCAGCACGGCCACGCCCACCGCGCGGTACAGCGACCCGGTGTCGAGGTGCGCCAGCCCCAGTTCCGCGGCGATGCGCTTGGACAGCGTCCCCTTGCCGCTTGCCGCCGGGCCGTCGATGGCGATGATGATGGATTTCGGCATGAACGCACACTCGATAAGTCAATGTGGGTTGGGTTGAGGCGCAGCCGAAAACCCAACATCCCTGCCACGGAAAGCACGTCGGGTTTTCGCCTGCGGCCCAACCCAACCTGCGAATTCACGCGATCTTGGCGCCCAGCCCGTTCATCAGCCCCACGAAGCCGGGGAAGCTGGTATCGATAAAGGTGCCGTCGTCGACCTGCACGGGCTCGGCCGTGGCCATGCCCAGCACCAGGAAGCTCATGGCGATGCGGTGGTCCATGGCGGTGGCCACCGTGGCGCCGCCCTGCGGCGGCTTGCCGGTGCCGTGTACGGTCAGGCTGTCGTCCGCACCCACCTCGACCTTGACGCCGCAGCGCGTCAGCCCTTCCGCCACCATGGCGAGGCGGTCGCTCTCCTTCACGCGCAGTTCCTTCAGGCCCAGCATCACCGTGGTACCCTCGGCGCAGGCGGCGGCGGCGGCCAGCACCGGGTACTCGTCGATCATGCTCGGCGCCCGCTCGGCCGGCACCACCACGCCCTTCAGGGCCGAGCCCTTGACGCGCAGGTCGGCCACCGGCTCGCCCGCCAGGTCGCGGCGGTTGAGGTACTCGATGTCGCCGCCCATCTCGACCAGCGTCTCGTAGATGCCGGCGCGGCGCGGGTTGAGGCCGACGTCGGTCAGCAGCAGCTCCGACCCCGGACGCAGCAGCGCCGCCACCGCCGGGAACGCGGCCGAGCTGGGGTCGGCCGGCACCACAATCTCGCGGCCCGTCAGCTCCGGCTGGCCGGTGACGGACACGGCGAGCGCCCCGTCCTCCAGCCTCTCGGTGGTCACGGTGGCGCCGAAGTGGCGGAGCATCAGTTCGGAATGGTCGCGGGTCGGCTCCGCCTCGATCACCGTGGTGACGCCCTGGGTGTTCAGGCCGGCCAGCAGCACGGCCGACTTCACCTGCGCCGACGGCACCGGCAGGCGGTAGGTGATCGGCACCATCTTGTCCGACCCGATGACGGCCAGCGGCAGCCGCCCGCCGGCCCGGCTGACGAAGCTGGCGCCCATCTGCTCCAGCGGCGTGATGACGCGCGCCATCGGGCGCTTGTTCAGCGAGCCGTCGCCGGTGAAGAACGTCGTGATCGGGTGCGCCGAGACGAGGCCGATGAGCAGCCGCGCGGCCGTTCCGCTGTTGCCCATGTCCAGCACCTGCGCCGGCTCGCCCAGGCCGCCGACGCCCACGCCGCGCACGCGCCACACGCCGTCGGCGCCGCGCTCGGCGAAGGCGCCCAGTGCCCGCATGGCGGCCGCCGTGTGCAGCACGTCCTCGCCCTCCAGCAGGCCGTGGATGACGGTCTCGCCCACCGCCACGGCGCCGAACATCAGCGCACGGTGCGAGATCGACTTGTCGCCCGGCACGCGGGCGGTGCCCGCCAGGGCGCCGGTGGAGGACGAGCGCAGCGGCTTCGCCTGCGGCATGGGAAAGACCCTCGACTGCTATGACTTCGGCCGGAGTTCGTAGCACAGCCGCACCCATGATGCGAGAGGGGGCAGGCAGGCCGCGCGAACGGCGGCCGTGAAGCCTTACCCCCATTACCGGTGCAGTCTTTCCCGGCCCCCCTTTGCTACTGTGCCGTCCAAGCCAGACGGAGCCCGGCATGAAGACCCAGCGCTTCCCCACCCGTTCGGACGCCGAGCGGTACCTGGCGGCGCAGGGCTACCGCTTCCAGGGCGCCCCCAGCCGCTGGCGCAAGCCCCTGCCCGGCCGCGTCCTCTACGCCGCCGTCGTGCAGCGCGGCCACGCCGCCATCGTGGTGTTCACCGACCCCAAGGACGCGCCGCAGGCGTGAGGCGAAACTTGCCACCGGCGCCCCGACGCGATAGGATGGAAGTCCTGTTGACGTGAAAGGAGCGGACCGCGACCCGTTGTGCGATTGGGCACACCCGCCGGACAGCACAACACAGCACAATGGCGCCCAGCCACGGCGCGCGGCGACGGCCCTCAGTCCCCCACCGCCACGCCCTCGCGCCGGCTGTCGGCGCCGCCGACGAGGCCCTGCGGGGTCACCACGATGGCCTGAGTGCCGGACGTCATCTCCATCAGAGCCACCGCGTGCCCCCTGGCCCGCAGGTCCGCCGCCCAGGCCTCCGCCTCGGTGCCGGCCTCCAGCTCGGTCGGGCCGTTGCGGCTGCCGAAATTGGGCAGGTCCACCGCCTCCTGCGGGTCCATGCCCCAGTCCAGGATGGCGACCAGCACCTTGGCCACGTAGTTGATGATGGCGCTGCCGCCCGGCGAGCCGACCACGGCGTGCAGCCGGCCGTCGGCGTCGAAGACGATCGTCGGCGCCATGGAGCTGCGCGGGCGTTTGCCGGGCTCCACCCGGTTGGCGACCGGCTTGCCGTCTACCTCCGGCAGCGCGCTGAAGTCCGTCAGCTCGTTGTTCAGCAGGAAGCCGCGCACCATCTGGCGGGATCCGAACTGGTCCTCGATGGTGGTGGTCATCGACACGGCGTTGCCGGCGGCGTCGACCACGGCGATGTGGCTGGTGCCGTTCTCCGCCGACTCCGCCAGCCCCCAGGCCCGCGTCTCCTTGAACGGCGGGTCGCCGGGCGCGGCGGTGCCCATGGCGCGCGCGGGGTCGACCAGCGCCGCCCGGCCGCGGACGTAGCCGGCATCGGTCAGCCCCTTTACCGGCACCGGCACGAAATCGGAGTCGGCGAGGTACAGGTTGCGGTCGGCGAAGGCCAGCCGCCCGGCCGCGGCGAACCAGTGCACGGCGTCCGGCATGCGCGTGCGCAGCGCCGCCATGTCCTGCGTCTCCAACACGCCCAGCATCTGCCGCACCGCCACCCCGCCGGAGCTGGGCGGGCCCATGCCGCAGACGGTGTAGGCGCGGTACGGGGCGCACAGCGGCGGACGCTCCTTCACCCGGTAGCCGCGCAGGTCGTCTTCCGTCAGGTCGCCGGGATTCGTGGGATGGCCGCGGACGGCGCGCACGATGTCGGCGGCGACCGGCCCTTCATAGAAGGCGTCCGCCCCCCGTTCCGCCAGCAGGCGCAGCGTGGCCGCCAGCTCCGGGTTCCGCAGGACGCTGCCCACCGGCTTCGGCGTGCCGTCCGGCTGGTAGTAGAGGGCGGCCGCGGCGGGCGTCTTCCTCAGATGCTCGTCCTTGCCCAGCAGGCCGTTGAGGCGGGGCGAGACGGGGAATCCGCCCTCGGCCAGCGCGATGGCGCGTTCGAACAGACGGGGCCAGGGCAGCATGCCGTGGCGCCGGTGCGCCGCCTCCAGCAGCCGCACGGTGCCCGGCACGCCGACCGGGCGACCGCCGACCACGGCGGCGGCGAACGGCAGCGGCTTGCCGTCGGCGCCCAGGAAGCGGTCGGGCTTTGCTGCGGCCGGCGCGGTCTCCCGCCCGTCGAGGGTGGTGACGGTGCGGGCATCCGCGTCGTAATGGACCAGGAAGGCGCCGCCGCCCAGGCCGGAGCTTTGCGGCTCCACCAGCGCCAGCACCAGCTGCACGGCGATCGCCGCGTCCACCGCGCCGCCGCCGGCACGCAGGATCTCCCGCCCGGCCTCCGCCGCCAGCGGGTTGGCGGCGGCGACCATGAAGCGGGTGGCGGTGCCCGCCGCGTGCGCCACGCGGCCGGTCGCCGCCTCCGGGGCCTTGTCCAGCACGCCCTGCGCCGGCGCGGCGCAGGGAAGCAGCGCCAGCAGGCCAATGACCGCCAGAGGGCGCCAGCCCGCGCGGATCGACGTGACCAAACCCACCTCCTTGGCAAGCGTTCGCCGGTGGCCCCGACGTTTCGGACAACAGGATATGGCCACCGCCACGACGCCGGAAGGTCTTCACGGCTTCTTTTGGTCCCAAGTTTTTTTTGACAACGGCCCCGTGGCATGGCAAAGGGCCGGCCTTGAGCTTTTTGACAGGGACGAGACGGAGGAGTTCGCGGTGGCGAAACCGGAATGGGGCGTCAAGCGCATCTGCCCGAGCTGCAGCACGCGCTATTATGATCTGCGCAAGGAGCCGCCCGTCTGCCCGTCCTGCGGGACGCAGTTCGATCCGGAGGCGCTTCTGAAGTCGCGCCGCGCCCGGCCCGTGCCGGTGGACGACGTGGTGAAGAAGTCCCCCGCCGTGGCGGAGGACGAGGATGTCGAAACCGGCCTGGACGAGGACGAGGCCGCCGAGATCGAGGAGGTCGAGGACGAAGTCTCGGTCGACGACATCGAGGAGGAGGGCGACGAGCCCGCCGAGGACGAGGACGACGTGCTCATCGAGGACACCTCGGAGCTGGGCGAGGACGACATGGACGAGGTCGTCGACGTCGAGGGCGAGGACGAGGAGGAGCGCTGAGCGGGAGCTGGGACGCGGCGGTGAAAAAAGGTGGAGAGGGGCGAAATTTTTCGCTTGCATGACGGGCCTCCCCGGCCCTATATCCCCCTCCACCGAGGCCGCCGGCCACCACGAAGACCGGCAGCATCCCAGAGTTTCGGGGCCATAGCTCAGCTGGGAGAGCGCTACAATGGCATTGTAGAGGTCAGGAGTTCGATCCTCCTTGGCTCCACCAATAAAAACAAGGGCTTGGCTCAGAGATGAGCCAAGCCCTTTTGGTTTCCAGCAATCACCCAGCAATCACCGAATCGGCAAACCCGGGCGAACTGGAGCGGACTTCCGGTGTGCGGTCGCCGGCCCATACGCTGCTCCGGGTTCTAACCGCCTGCGGTTGCTCCAAGCGACCGTGACGCGGTGGCCGACGGCTCTGCACCGGCCTGCCCGAGGTGGGCGGCGAGCGCCTCAACGATGACATCCTCGAGGCTCCGGCCCTCGATCTCGGCCCGTGCCGTCGCCGTCGCGACCAGATCCCGGGGAAGGCGGAGTTCGCACCGCACCGTCCGGTCACGGCCCGCCACCGGAAGAAGGTTCGATGCGATACGTCCTGCGATTCGCTCGGCCGCCGCCTTGACCGGATCCAGCGTCAGGTGGGCATAACGCTGGGTGGTTGCCGCCTTGGTGTGACCGAGCAGCCGGCCGATGACGAGCAGGCTGCTTCCGTCATCCGCGCCGACGCTGGCGAAGGAGTGGCGCAGGTCGTGCAGCCGGACGTCGTTCAGTCCGAGTTCAGCCCGCAACCTCTCCCACACCTGCTGGAGGCCCACGAAGTGAGAGCCATCCTTGCTGCCGGGCAGCACGTAGGGGTTCTTTTCGACCCGCGGCAGCGTGGCAAGGTAGTCGAGCACGGGCTTGGCGACCGGCAACGCCTTCGCCCCGGTCTTGCTGTCGGCGAAGCGCAGAAAGCCGCGCTCGGCGTCGATGTCGCACCACTTGAGCGTCAGGATCTCGTTCTTGCGGCATCCGGTGAGCGCCAGCAGCCGCAGGGCCGCTATCGCCGACGGATGCACACCCTCCCGCCCGGCCCTGTCCAGGCATTCGCCCAGCCGGATCGTCTCGGCCTCGGTCAGGAAGCGTTCCTTGGGCTTGCCTTTCAGCAGCACGACTCCGCGCGCAGGGTTGTCCGGCCGCACACCAACGGCAGCGGCGTAGGACAGGATCGCGCTGAACACGGCGATGGTCCGGGCGGCCGTGCCGGCACCGCCACGGACAATCGCCCTGCCCTGTTTGCGCGTCTTCACGTCGTTCGCGGTCTTGCCGGCGGCGATATCGATCTGGAGTTTCTCGATATCCATCCGCTTCAGGCTGCCGACCTGCCGACCTCCGAGGAGCGGGCGGACATGGCGGTCGATGTTGCTTCGGTCGATGGTCAGCGATGATGCCTTCTTCGGTGTGCCGCGCTTCGTGACGATGACCGGCTGAGCGAAATACAGATCACACAGTTCTCCGACCGTGACGTCCCTGCGGGCGTGCTGCTTCGCGGCGGCCGGGTCGTCGCCCTGGGTGACGCGGGCCAGTATCCGCTTGGCCTCGTCGCGTGCGCTTTCCGGTGTCCAGGGAGACCCGTGCTTGCCGATGGTATAGCGGCGCACCGGCGCACCCCGACCGCCAGTCCGGTACTGCACCACGTACACCCGCTGACCGCTTGGCGTGACCTTCAGACCGAAGCCCTTGACCTCGCCGTCCCAGAGAAAGCGGTCCCGCGGCTCCGTCGCTGTACTGTCGACAACCCGCTTGGTAATCCTCACCGCCATCGCCCCGCCCCCACGGCGCTCGCAAGACATCCTGCCAGTCAGGCGCCTCCCGAACAGCAATTCACGTAATCCGGATACGGAGTGCTTCAACGTCGGTCCGATGTTCGTACCCGGGTTCGTGGAGAACACGGTGGATACCGCGTCAGCGATGCTGGTCTCCTCTTCGGCTCATACCCCCCACCCGTGCGGAACACGAACAGCTCCGGCACTTGGCCCTGGAAGCACTCGGGAAACCTGCTGACCACATGCAACGCCAGAGAAGCAGACTTATCCAACGGACGCACAGGGACGTCGTGGGGCGGTGCAACCGGGCATCACGCCGCCGCTGTAGGACGTTTCCGACGGCCGCCATGTCGAGCGCGTGGTCGGCCAGCGGATATCACGCCGGCCCGCCAGCGACTCGCCCGTGTTTCCCTGGCACCGTCCGAAGCACTGCACCGTCAAGTCCCCTGCTACACGGTGACCTTCGGCAAGATTGCTCCGCCGGGCAACGTCCGTCACGGGGGAAACGCGTGAGTGGCGGAAGCCGACGGGGTTTCCGCACCGCCGATCCGGTCACGCCCCATTCACCGCACGTACGCCAGGGGCTTAGTTCAATCAGCCGTGCTCTGGATTGACCACCCGCCACGGGGGAAAGCGGGCGTTGCCCGCTCTCCCCCGCGAGGGCCGCCTGTTGCCGGGCAGGGCCGCCGGCTCAGGGCACGGGACGTGCCCCTCGCCCGGACAGCCCGGCCCGGCGCGCCGTCCCTCGCCCCCCACTCACCCACCGCTCGCGCGGCCCCGGGAAGCAGCAGCGGCAAGGCTGCTGCTTCGCAGCTACACGAGATGGAGTAGACCATGAGCACGCAACGCGTTCCCCTGTCCCAGCTTCTCCCGCCCACGTCCAACCCGCGCAGGCGCATCGACCCCGCCGGCATCGAGGGGCTGGCCGCGTCCATCCGGACCGACGGCATGCTCCAGAACCTCGTCGTCGCGTGCCTCAAGGGCGACCGCTTCCGTGTCGTCACCGGCGAGCGGCGCTACCGGGCCTTGAAGCTGCTGGAGAGCCGGGGCGCGATCGGCGCCGACTACCCGGTGCCCGTGGAGGTGCGCCACGGGCTGAAGCCCGCCGACGCCCGGCGCATCGCCCTGGTGGAGAACGTGCAGCGCGAGGCGCTGGACGCCATCGACGAGGCGGACGGCTTCGCCGCCCTCCTTCAGAAGGGAGCCACGCTGGACGACGTGGCGGCGCAGACCGGCCTGAGCACCACCACCGTCAAACGGCGGCTCGCACTGGCCGGGCTGTGCGCCGAGGCCAAGCGGGCGGTGCGCGACGGTGCCATCGGGCTCGGCATCGCCGAGGCGTTGACGCTGGGCACGCACGACCAGCAGCGGCGCATCCTCGCCGACGTAGAGGACGGCGGCTGGTACGAGTCCGACGACGTGCGCGCCCGGCTGATCGAGGAAAAGCCGTCCGTCGCCATGGCGGTGTTCCCGCTGGAACGCTACAGCGGCACCTTCACCTCCGACCTGTTCGCCGAAGCCGAAGCCACCTACTTCGACGATGCCGAGCAGTTCCACGCCTTGCAGCGGCAGGCGGTGGAGGAACTGGCGGCCGAACGGGCGAGGACGGCTGCCTTCGTGGACGTGTTCGACACGCACGGGGCACCCTGGTGGCACTACCGCGCGGCACAGGAGGGGGAGAGCGGCGGCGTGGTGATCAACCTCACTCCTTCGGGCCGGGTCGAGGTGCGGGACGGGCTGGTGCGCCATGAGGTGCCGCACGCCGTCGCCGCAGAGACGCGGGAGAGCCCGCTGGCGGTGCGGCGGGAGCGGCCCGAGTATCCGGCGTGGCTGGTGCGCCATATGGCCGCGCACAAGACGCTGGCCGTGCAGACGCTGCTGATCGCCGCCCGGCGCACGGCAAAGGAGGTGGCGGTGGTGCTGCTGATGCGGGGTTCCGATGGTCATCATGGCCGGGTGTCGGTGGAAGCGCATCCCGCGCTGGCCCTGTTCGCGGGCGGAGACGACCGGCCCCGCAGCCACGACGCCATCGAGGCGGCGGCGGCATACTTCGAGCGCCTGCTGGAGCTGGAGCCGGACAACGACGAGGCCGTGTACGGGCCGGGCAGCCGGGGCGCCTGGGAGCGGCTGGTGGGCGAACCCAAGGACGGTGCCGACCTGTACGAGCGGGTCAAGCGGCTCAGCGACGAGGATCTGGACGGCCTGCACCGGCTGCTGACCATCCTCGCCTTCGGCCAGGGCGACATGGACGCCATCGACCACGGCGACAGCCTGTTCAACCGGGTGGCGCGCGACCTCGGCGCCGACATGCGCGACTGGTGGCGGCCGGACGAGACCTTCCTGGGCGGGCGCACCCGCGACCAGCTCGGCGCCATCGCGGTGGAGAGCGGCGCCACCGCCGCCATGGGGCGGCTGGCGGACTACAAGAAGACCGGTCTGGTCACCGCGCTGGCGAAGCACTTCGAGCGCACCGCCGAGGCGCCGGACGACGCGCCGGACTGGCAGATCAGGGGCCGCGACTGGCTGCCCGGCGCCATGCGATTCGGTCCCGAACCGGAGGCGGACACCGGGGACGAGCCCGATTCCGGCCTGCCCGCCGCGGCGGAATAGCACCCGACGCCGCCCTCCTTCGGGAGGGCGGCTTGGCGCGCCAAAAATCGCGCCGGCCGCGCGGGGCGGCCGGCGCGGTGTCACGGGGCCGGCGCGCCGTTCAGCAGGTCGCCCGGCGGCACGCCGAGCGCGTCGGCGAGTTCCTTCAGCACGGTGACCGTCGGGTTGCGGGCGCCGCGCTCGATGCCGCTGATGTAGGTGCGGTGCAGGCCGGACTGGAAGGCAAGCTCCTCCTGCGACCAGCCGCGCGAGCGCCTGATCCGCTGCACGTTGAGGCCGACCTGCGTGCGGATGTCCATGGCGCACAGAACACCCGCTTGCAGCCTATCGGTCTACAGACTATGAGTAACATTCCGTGGGACACGCGTGTGTCCGTCTGCCCGCGCACACCCGGCGCGAGCGCAAGGGACGGCGCGGGTCGCGCGATCGACGGCGGCGGGGAGGGAGGGCGCGTGGACGACGGAACGCGGATGCACCGGGGGCGCGGGCGGGCGCCCAAGGCCGGCAGCGGGCTGGACCGCGTGGACGCGCACATCGGCAGCCGGGTGCGCATCCGCCGCACGCTGCTCGGCCTGTCGCAGACCGAGCTGGGCCGGAGCCTCGGCGTGACCTTCCAGCAGATCCAGAAGTACGAGGGCGGCGGCAACGGCATCGCCGCGTCGCGGCTCTGGCAGCTGGCCGGCGTGCTCGGCGTGCCGGTCAGCTTCTTCTTCGACGACCTGCCGCCGCCGGGCGGCGTCGTGGCCGAGACGCTGGGACCCGAGATCCCCCTGCCGCCGCTTGGGCGGCGCGAGACGCTGGAGCTGCTGCGCTGCTACTACCGCATCGAGGACCCGCGCCTGCGCCGGCGCGTGTTCGACCTCGTCAAGGCGACCGTCGGCGCTTTGGAGGACGCCGTCAGATGACGTCCGGGGACGAGGGCTTATCCCTCCTGACGCGCACGCCTTCCCCGCCGCCGTTTTCGGGAATGAACTCGACGCCTGCCGCTTCCAGAGCGGCTCGAAGTGCCCGCAGGGTACGGATGTTCAGCTTCCGCGCGCTCTCCCGCTCGAAGTCGGCAACGGTCTTTTCTCCGACTTCGGCGGCGATGGCGAGCTGCTCCTGGCTCATGCGGACCAAGCCGCGACCAGCCCGGCACTGCGCGGGCGTTATGATCGCTTTTCTGTCATTCAGCATCTTTTCCGTTGCCCTTTCCGCCGTCAAATGACAGAATAGCAGTTGCATCTCGCCTCTCAAAGGAGGTAGCCGTGCCTTCGCGGACGCGCGTGCCGAAGACGACCAAGGCGTCGCGCCGGGCGGCGGTGGCGGCCGCCGTCCGCTTCCTTAAGGGCGTGCCGGCCGAGGGCGCCGCCGCCGATCCGCTCGTCGGGCTCTGGCGCGAGTGGCGCCGGGCCTCGGCGGCCGTTCGAAGGCACGGCCGCACGGCACAGCGGCTGGAACGGGAACTCGCCGCACGCATCGGCTTCCCGCGCGTCCCGATCGTGACCACCGATCCCGACCAGCCCATAGTCTGGGTCACCGAGTTGGAGCAGATCGACTGGATACTGGGAAAGACGGCAGCCACCGAGGCGCAGCGCCAGCGTCTCGAGCGGGAGTTGGCCGACGTGCGGGCGCGCTGGAATGCCGAGGCCGCAGCCTGCGGCTACACCGAGGCGCAGGAGCGCGAGGCCGCAGCCGGCCGCCGGGCCGAAGACCTGCTGCACACCGCCGCCGCGACGCCGGCCCGCTCGCTGGCCGGAGTGATCGCCAAGCTCGCCGTCGCCGCCGAATGGGCGTTGTCGGAGCCGGAGGCCGATGGCCATCCGTGGACCTTCCTCAGTACGGCGCTCGCCGACCTCACCGCCATCACCAACAACTCGGCGCCGGATCACGGCGCGTGACGCGCACTGCCGCCACGGTTTCGGCGGATCAAGCGCGCCGATTGCGCCGATCCAGAGCCGCTTGTCGTCTGCTTTGCGCCGATAGCGTTAGAAAAGTCGGGGTTGCCGGCGACCTGAAGTGCTGATTCAATTCTCCTGAGCAGCGGAGGACGCAGCGATGGTAGGCGAGCGGACGGTGATGCAGGAGGCGCTGTTCTATAAGTTCAGCCTCGAGCACCACATCCCGTCGGATCACCTGCTTTGCTCCATCGACCGGTTCGTCGACCTATCCGGCAGCCACGTCATCACCATCCGTGACGACAGCTACCGGCTGCGGGAAAAGCGGCGGGCCGGGATGCTCAAGGGCAGCCCGGCGGCTGCCACGAGCTCTGCGGGAAACTGGGTGATGACGGCCTGAGGAGGGCGGCGTCGCTTTGCTGGCCATGCGCAGATCATGATGATGACGGTCGAGAACCCCGGCCAGAGCATCACCGAGATTGCGGAGAAGATACCAGCGATCCGAGACCTGGACGGCGTTCGGAGCGCCGGCCCGAATGCCGTCGGCGTAGGCGCCGGCGCGGTCGCGGGCAACAACCTCCACCCTGGGATGGGCTTTCAGCCATGCCGCCACGGTCTCCGCGTGGCGGTCGGGCAGCCGGTCGATGGAACGGTTGCGCTCCAGATCGACGATGATCGTGCCGTAGCGCTGACCACGCCGCCCGGACCAGTCGTCGATGCCGATGACGCGTGGCGTCGGCACCGCCGGCAGGGGAGCCGCCCGGATCAGGCCCAACAGCGTGTCGCCGCTCACCGGCATGGCCAGGCAAGCCGCCAAGCGGGCACCAGCTTCGCCGCCGGCGCTGAGGGCGATGCGCCGTTGGGCCTCCGAGAGCCGGACTGTCCGCCGCATCTTCGGCAAGGCGACGGCCGGCAGGCGTTCGGCGAAGATGCGGCGCGGACACTCGAAAGCGGCGCAGCGGAACCGGCGAACCTGAAGATCGAGTTGGCCAACCCGGCCCTGCCAAGGCAGGTCGCCGAAGCAACGAATGTAACGAGTGTGAACGCGGCGCGACCGACGCCGATACACCGGGCAGGCCGCCGTGGCAGCGCGACCGCGAGCGGCGATGACGACGCGGTTGTGGGGGACGGTGACAGGATCAACGACGAGACCGGGCGGGAGCAGGGACAGCAGCGATTTTGATAAGAAGATCAACGCACTCTGAAAAGGGATGCCGTTCCCTCTATGCGCTCACTGTCGCTTGTCACTGCATTCACGCTGCACCAAAAACGCGAAAGGACCCGGGACTTGGGCCCAACGACGCGCCGGGCCCATTCTTATTTCCAGGCCGGCACGGTCCACGGGAACTGCAGCCCTCGCGACCAATTCTCATATTGTGGTAAATTTATCTCACATCCTGGTTGATTTCGTTGACAGCAAAGCGGTGCCGGCTAGACTTCCCGCATACCCCAGTGTGCAGGAGGAGATGGTGACGGGACCAGCGCCGCGGACGCCGGTGCAGCGGTCGAGACTGGACCGCGGGGGCGCCAGGGAGCCTGCCCTGGCCGGCGCCCAGTCGATCCAGCGGGCCATCACGCTGCTGCGGGCCGTCGCCCAGACCAACGAGCGCGGCGCCCGGGCCACCGCGCTGGCGGCCGAGGTCGGGCTTTCGGTCGCAACCACGCACCGCATCCTCAGCGTCCTCGCGCAGGAGGGGCTGCTCACCCACGATCCCTATTCCAAGCTCTATCACCTGGGCGTGGAGCTGTTCGTGCTCGGCACCGCGGCCCAGGAATTCTCCATCCGCGACCGCCTCCGCCCGGTCCTCGAACAGGTGGCGCTGGAGACGGAGGACACCGTCTTCCTGCTGATCCGCTCGGGCAACGACGCGGTGTGCATCGACCGGGTGGAGGGGTGCTTCCCGATCCGCACCCTGACCCTCGACGTCGGCGCGCGCCGGCCGCTCGGCATCGGGGCCGGCGGCATGGCACTGCTCGGCTTCCTGCCGGATCCCGAGATCGAGGCGGTGCTGGCGGCAAACGCCCCGCGCTACGCCAGCTACGCCGGCTTCACCGCCGACGACATCCGCAACTGGGTGCAGCAGACCCGCGAGTTCGGCTACGCCCTCAACAACGGCAGCCTGCGGCCGAGCGTGCTCGCCGTCGGGGTGCCGGTCCTCGACGCCGCACGGCGGATCGTCGCGGCCGTCAGCGTCGCCGCCATCCCCGAGCGCATGCCGGAGGACCGCCGGGAGCGCATCGCCGAGATGATCGCCCGCCACCTGTCGCTCGTCGGCGACGCCGCCGGCCAGACCGCCGTCCGATAAGGACGGCACCCCGACACCGACTGCGAACGTCCGTCAGAAGACGTCCATCTTCCGGGAGAAACACCCATGCTTCGCTTCCTGAAGGCGGCCGCCGTGCCCGCCATCGCCGCCGCCTTGTCTTTTTCCACCCTGCCCTTCGCCGCCCCGGCGCACGCCGGCAAGGCCGACGACACGCTGAACATCGCCTGGGCCGGCGAGCTGCCGACGCTGGACCGCTACTTCAACGTCCTGCGCGAGGGCGAGCTGGTCGCCCGGCTGGTCTTCGACTCTCTGCTCACCGTCGATCCGAAGACCTTCGAGTACCAGCCGCTGCTCGCCTCCTCCTACCGGTTCGTCGACAACCGCACCATCGAGTTCGAGCTGCGCCGCGGCGTGCGCTTCCACAACGGCCAGCCGTTCGACGCCGACGACGTCGTCTACACCCTGACCCTGATGGCCGATCCCGCCACCAAGGTGCTGACGCGGCAGAACGTCGACTGGATCGAGCGGGTCGAGAAGCTCGGCAGCCACACGGTGCGGATCGTCATGAAGGCGCCGACCCCGCTGGCCCTGGAGTATCTGGCGGGGCCCCTGCTGATCTACCCGCGCGCCTACTACGCCGAGGCCGGCAGCCGCGGCTTCGGCCAGCGGCCGGTGGGCACGGGCCCCTACAAGGTGACCGAGGTCGATCCCGGCAAGCGCATCGTCTTCGAGGCCAACCGCGACTACTTCGCCGACAGCCCGAAGGGCAAGCCGTCCATCGGCCGCATCGTCCAGCGCACCATCCCCGACCAGAACACCCAGGTCGCCGAGATGCTGAGCGGCGGCATCGACTGGATCTGGAACGTGCCCACCGATCAGGCCAACAAGCTGGCCCGCATGCCGGCGCTGACGGTGCAGAACGCGCAGACCATGCGCATCGGCTATCTCGCCTTCGATGCCTCCAACCGCACGGGGCACGCCTCGCCGGTCAACGACCCGCGGGTCCGCCGGGCCATCGCCCACGCCATCGACCGCAAGGCGATCGTCAAGCAGCTCGTCCGCGGGTCCTCGCAGGTGATCGACGCCGCCTGCTTCCCGACGCAGTTCGGCTGCACGTCGGACGTCGCCGTCTACGACTACGACCCGGCCAAGGCAAAGGCGCTGCTGGCCGAGGCCGGCCACCCCAACGGCTTCGAGGTCGAGTTCCACGCCTACCGCGACCGCCCGGTCGCCGAGGCGGTTATCGGCTATCTCGACGCCGTCGGCATCCGCGCCAAGCTCGTCTACCTGCAGTACGAGGCGCTGCGCGAGAAGACCTACAGCGGCACGGTCGACTTCAGCTTCATGAGCTGGGGGTCCTATTCGATCAACGACGCGGCGGCCAGCGTCAGCCAGTTCTTCAAGGGCACCAAGGACGACTACCTGCGCGACCCCCAGGTGGTGCAGTGGCTGGAGACCGCCGACGGTTCGGTCGACCCCGCGGTGCGCAAGGAGAACTACGCCAAGGCGCTGCGCCGCATCGCCGACCTGGCGGCCTGGGTCCCGATGTTCACCTACAACGTCAACTACGTCCACACCAAGGACATCGCCTTCACGCCCACCGCGGACGAGATCCCGCGCTTCTACCAGGTCACCTGGAAGTGACGGGGAACGCGCCATGCTGACTTACACCCTGAAGCGTCTGGCCCTGGCCTTCCTCGTGGCGCTCACCGTCTCGGTCGGGTCGTTCACCCTGCTGCGGGCGGCGGGCGACCCGGCGGTGGCGATGGCCGGGCATTCCGCCAAGGCGTCGGACATCGAGTTCATCCGCACGACCTACGGCTTCGACCGGCCGCTCACCACCCAGTACCTGGACTGGCTGGGCAAGGCGCTGCGCGGCGACTTCGGCGAGAGCCTGTACTTCCGCACGCCGGTCAGCCGCATGCTGGCCGACAAGCTGCCCACCACCATGACGCTGGGCGGGCTGGCGCTGCTCTTCGCGCTTGGCGTCGGGCTGCCGCTGGGCATCGCCGCGGCGGTGCGGCCGAACAGCTGGATCGACCGGGCGGCGCTGACCCTGTCGGTCACCGGGCAGGCGATGCCGACCTTCTGGTTCGCGCTGCTGCTGGTGCTGCTGTTCAGCGTCACCTTCCCGCTGCTGCCGCCGTCGGGGTCGGGCACCTGGAAGCACTTCGTGATGCCCACCATCGTGCTGGGCTACTACGCGACGCCGGCCATCATGCGGCTGACGCGGGCGGGCATGATCGAGGTGCTGGCGTCCGACTACATCCGCACCGCCCGCGCCAAGGGCCTGCACCCGGCCCGCGTGCTGTTCAAGCACGCCCTGCGCAACGCCGTCATCCCGGTGGTCAGCCTGGCGGCGGTGCAGTTCGGCTTCATGCTGGGCGGCTCGGTGGTGGTGGAGACGGTGTTCGCCCTGCACGGCACCGGGCAACTGGCGTGGGAGTCCATCAGCCGCTCCGACCTGCCGACGGTGCAGGCGATCGTCCTGGTGTTCTCCGGCTTCTACGTCGTCCTCAGCCTGATCGCCGATCTTCTCAACGCGTGGCTCGATCCGCGCATCCGGGTGGCCTGACATGACCGCGACTGACACGTTGGCATCTCCCGCCATGACCGCCCCTGCCCCCTCCCCCGCCCGCGGCGCGCTGCGCCGGCGCGTCCTCGCCCACCGCGGGCTGGTCGCCGGGCTCGCCGTCCTCGGCCTGATCCTGGCGGCGGCGGCGCTGGCGCCGCTGCTGGCGCCGCACGATCCCTACCGGCAGGCGCTGATGGAGCGGCTGGTCCAGCCCGTGTGGTACGCCGACGGCAGTTGGAACCACCCGCTGGGCACCGATCACCTGGGGCGCGACTACCTGAGCCGGCTGCTCTACGGCGCCCAGGTGTCGCTGCTGATCGGCTTCGCCACGGCGCTGCTGTCCGGGCTGATCGGCACGACGCTGGGGGTGTGCGCCGGC
>NZ_DASPMG010000079.1:0-28084 GCF_035627195.1 Azospirillum sp.
TGGCGCAGAACGATTCCGGCGTCGGCGTGAAGAGCGCCATCAACCGCGACGGGGCCAAGAACCAGATCGGCACCTTCGCCCCGCCCTGGGCGGTGGTGAACGACGCCGCCTTCCTGGACACCCTGCCCGCCCGCGACCGCGTCGCCGGCATGGCGGAGGCGGTGAAGGTCGCGCTGATCCGCGACCGCGCCTTCTTCGAATGGCTGGAGCGCTCCGCCGACGCGCTGGTGCTGTTCGAGCCGGACGCCGTGGCCCACTCGATCCGCCGTTGCGCCGAGCTGCACATGAAGCAGATCGCCGAGGGCGGCGACCCGTTCGAGCAGGGCAGCGCCCGCCCGCTGGACTTCGGCCACTGGGCCGCGCACAAGCTGGAGACGCTGAGCCGCAACCACCTGCGCCACGGCGAGGCGGTGGCCATCGGCATCGCGCTGGACACCCGCTATTCCGTGCTGGCCGGCCTGCTGCCGGCGGGCGAGGACCTGCGCGTCGCCGTCCTTCTCGAACATCTGGGCTTCCGCCTCTGGCACCCGGCGCTGGCGCGGCGTGATGACGCCGGCCGGCCCCAGGTGCTGGCCGGGCTGGAGGAGTTCCGCGAACATCTGGGCGGCCGGCTGACCATCACGCTGCTGGCGGGCATCGGCCGCGGCGTCGAGGTGAACGCCATGGACCCGGCCCTGGTCGAACAGGCGATATCCTGGCTGGCCGCGCGGGAGGGTGCCTGATGCGCCTGCCGGAGAACCGCGGCACGCTCGGCTACTGCCTGAACGTGCACCCGACGCAGACCTTCGCGGAGGTGCGCGCCGCCCTGCTGGGCCCGACGGCGGAGATCAAGCGCCGGCTCTGCCCCGACCGCCCCTTCGGCGTCGGCCTGCGCCTGTCCGCCGAGGCGGCGGCCGAACCGAACGCCGCGGCGGAACTGGCGGCCATCTTCGCCGGGGAAGGCTTCGCGGCCTTCACCATGAACGGCTTCCCCTACGGCCGCTTCCACGGCGCCCCGGTCAAGGAGACGGTCTACGAGCCCGACTGGACCACGCCGGAGCGCGTCGCCTACACCGTGACGCTGGCCGAGACCATGGCCGCCCTGGTGCCGCCGGGGGAGCGTGCGACCATCAGCACCGTGCCCGGCGGCTACGGCATAACCCTGCGCCGGCGGGAGGCGGCGGTGGCCGAGGGGCTGCTGCAGGCGACGGCGGCGCTGGTCCGGCTGGAACGCGCCACCGGCCGCACCGTCGCCCTGGCGCTGGAGCCCGAACCCTGGTGCCTGCTGGAAACGGTGGCCGACGCCATAGCCTTCTTCGGCGCCCACCTGTTCACCGTCGCCGCCGCGCGCCGGCTGGCCGCCCTTGCCGGCCTGACGGTGGAGGACGCGGTGGCGGCCCTGCCCCGCCACCTGGGCCTGTGCCTGGACGTCTGCCACATGGCCGTCGGCTTCGAGGAGCCGGAGGACGCCCTGCCCGCCCTGGCCGCCGCCGGCATCCCCATCCACAAGGTGCAGCTCAGCGCCGCGCTGCGCGTCCCGCGCATGGACGCGGCGGGGCGCGCGCGGATGGCGTCGTTCCAGGATCCCGTCTACCTGCACCAGACCGCCGTCCGCCAGCCGGACGGCGCGAAGCGCCGCTTCCTCGACCTTCCCTACGCCCTGATGGGCGAGCCGGACGATGGCGCGGAATGGCGCGTGCACTTCCACGTCCCCCTGTTCGCCGAGTTGGAGCCGCCGCTGGCCTCCACCCGCGACGTGCTGGACCGGGTGCTGAACCTGCACCGCGACCGCCCGGTGAGCGCGCACCTGGAGGTCGAGACCTACACCTGGGATGTTTTGCCCGCCGAGGCGCGCGGCGGCCTGACCGTCACCGACGGCATCGAGAAGGAGCTGCGATGGGTGCTGCAACGGCTGTCCTGATCCGCCCGCGCGCGGCGCTGGTGCTGGGCCGCGTGTCGAACCTGCCGACGGTGCTGAGCAACGCGCTGGCCGGCATCGCGCTGACTGGCATCGGGCTGGCGGGTGCGGCATGGCCGCCCGCCGTCCTGATCGGCGCGGCGGCGGCGCTGGCGCTGCTCTACGTCGGCGGCATGTACCTGAACGACGCCTTCGACGCGGAGGTGGACGCGCGCGAGCGGCCGGCGCGCCCCATCCCCCGCGGCGACGCGGCGCGCGGCGCGGTGTTCGCCGCCGGCTTCGCGCTGGTCGGCGCCGGCGTGGCGCTGGCCGCCGTGCCAGGCCCGGCGGCCCTGCTGTGCGGCGCGCTGCTGGCCGGGGCCATCCTGCTGTACGACGCCGTGCACAAGCACACGGCCGCGGCACCGGCGATCATGGGGCTGTGCCGGCTGCTCGCCTACCTCACGGCGGCGGCGATGGCCGGCGGCGACGCGCTGGGCACCGCGCTGCTGCTGGGCGGCGGCGGCCTGTTCTGCCACGTCGTCGGCCTGACCTATGCCGCCAAGCAGGAAGCGTACGACCGGCTGGACAACGCGTGGCCGCTGGCGGTGCTGGCGGTCCCGCTGGCAGGCGCGCTGTGGGCGGCGATGGCGGCGGCGGGGGCGGCGCCGCTGGCGCTGGTCCTGTGGGCGGCCCTCGCCGCGACGACCGCCTGGGCGGTGCGCCGCCTGTTCCGCCGCGCCCCCGGCGACGTGCCCCGCGCCGTCGCCGCCCTGATCGCCGCCATCGCGCTCTACGACGCGGTGCTGATCGCCGCCGCCGGACAGCCCCTGCCGGCGCTGATCGCCGCGCTGTGCTTCCCGCTGACGCTCGCGCTGCAGAGAATCGTCCCGGGGACCTGAGCGGTTCCGCGTGTCTGACCTTCATAGCCCCTCCCCCTTGACGGGGGAGGGGTTGGGGAGAGGGTGGTTACGCCTCTCACGCTGGCCGAAGGCCAGCGCTGCCGGCGTCAGGCGGATGCCTTTGGCATCCGCTGAGAGCCCGGCAGGGCGGAAGAGAGTCATGTTCCGCCTGCCGGCGGCTATCCCCCTCTCCCCAACCCCTCTCCCGCGAGGGGAGAGGGGCTATAAGGGTCAGGCCCGCGTCACAGCCACGCGATCCTCCGAGCAATAGGCATCTCACATAAACGTATATGATTGTGAAACGTAGCGACAAATCATCGCATGAATTTTTAAGCCCGTTCACGGGAGTTTCGTTTGACCAAGCAATCTTGCTTGGACAGCATGGCGGCAGGATGAAGTTGCGTGGAGGCGCAATGAACAGGCGAAGCGCCGCGCCTGCCTAATTAAATACACGAATATGTATGCGCTCCCGCCGATGATCCGGACATGCCGAAACGGCTTTCCATGAGGTGATTCACCATGTCATTCCTCAATTACCCTCGGCTGGTCTTCTCGGGCCTGTTCCAAGCCGACCCGTCGACCGTCAACAACGACCCGCGCCATTACAGCAACGGGTATTTCGACGAGCGCTTCCAGGAATTCACCAAATCAGGGGCCGACGGCACCCAGTACAATGGCTGGTGGAACCCGCCGGGCACCAGCATCTTCCGCTTCGCCCAGACCAAGGTGAACAGCCTGTGGGGGGAGGACGGCCAGACGCTGACCGACCCCGCGGCGGACCCGGCCTTCGCCCTGACCGTGGGCAACACGCTGGACCAGAGCTCGGCCAAGATCGTCGACCTCGATCCGGACTGGCAGCTCGCGTCCGAGCTGTACGGCCTCGTGGTCTCCCTCACGGCGCCGGACGGGCGGACGGTGTTCACCGGCCGGTTCGAGGTGGCGCCCTTCCGCGACCTGTGGTTCAGCCGGGGTCCGGGCGGCGGTGACGGTGCGGCGACCGCGTCCTTCCAGTCGGTGCTCACCGACCTGCAATGGAACATCGACGGCTTCGGCAGCGCCTTCCTGGAGCGGCTGAAGGCCGAGGCGGACAAGGCCGAGGCGCTGTCCGTGCGCCTGACCACCTTCGCCTACGACGACAGCGTGGGCGAGGCGACCTTCACCTACGGCTCGCTGCTCGGCGCCATCGGCCCCTATGCGGCGTCCGAACCGAGGAGCTTCGTGCTGGGCCGGCGCTTCACGCCGACGCCGCAGCAGGGCGTCCGCACCCAGAACGGAGAGAAGCTGAACCTCACGTGGTTCTCCGGCGCGGTCGTCGACGTGCCGGGCACCGGGGGCGCCGCCCTCTCCCTGGACCTGAGCAACACGCTGCCGGTCGACGCCGACGCCGAGTTCATCGATTACGGCCCGCTGCCGGTCGCCGCGCTGACGTACGACGGCGTGCAGGCCGGCGACGTCATCGCCGAGGGAGACTGCGTCGTGCTCGGCGAGATCACGGACTACAAGACGCTCCAGCACGTCCTGGGCGGCATCCTCGACCTGCCGCTGACGGCGGAGCAGCGGGACGCCATCGCCGACCGTCCGCTGGCCATCCTGGTGCCGAACGCCCCGCGCACCGGCCCCGGCGCCTACATCGTGGCCAGCCGCGAAACGCCGGACGGCCTCCAGCTGCGGCCGGAGAAGTTCACCTTCCGCCTGCACTCCGACGACAACGGCCCGCGGTCCGGCGAGACGGTCTTCTACGCCGCCCGCTACGGCGTGCCGCTGGCCGGTCAGGCCATCGCCTTCGGCACCACCGCCCAGGCGCTCGACACCGACGACGCGCCCTCCGACGTGCCGGACGACACCACGCCGGCGGCGCCCATCCCGTTCAACAACGCGCCGCTGCGCATGATCGCCTTCACCCCGGCCGAGCCGGTGACCGACGCCGACGGCAAGGCGGCGGTGACGCTGACGGTGACCGGTCCGCTCGGCTACCCGCGCGGCTATTTCGACGGGCAGCTCTACGTCTTCGACTACAATCTGGCGCACCCCGCGCGCGCCACCGGTGACAAATCGCCGTTCGACCGGCTGGCGGCGCTGGTGTTCAGCGCCTACGACGTGCCGGAAAAGCCGGTCTGGGCCGACATCCAGCCGATCATGCAGCAGTACTCCAACCTCTACCCGGTGATGAGCCGGCAGCTCTTCGACTTCGCCAACGAGGATCAGGCGCGGTCGAACGCCTACACCCTGAAGTTCGCCTTCACGCGTCCCTTCGAGGAGGCCGGCCACATGCCGGTGACGCGCGACCTGTCGAACGGCAAGCGCAAGGCCATCCTGGCGGTGCTCGATTCCTTCATCGCGGAGGCCGGCGGCGCCCCGCCGCCGAACGCGGAGCGGTTCGCCAACCGCCGCGGCCGCTGCCCCATGGGCCACGGCTGATCCGGACGCGCGCACCCAGTTTGCCCCGGCCAAGCTCTCCCTGATTGGAGATTCCCGATCATGTTGCTTCTGAAGAAGAACCGCCTCGACCGCGCGCGCGCCGCGACGAGAACCGCCGACAAGCTGGCGGAGGTCCGCTCCATGCTCGCCACCGCCGTGACGGTCGAGCTGTCGACCCTGCCGCCCTACCTGTCCGCCGCCCTCTCGGTGGCCCCCCACAGCCAGACCAACCACGACGCCGTCAAGCTCGTCCAGTCGGTGGCCGTGGAGGAGATGCTGCACATGACGCTCGCCGCCAACACGCTGATCGCGGTGGGCGGCAACCCGGTGATCAACGACCCCGCCACGCTGCCGCACTATCCCGGCAGCCTGCCGGACATCGCCCCCGGCCTCGTGGTGACCACCGCCGCGCTGTCGCGCGAACAGGCCCGCACCGTGTTCATGGGGATCGAGCGGCCGGACACCAAGGCGCGCCTGCCCGGCGAAACGCCGGAGGAGCACGCCCGCGCCGTCGCCATGCTGGCCGATCCCGAGTACGTCTCGATCGGCGACTACTACGCCGAGATCAAGCGGCAGCTGACGGAACTCGCCCGCCAGGACCCGGCGCTGTTCGCGCATCCGCGCATCGACCAGCAGGTCCCGGCCGCCCGCTACTTCAACGTCGACTTCAAGGTCAACCCGCTGGGCTACGTGGACAGCCTGGCCTCGGCGCTGGACGCCATCGACCTGATCGTCGAACAGGGCGAGGGCGTGCAGATCGAGGAGGACCCGATCAACCCCTACACCGGGCGCCGGGGCGAGCTGTCCCACTATTTCAAGTTCGGGGAGATCGCCTACGGCCACCGTCTGGTCCGCAACCCGGAGGACCCGTCCGGCTGGTCCTACACCGGCGATCCGGTCGCGCTGGAGGGTGTCCCGCCCATCGTGCGGAACGCCTCGCTGGAGGACTATCCGGAGGGCAGCGTCGCCCACCTGCCGGCGCAGGCCTTCTTCAACACCTACGTCCGCCTGCTGAACGCGCTGCACCTGACGTTCAACGGCGAGCCGGCGCGGCTGTCCGACGCGCTCTCCGTGATGTACGAGCTGCGGCTCGCCGCGTTCAAGGTGACCGGCATCCCCGTGGGGGACGAGGCCGCCGGGAACGGGAGCCAGATCACGTTGATGGGCGGCCCGCCGTTCCAGGCGCGGCGCGTGGCGCCCCCCACCTGACCCGGCGCGGTGCCCCGCCCCAGGGCAATCGCTTGAAGGGCTTGCGGCTGCTGAATAGCCCCTCTCCCTTGAGGGGGCGACGCCGAAGGGCGTCGCGGTTGGGGTGAGGGTGATTACGGCCGGATGGCCGGAGAACAAGACTCTTTTCCCGCCATCCGGCGGTAACGACCCCTCATCCCAACCCTTCTCCCTCAAGGGGAGAAGGGCTTTTTCAGCTTCCGCCATGATGCGTGCATCACGTAGTCGCGGGAGAGAGGGGCGGGGCGTCCGGCCGCGACATCGGGTCCGCCTTCCTGGAATAGCCCGTTTTTCCCGCCGATCCGGGCGGTGTAGGCCCTGAATCGTACGCAGGCCAGCGGAAATAGGCCCGCCGCAAGCGTTGCAATGCGCCGCCGGCTGGGATATGAGGGCGCGATTTCCAATCCAAAAAATGCCCCACGGAGACGAGCCACCATGAAGCTCACCCGCCGCGTCAAAGAGATTCTTGCAAATTACGAGAGCGACAATCCGGGCGTGAAGGCCAACCTCGCCCGCATCCTCATGGAAGGCAAGCTGGGCGGCACCGGCAAGCTGGTCATCCTGCCCGTCGACCAGGGCTTCGAGCACGGCCCGGCGCGCAGCTTCGCGCCGAACGAGCCGGGCTACGACCCGCACTACCACTACCAGTTGGCCATCGACGCGGGCTGCAACGCCTATGCCGCCCCGCTGGGCTCGCTGGAGGCGGGTGCGTCGACCTTCGCCGGCTCGATTCCGCTGATCCTCAAGATGAACAGCGCCAACAGCCTGTCGACCCAGAAGGAAGCGGCCGACCAGGCGATCACCGCCTCCATCGACGACGCGCTGCGCCTGGGCTGCTCGGCCATCGGCTTCACGATCTACCCCGGCTCGGACGCCATGTACGACCAGTACGAGGAGATCCGCGAGCTGTCGGCCGAGGCCAAGTCGGTCGGCCTCGCCACCGTGCTCTGGTCGTACCCGCGCGGCGGCAACATCTCCAAGGACGGTGAGCTGGCCATCGACGTGATCGGCTACGCCGCTCACATGGCCGCCCTGCTGGGCGCCCACATCATCAAGGTCAAGCTGCCCAGCGCGCATCTGGAGCAGGCCGAGGCCAAGAAGGTCTATCAGGCCAAGGAGATCCCGATCGCCACGCAGGCCGAGCGCGTCAAGCACATCATGCAGTGCGCCTTCAACGGCCGCCGCATCGTGGTGTTCTCGGGCGGCGCGGCCAAGGGCGAGGACGCGGTGTTCGAGGACGCCCGCGCCATCCGCGACGGCGGCGGCAACGGCTCGATCATCGGCCGCAACGCCTTCCAGCGCTCGCGCGAGGATGCGCTGAAGCTCCTCGACCGGATCATGAAGATCTACCAGGGCAAGGAATAAGGGTGCTACACGGGGGCAGGATCAACCCTGCCCCCGGTTCCCCCCCGGTTCCCCATGGCCCGGTTTCCTCATGGATAACGCCGAAGCTAGGCGCATCGTCGCCGAGGAACACGGCGGAATCCTGCCGCAGTTCGAGGTGTTCTACCTCCTGGCGCTCGCGGACCACTGCGAACGGGCGCTCACGGCGTGGAAGCGCGGCGTCGAGGCGCTGGAGCACAACGTCGACAACCACATCACCATCTTCAGCGAGTTCCAGGAATTCGTCGCCAGAGCGGCCGCCGTCTGCCGATATTTCTGGCCGGTCTCCAAGGATCACCTCGCACAGGCCCGCTCCGAAAAGCTCAAGGCCGCGTTCGCGGTCGGTGCGCAAAGCCCGCTCCGGCAGGTTCGTGACGCGAGAGACAGCCTCGAGCATCTCGACGAACGGCTGGACACGTTTCAGATCACCGGCGCCGGCGGCCAGATCTTCCCCTCGCTGATCGCGCCCGAGAGGATGCTGGACGACCCGACGGCCCACGTCTTTCGCCTGATCGACCCGGAGAAGGCGGTTTTCGTGGTGCTGGGGACGCGCATCGAGCTTTTCCCGTTGCACAGTGAAATTCAGAGGCTCTACGACTTGCTGCAGGACGTCCGCGTGAAGTGCGGGCGGCTTCCGCCCCCATCGCGAACCGGATCATGACCGACTGCCGCCTCTACCTCGTGACGCCCCCCTCCCTGGAGCCGGCGGCGTTCGCCGTTCAACTCGCCACGGCGCTGGACGCCGGCGACGTGGCCTGCGTGCAGCTGCGGCTCAAGGACTGCTCCGACGACGCCGTCCGCCGCGCCTGCGACGCGCTGCGCCCGGTGGCGCAGGACCGCGGCGTTGCCTTCATCCTGAACGACCACCCCGCGTTGGCCAAGGAAATGGGCTGCGACGGCGTGCACGTCGGCCAGAAGGACACGCCCTACAAGAAGGCCCGGCAGATCGTCGGCAAGGACGCCATCGTCGGCGTCACCTGCCACGACAGCCGCCACCTCGCCATGGAAGCCGGCGAGGAGGGGGCGGACTACGTCGCCTTCGGCTCCTTTTTCCCGACCACGACCAAGGACGTGGAGCACCACCCCACCCCCGACCTGCTGGCGTGGTGGGCCGAGCTGATGGAAATCCCCTGCGTCGCCATCGGCGGCATCACGCCGGAGAACTGCGGCCCGCTGGTCAAGGCCGGCGCCGATTTCCTGGCCGTCGTCTCCGCCGTCTGGCACCACCCGGACGGGCCGGGTGCCGCGGTGAAGGCCTTCAACACGGCCATCGCGGAGGCCGCCGCCGGATAGGGCGGCTTATGGATTTCTTGAAGCCCCTCTCCCTCGACGGGGCGACGCCGAAGGGCGTCGCGGTTGGGGAGAGGGTGGTTACCGGCGGCAGCCGGGACAAAGACTCTCTTCCGCCGCCGTCCGGCGGCCATCCCCCTCTCCCCAACCCCTCCCCCGCAAGGGGGGAGGGGCTTTCATGCAAACCGGTAGGCGCCCCCCATGGACCTGTCCTTCGACCTCGTTGGCATCCTGTTCGCCGTCGGGCTGGTGGCGGGCTTCGTCGATTCGATCGCCGGGGGCGGCGGGCTGTTGACCGTGCCGGCGCTGCTGTGGGCCGGGCTGACGCCGGCCGAGGCGCTGGCGACCAACAAGCTGCAATCCACCTTCGGCTCCTTCTCGGCGACACTGAAGTTCGTGCGCGGCGGCGAGGTGAACCCGCGCGCCATGGGGCGCATGATCGCCTGCACCTTCGCCGGCTCGGCGCTGGGCGCCATCGTGGTGCAGATGCTCGATCCCGGCTTCCTGCGCGACGTCATCCCCTTCCTGCTGATCGGCATCGCCATCTACCTGCTGCTGTCGCCCAAGGCCGGCGACCTGGACGCCCACCACCGCATCGGCGACACCACGTTCGCGCTGCTGATCGGCACCGGCATCGGCTTCTACGACGGGTTCTTCGGGCCGGGCACGGGGACGTTCTTCGCCATCTCCTTCGTGGCGCTGCTGGGCTACAACCTGCGCAAGGCGACGGCGCACACCAAGGTGCTGAACTTCACCAGCAACGTGGCAGCACTCCTGTTTTTCCTGCTGGGCGGGCACATCCTGTGGCTGACCGGCATCGCCATGGGCGTCGGCCAGTATTTCGGGGCGTGGCTGGGCGCGCACATGGTGATCCGCAACGGCGCGCGGGTGGTGCGGCCGATGCTGGTCGTGGCGTCCGTCGCCATCACCGCCAAGCTGGTGTGGAGCGACGCCGACCACCCGCTGCGCCTGGGCGTGGCCTACGTGGTGGCCCTGTTCAGCTGAACCACCCGCCGCTGGAATGCAGGCGGCGCAGCGTCATCGACGAACCGGTGATGGGATCGCGGAAGGTGGCGGTGTTGCGGTCGACGAAGCGCACAGTCAGCGTCGGCCCGAATCCGCGCGGGACGACGCGCACCGTGTCGCCGTCCACCACGTATTCCACGTCCTGCTCGAAGCCCAGCACGCTCATGCTGGAGCGGCGGAACTCGTAGGTGCCGAGCGACAGCCCCTCGCCCACCGGGGCCTGCAGCGTCCAGCGGCCGTTCAGCCAGTTCGTCGGGTCGTAGGTCTCGCACGCGGCAAGCGCCACCAGGACGGCAAGGAACAGGGTACAGCGCCGGACCATCGTCCTTCTCCCCCCGATCATCGTGAAGGGAGAACGCCCGGCAACGCCCCGAGGTTCGCCAGACCGCCCCCGCCATGGGGCTTTGCGGAAATGTCACACTCGACTCCCAACTGTCGGTGGACGAAACCTTCCGGATGCGTTCGGCCGCGACGTGACGTATACGTCAGTTCAAGCCACCGCACGGCGGACGACAAAGAAGCAACGGCCGGCAAGGCCATAAAAAATGGGGAAGAACCGCATGATCCGGAATTCGTTGAAGGCCCACCTGCTCGCCGCCGCGGCCGTCGCCGCGCTCGCCGTGCCCGTGACGGCGCACGCCGCCGGCTACGCGCTGAAGGAGCAGAGCGTGTCGGGCCAGGGCACGTCCTTCGCCGGCGTCACCGCCGGCGGCAACGGCGACGCCAGCGCCATGTTCTTCAACCCGGCGGCCATGGGGCTGGTCCAGGGCGGGCAGATCGTGCAGACCTTCACCGGCGTCCTGCCCTATTCGAAGGCGGAGAGCGTCACCGCCACCCGCGCCACGCGCGCCGGCGGCTCGCGCATCGCCGGCAGCACCGATCCGGGCGACGCGGCGAACGACGCCATCGTGCCGGCCGGCTATTTCGTCTATTCGATCAGCAACGACCTGAAGGTGGGCCTGTCGGCCAACGGCCCGTGGGGCCTCGTCACCGACTACGGCGCCGGGTGGGCGGGCCGCTACCACGGCATCCGGTCGGACCTGCGCACCTACAACTTCACGCCCACGGTGTCCTACCGCGTGCTGCCGCAGCTGACCGTCGGCGCCGGCCTGCAGGTCCAGTACGCCAAGGCGAAGCTGTCGCAGGCGTCGGACTTCGCGCTGCGCCGCGGCCTGCCGCCGGGATCACTGGACATCACCAGCGACATGGTGGGCGACGACTGGGGCTTCGGCGCCACCGCCGGCATCCTGTACGAGCCGATGAAGGGCACGCGCCTGGGCCTGTCCTACCGCTCGTCGGTCAAGCACACGCTGAAGGGCACGCTGTCGTTCGACGCCCCGGCGGCCCTGCGCGCGGCCCTGCCCAACCAGGGCATCTCGGCCGACATGGAGACGCCGGACATCGTCTCCTTCGGCGCGTACCACGAGATCAACGACCGCTGGGCGGTGATGGCCGACGTGCAGTGGACCAACTGGTCGAAGTTCAAGGAACTGCGCGTCAACGCCGCCAACCCGGCGTTCAACGCGGTGACGGAGGAGAACTGGAAGGACTCCTGGTTCTACTCGCTGGGCACCTCCTACAAGGCGACCGACGCGCTGACCCTGCGGGCCGGCATCGCCTATGACCAGACCCCGATCCCCAACGAGTTCCGCACGCCGCGCATCCCCGACGAAGACCGCCTCTGGCTGTCCATCGGCGCCGGCTACAAGGTGACGGAGTGGATTCAGGTGGATGCCGCCTACACGCACATCTTCGTCAAGAACTCCTCGGTCGACCTGCGCGACAACCTGACCGGCCCGAACACCGGCCGCGGCAATCTGACGGTCAACTACAAGAACCACGTCGACCTGATCGGTCTGCAGGCCCGCATCTCGTTCTGATCGTTGGGTTTTCGCTGACGCTCAACCCAACCTACCGGAACGTCGTAGGTTGGGTTGAGCCGAAGGCGAAAACCCAACGGCGCGCCCCCGGCGCTTGCCGCGGCGCACGCGCGTGGCATAGTTCCTCCCCAAAGCCGCAAACCGACAACGGGAGGACAGAACCGCCATGGCCGACAGCTTCATCGCCTTCGTGATCGAGGATGCCGAGGGCAAGCCCAAGGGCGGCTTCAAGCAGATCACCCGGGCCGACCTGCCCGACCACGACGTGCTGGTCGAGGTCGCCTATTCCACCGTGAACTACAAGGACGGCCTCGCCGTCACCGGCAAGGGCCGCATCGCGCGCAAGCTGCCCATGGTGGGCGGAATCGACCTTGCCGGCACGGTGGCCGAGTCGCGCTCCCCCGACTGGAAGCCGGGCGACAAGGTGCTCGTCAACGGCTGGGGCCTGTCGGAGACGCAGTGGGGCGGCTACAGCCGCTACCAGCGCCTGAAGCCGGAATGGCTGACCCGCCTGCCCGACGCCTTCACGCCGGAGGAGGCGATGGGCATCGGCACCGCCGGCTACACGGCGGCGCTGTGCGTCGAGGCGCTGGAGAAATGGGGCGCCATTCAGCCGGGCGGCAAGGAGGTGCTGGTCACCGGTGCGGCCGGCGGCGTCGGCTCGGTCGCCGTGGCGCTGCTCGCCAAGCGCGGCTACCCGGTCACCGCGTCGACCGGGCGGCCGGAGACGCACGAGTACCTGTCCGGCCTGGGCGCCACCGCCTTCATCGACCGCGCAACGCTGCTGGAAAAGGGCCCCCCCTTGCAGAAGGAGCGCTGGGCCGGCGGCGTCGACTCGGTGGGCGGCATCACGCTGGTCAACGCCCTGTCGCAGACCGTGTGGGGCGGCGCCATCGCCGCCTGCGGTCTGGCCGGCAGCGCCGACCTGCCCGGCACCGTGCTGCCGCACATCCTGCGCAGCGTCACCCTGATGGGCATCGATTCCGTGATGGCCCCGGCGGCCCGGCGCGACGCCGCCTGGGCGCGGCTGGCCCGCGACCTGGACAAGGACAAGCTGAAGGCGATGTACGAGGTGCACCCCTTCTCCGACCTGCCCGACCTGGGCACCAAGATCCTCGCCGGCCAGATCCGCGGCCGCGTGGTCCTGGACATCGGGAAGTAACGGGGTTTTGAGACACGGATGAACACGGATCTGGCACGGATGAACACGGATAAGAATAAAAAATCCGTGTCCATCCGTGGCCGGCCCCGCCGGCATCCGTGTCCATCCGTGTCAAAATCTCTCTTTCTTTCTCACCCCACCTGTACGTCCGCCTCCGGATGTCCGGCCGGGTTCTCGCTGCCGGCGACGTAGCGCAGGCGGGCGGTGGCGCTGGCCACGAGGCGGCCGTCGCGGCCGTGCAGCAGGCCCTCGGCCAGCAGGATCTTGCCGTCGCGGTGGGTGATCCGGCCGCGGATGCGCAGCGGCGCCGGCTCGGCCGGGGCGAGGAACTGGGTGGACAGGTTCAGCGTGACGACGCGGCGCATGTTGCCCGGCACCCGGCATAGGCAGCCGGCCAGCCCGGTGGCGGCGTCCAGCAGCGAGGCCTGCACGCCGCGGTCCACCAGCCCGGCCTCGTCCAGGTGCCGGCCGGCGGCGTCCAGGCCCAGCAGGATCGCGTCGTCCTCCCACTCCAGCACGCGGAAACCCAGCAGCTGCTGGTAGGGGAACAGCGCGTCGTACGCGCCCGGTGCCGTCGCCATGCCGTGTCTTCCGCCCTGCGTCTTGTTCCGGCGCGGAGGATTTCAGCAGCGCCGGGTCGCTGTCAAGCTGCGGAACTGAATTCCACGTCGGAATATTCCGCATTGCGGGACTGCGTTTCATAAGGTTGCCCAACAATCCGCCCCGTGCCACAGTGGCGCGCCTTGGCACACCCCCCTCGGCCCCCTCGGCACCACCACACAGGCGCGGCGCATGACCACCCTCCTCCTGATCCGGCACGGCAAGGCCTCCTTCGGCACCGACGATTACGACCGGCTGTGCGACCAGGGGATCGAGCAGGCGCGGGCATTGGGCCTCCACATGGCGCGCGAGGGGCGGCTGCCCGACGCGGCGGTCAGCGGCCGGCTGCGCCGGCAGGCGGACACGGCGCGCCACGCCTTCGCGGCGGCCGAATGCAGGGTGCCGGTGGCGACCGACGCCGCCTTCGACGAGTACCCCAGCGACACGCTGTTCACCGCCTACCTGCCCGCCGTCGCCGCCCGCCATCCGGAGATCGCCGCCGCCGGCGACGCGCTGCGCCACGACCGCCGGCTGTTCCAGACGGCGCTGGCCGCCGTGATGGACCTCTGGACGGCCGGCGAAGAGGCCGCCGTGGAGGAGACCTGGGCGGCCTTCCGCGAGCGCGTGCGCGCCGGAATGGAGCGGGCGGTGGCCGGGCGCGGCAAGGACGACGTGGTGGCCGTCTTCACGTCGGGCGGCGTCATCGGCACGGCGGTGGGCGAGGTGCTGGGCCTGCCGGCCGAGCGCGCCGTGGCGTTGAGCTGGCGGGTGCAGAACGCCTCGGTCAGCGAGATCCACTACGGCCGCTCCGGCTTCGCTCTGGCCGGGTTCAACGCCGTGTCGCACCTGCGGCTGGCCGGCGGAGAGGCGTTGCTGAGCTACCGGTAGCGCTAATTTCGTACTGCGGAATAGTATTTCATGTACGTTGACGCCGGATCGGCCGCGTGCCAGAGTGCCGCATCCAGTTGATCGCGATACGGTGATCGCAAGACAGGGAAACGGCGGCACAGAACCGCCCCCGAGGGAGGACAGCACAGGAATGTTCGATCGTCACTTCAAGGTGTGGCCGCGCAACGTGCCGCGCCACCTGACCATCCCCGAGACGAACCTGCCGTTCAACCTGATGGTCACCGCGCAGCGCTACCCCGCGCGCACGGCCATCGTCCACTGCGGCCGGGAATTGACCTACGCCGGGTTCCACGATCAGGTGGAACGTCTGGCCGGCTGGCTCCAGCGCCGCCTGGGTGTGGCAAAGGGGGAGCGGGTGCTGCTGTACATGCAGAACAGCCCGCAGTTCATGATCGCCTATTACGCCATCCTGCGCGCCGACGCGGTGGTCGTCCCGGTCAACCCGATGAACCGCACCGCCGAGATGCAGCACCTCGTCGCCGACACGGGTGCGCGCGTGGTGCTGCTGGGGCAGGAGCTGTTCCCGGTGATCGAACCGCTGCTGGGTTCCACGGGCCTGCAACACGCGGTGGTGGCGAGCTATTCCGAATACGCCGACCCGGCCTTCGACCTGCCCGTCCCCGACGCGGTGAAGGCGCCGACGCGCACCGACTTCGGCACCCCCGCCGCCGTGCTGTGGCGCGACGCGCTGGCCGCCGGCGAGACGGCGAGCCCGGCGACGGCCGGCCCGGACGACCTTGCGGTGTTCCCCTACAGCTCCGGCACCACGGGGAACCCCAAGGGGTGCATGCACACGCACCGCACGGTGATGGCGACGCTGGCCGGCGGTCTGGCGTGGAACCCCTGCCCCGCCGATTCCGTCAATCTGGTGACGCTGCCGCTGTTCCACGTGACCGGCATGCAGAACTCCATGAACGCCCCGGTCTACGTCGGCGCCACCATGGTGATCCTGCCGCGCTGGGACCGCCGCATCGCGGCCGAGCTGATCCAGCGCCACCGCGTCGCGCGCTGGCGCAGCATCAGCACCATGGCCATCGACCTGGTCAACGACCCGGAGATCGCCAAGTACGACCTGAGCAGTCTGCAGTTCATCGGCGGCGGCGGCGCCTCCATGCCCGAGCCGGTGGCGAAGAAGCTGCGCGACCTGACCGGACTGGACTACATCGAGGGCTACGGCCTGTCGGAGACCATCGCCGCCACGCACATCAACCCGGTCGACCGGCCGAAGCGCCAGTGCCTGGGCATCCCCGTCTTCGACGTGGACAGCCGCATCATCAGCGTCGACGACGGCCGCGAGCTGGGCCCCGGCGATGTGGGCGAGATCATCATCCACGGCCCGCAGGTCTTCAAGGGCTACTGGAACGACCCCAAGGGCACGGAAGCCGCCTTCCTGGACCTGGACAGCAAGAGGTTCTTCCGCACCGGCGACCTCGGCTACTACGACGAGGACGGGTATTTCTTCATCGTCGACCGGGTGAAGCGGATGATCAACGCGTCGGGCTTCAAGGTCTGGCCGACGGAGGTGGAGGGGCTGATGCACCGCCACCCGGCCATTTCCGAGGTGTGCATCGTCGCCGCCCCCGACGCGCGGCGCGGCGAGACGGTGAAGGCCTTCGTCGTCCTGCGCGAGGATCAGCGCGACGCGGTGACGGGTCCGGAGATCATCGCGTGGTGCCGGGAGAACATGGCCGCCTACAAGTGCCCGTCGGCGGTCGAGATCGTCGAAGCCCTGCCCCGTTCGGCCACCGGCAAGCTGCAGTGGCGGGAATTGCAGAACAAGGAGTGGAACGCGTGAACCGCATCGCCGGAATCCCCGCCCTTCAGGAACGTATCGGCGCCGTTCTGGGCGTCAGCGACTGGGTGACCATCGAGCAGGAGCGCATCCAGGCCTTCGCCGACGCCACCGGCGACCAGCAGTGGATCCACGTGGACCGTGAGCGGTGCGAGCGCGAATCCCCCTACCGCACGACCATCGCGCACGGCTACCTGACTCTGTCGCTGCTGCCGATGCTGAGCGCGCAGGCGCTGACGGTGGAGGGGGTGAGTGCCCGCCTGAACTACGGCCTGAACCGCGTGCGCTTCCCCGCCCCGGTGCCGTCCGGCAGCCGCGTGCGCGCCACCTTCCGCCTGAAGTCGGTGGAGCCGCAGGGCGACAACCGTTTCCTCGTCACCACCGAGGCCACCATCGAAACGGACGGCGGCAGCCGCCCGGTGTGCGTGGCCGAGATGCTGGCGATGTACGTGGTGTGAGGCCCACTACGTCTTTATCAGGTTGCCCGGCGCCTTCTGCGGCTCCGGCTGCGCTGGGCGCAGCCCCTCCACCGCGCGGCGCAGGGCATCCAGGCCGGCGCCGGCCTTGTCCTTCGCCTCTTCCACCGCGCGGGTGATGGCGGCGCAGAGTGCGGCGCGGCGTTCGGGGTCGGCGCGGCTCGCCTCCACCTCGCGGGCCACGTCGTCAGCCGCACCCGGTTCGGCGACGGCCTTCGGATCGACGCCCAGCAGCGGCAGGATCAGCTCCCGCCCCTTCTCGCGCGCCAGCGCCACGGCCCGCCCGCCCAGCTTCTCGGCCGCCGCCATGCTGCCGTCCCACAGGGTGAGCGCCGCCGACACCGTCGGCGCGCAGACCGGCTGCGGTTCGGCCGCGCTTGCCGGCAACGCGGCGGTGGACAGGGCGAGAGCAAGAACGATGGCGGGCAGGTGCTGCATGGCGGGACACTCGCGGGCAGGTCATTCCAGCCCCTCCCCCAGCCCCGCTGGGGGAGGGAGGGACCCAGCCGAAGGCTGGGAGGGTGGGGGCAACGCCCTTGCCGGATGACGGAAACTCCCTGCCCTGTCAAGCTTGAGGCGCCTGCCGGCCCGCAGCAACTGGCCCCTACCCTCCCAAGCTTCGCTTGGGCCCCTCCACAGTCGCCCGCAAGTCGGGCGACTGCGCTACGCCTTTCGCGGCTTTGCCGCGAATGCCTGCGGCACCGGCTCCACGCCCCCGCCGGAGGCGAGGGAGGGGTTAATTTGCCTGTCCTGAATGCTGCTGGAGGAACTGGCGGCAGGCGTCGAAGTCGCGTTCGGCCTCCGGCGGCAGCGCCACGCGCTTGCGCTGGGCGAGGTCGCGGGCGAAGGCCATCATGCGCTCCGTCGGGCCGGCCCGGCGGGGTCCGGCGGGCGCGGCCGCGGCGGCCTTGCGCGGGCGGCGCGGCTTGGTCGCCGCCTTCGTGGCCGGCTTGGCGATCGCCGCCGGCGCGCCACCCGTGCCGTCCTCCGCCGCCGCGCGCTTGCGGCGCACGCCGGTGCCGCGCCCCTTCTTCGCCTTAAAACCGCCTTTGCCGGCCCCCCTGGCTGCTCCCCTGGCCGCCGGCCCACCGACGTCGATGACGGCGCCGGAACGGCCCTGCAGCGCGCCGATCAAGCGTTGCGCCTCGTCGGCGATGCCGTCGATGACGGTGCGGAAGTCGGCGCGGCCGGTCACCACCTCGTCCAGGCGCATCTCCCACACCGCCGTCGTGCCGGGGTCGACCAGCGGCGGGGCGGCGGCGCGCAGCAGTTCGAACAGCGACAGGCCGGCCAGCGTCGGCACCACCAGCTTGCCCTGCGCCGCCAGCAGGTTCTGCCGCTTCAGGCCCTTGATCACCTCGGCCCGCGTGGCCGGCGTGCCGATGCCCTTGGCGTCCTTCAGCCGTTCGCGCAGCGCCGGATCCTCGACGAAGCGCCACGCGTTCTGCATGGCGTCGATCAGCGTGCCCTCGTTGTAGCGCGGCGGCGGCTGGGTGCGCTTGGCCTCCACCTTGGGGTCGGACAGCGTCGCCGCCTCCCCGTTCACCAGCGGCGGCAGGTCCTGCTCGGCCTCGTCGGCCGGGGCGTCCTGCTGCTCGGCGGCGGTGTAGACGGCCTTCCAGCCCAGGCGCAGCGGGATGCGGCCGGTGGCGCGGAACTCGGCCGGAGCGCCGCCGGGCACCGCCACCTCCATGGTCGCCGTCGTCTGCCGGTATTCGAAGTCCGGCATCACGGCGGCCAGGTACGAGCGGCAGATCAGCGCGAACAGCCGCTTTTCGTCCTCGCTCAGCCGCGCCAGCCGGTTCTCCAGGTCGTCCATCACGTTGACGTTGGGCACGACCGCGTGGTGCGACACGCCCTCCAGCGCCTTGTCGCAGAAGTGGCCGGACTTGCCGCGGCGGATCACCGGTTTCCCGATCTCCAGGTGCGCGAAGCCGCGCAGCCGCGTCAGCGCGCCGACCAGCGCCGGCACGTCGGCGATCTGGTTCTCCGACAGATAGCGCGCCTCGGCGCGGGGGTAGGTGATGAGCTTCTTGCCCTCGCCGTCGTACAGCTCCTGCGCCACCTCCAGCGTCCGGTCGGCGGTCCAGCCCCAACGCTGGCCGCAGGTCTTCTGCAACGCCGGCAGGTCGAACAGCTTGGGCGGCGCCTGCCGCCGCTCCTCCACCTTCACCGCCAGCGGGCCCGTGTGCCCGGCCGCGGCGGCGGCCACCGCCTCGGCCCGCGCGCGCTCCTTGATGCGCAGCTTGGGCGGCGGGGCGTGGCGCATCAGGAAGGTGCCGGCGGCCACTGTGGCGGTGGCGACGACCTCGAAATAATCCTCCGGCTTGAAGTCGCGGATCTCGATCTCGCGCAGGCAGACGATGGCCAGCGTCGGCGTCTTCACCCGGCCGATGCCGATGACGCCGCGCGCACCGGGTGCGCGCAGCTGCGTGGTGGCGGTGCGGGTCAACGACAGGTTGAAGATCTGGTCGGCCTGCTGGCGCGCCACCGCCGCCTCGTACAGCGGGCGCATCTCGGTGTTGGGCTTCAGCGCGTCGAAGGCTTGGCGGATGGTCTTGGGGTCCTGCGCGGTGAACAGCGCGCGCTTCACCCGGCCGCGGAATCCCACGTGCTCCAGGATCTCCTGGCCGATCAGCTGCCCCTCGCGGTCGCAGTCGGTGGCCAGGATCACCTCGTCGCAGCCCTTCAGCGCGGCGGCGATGGCCTTGAACTTGGCCGCCTTGTTGCCGTAGGTGTCGACGCGCGTGGGGTACAGCCCGTCGGGCTTCAGCAGCGTCGGCGCCCAGCGCTTCCACGCGGGGTCGACCTCCTCCGGCTCGGCGAGGCGCAGCAGGTGCCCCTCCGCCGGCAGGATCTGCCCGAAGCGGGAGCCGAGTGCGGCGCGCAGGTCCTTCGCCTGGCTGGATTTCTCGGTGATGATCAACGTCGCCATGGCACCCGAGGATAGGCCACAAGCGCGAACAGAGCAAGAACGTTTGCGACACAGAGAACGTTGACGCAGGCCCGCCAAACCCTGCTATGGTCCGCCCCCCTTTTCGCAGCGCGTCATACCCGCCCCATGTCCATGCCTTCGGAGGATCTGTTCGGTGCCGCCGCACCGGCCTGCGTGCCCTTCGCGCAGGAGGATCTGGCCCGCGTCTTCGACCTGAAGACGGTGCAGCGCGGCCGCACGCTGGTGCTGACCGGCGCCGTGCGCCTGCGCGGCGAGGCGACTCAAGTCCCGACTCGGATCGAGGCGATGGTGACCGACCTGGGCCGCGAGCTGGCGGTGACGGTGGTGCCGGTGCAGCGCGGCCGGCGCATCAGCTTCGACCGCCGCTGCACCTGCGGCCGGCCGGCCTGCGCCCACATGGCGGCGGCGGCCATGCTGGCGCTGGACACAAGGCCGGAATGGCGGCGCACCTCGCTGCTGGACCTGATGGAGGGCGACAAGCCCCCCGCTCCTTCGGCGGGAGAGGGGAAGGGGGAGAGGGGGATCGCGGCCGGCAGGCCGGAGAAGGCCCTTTCGCTGCCCCCTCACCCCAACCCCTCTCCCGCGAGGGGAGAGGGGCTATTCGCGCTGCAAAAGCGGCCTTTGCCGTCAGCGCCCCCGCCCAAACCCGACCCCGCCCTGCTCGCCCACTGGACCCTCGAACCCGGGCGCGACGACGTGGCGCTGTACGTCTCCGCGTGCCTGATCCCCGCCACCGGCGGCGATCCGGAACCGGCGACGCCGCGCGAGGTGATCGCCCGCGCGGCGCGCGACGCGGCCGGCGAGGCGGACCGCGCGGTCGCCCGGCTGCTGGGGGCCGGCGGGGTCGTCCGCTCCCCCGTGCCGAAGGGTCGGGCGGAGGCGGTGGACCGCATCCTGCACAAGCTGCTGGCGACCGGCCGGCTGCGCTGGCACACCGGCGCGGCGCTCACCGAAGGGCCGCGCCGCACGCTGCGCGCCTTCCGCGATCCGGCGACGCGCAAGCTGCGCCCCACCGGCATGCCGGAGGGCGGCGCGCTGATCCGCGGTTCCGGCTGGTGGTGCGTCGATCCGGGTGCGGGGCAGATCTGCCCGACCGAGATGCAGATCGTCGAGGCGCGCAAGCCCGTCGTTGCGGCGGCCCCCACCCCTGCCCGGCGCGAGCCGGTGCGGGCATTGCCGCCCACCCTGCCCGCCGGCCGGGTGCCCAACCAGTCGCTGATGCAGCCGCGCGCCTCCGACACGGCGGCGATCACCGAGCGCACGCCGGTGATCGTGGTGCGGCTGGGCCGCGTGGTGACGCCGTCCGACGGGCTGGTGGACGTGCTGCGCCTCGCCTTCGACTACGGCGAGCCCGGCGTCCCGGCGGAGATCGAGCCGGACGACCAGCGCCAGTTCGCCCGCACGGAGGACGCGGACGGCACCGTCACCTTCGTGCGCCGCGACAAGGCGGCCGAGCAGGCGGCCATGCATCGTCTCGCCCAGCTGGGCTTCGGCCAGGGCCGGGTCGAGCCGCCGAAGGGCGTTCTGGAGGCGCGCGCCACGCGCGTGCACTGGTTCACCGGCCGCGACGCCGCCGAGCGCTGGCAGGACGTGCTGTCCACCCACGTCCCGGCGTGGCGCGCCGACGGCTGGACGGTCGAAGTCGGCTCCGACTTCGGCACCCGCGTCGTCGAGCCGGGGAGTGCCGTGGAGGTCGCCGTGCGCGACGCCGGGGACGGCTGGTTCGACCTGGACGTCGGCGTCGAGATCGACGGGGAGCGCCGGCCGCTGCTGCCCATCCTGGCCAAGCTGGTGGATCGCGGCGGCATGGCGGCGGCGCGCGTCATCGACGGGCGCGCCCACATCGTGCTGGACGACGGCAGCGTGCTGGCCCTGCCCGCCGACCGGGTGGAACGGCTGCTGAGCGTGCTGGAGGCCATGCTGGACGGTGCCCGGCGCGTCGACGACCGCATCGAGGTGCCGATCGGCGAGGCCGACACGCTGCTGGACATCGACGACCTGATCGCCCGGCGCCTGGGCGAGACGGCGCAGATCGACGCCTTCCTCACCCGCCTGCGCGAGGACGCGGCCCTGCCCGAGGTCGCCATCCCGCCCGGCTTCACGGCGGAGCTGCGCGATTACCAGCACACCGGCGTGTCGTGGCTTCAGGGGCTGCGCGCCGGCAGCGTCGCCGGCATCCTGGCCGACGACATGGGCCTGGGCAAGACCGCCCAGACGCTGGCCCACATCGCCGTGGAGCACGCGGCCGGCCGGCTGACCGACCCGGCGCTGGTGGTGGTGCCGACCAGCCTCGTGCCCAACTGGGTGGACGAGGCGCGGCGCTTCGTGCCGCACCTGCGCGTCCTGGTGCTGCACGGGCTGGACCGGCACGAGAAGCGCGGCGAGGTGGAGCGGGCGCACATCGTCGTCACCACCTATGGCGTCATCGCCCGCGACGTGGAGCTGATGAAGCCCATGCCCTGGCACCTGCTGGTGCTGGACGAGGCGCAGGCGATCAAGAACCCCGACGGCAAGGCGACCCGCGCCGTGTGCCAGCTGCAGGCCCGCCACCGCCTGTGCCTGTCCGGCACGCCGGTGGAGAACAATTTGGGCGAGCTGTGGAGCCAGTTCGCCTTCCTGATGCCCGGCCTGCTGGGCGACCGCAAGACGTTCCAGAAGCGTTTCCGCACGCCCATCGAGAAGCGCGGCGACGCCACCCGCGCCAACCTGCTGATGCGCCGCATCCGCCCCTTCCTGTTGCGCCGGACCAAGGCCGACGTGGCGAAGGAGCTGCCGCCGAAGACCGAGGTGGTGCGCCGCATCGACCTCGACCCCGGCCAGCGCGACCTGTACGAGACCATCCGGCTTTCGGTGCACGAGAAGGTGCGCGCGGCCATCGCCGCCAGCGGCCTGTCGCGCAACGCCATCACCGTCATCGACGCGCTGCTGAAGCTGCGGCAGGTGTGCTGCGACCCGCGCCTGATGAAGACGGCCGGCGCCGGCCGGGGTGCCAAAAGCGCCAAGCTGGAAAGCCTGATCGCCATGCTGCGCGAGATGGTGCCGGAGGGGCGGCGGGTTCTGGTGTTCTCGCAGTTCACCACCATGCTCGACCTCATCAAGGTGGAGCTGGAGGCGGCCGGCATCGCGTACGTGGAGCTGACCGGCCGCACGCTGGACCGGGCCGAGCCGGTGCGCCGCTTCCAGGCGGGCGAGGTGCCGGTGTTCCTGATCAGCCTGAAGGCCGGCGGGCGCGGCCTGAACCTGACGGCGGCCGACACGGTGATCCACTACGACCCCTGGTGGAACCCGGCGGCGGAGGACCAGGCGACCGACCGCGCCTACCGCATCGGCCAGGACAAGCCGGTGTTCGTCTACAAGCTGATCGCCGCCGGCACGGTGGAGGAGCGCATCCTCGACCTCCAGCGCCGCAAGGGCAGCCTCAGCGCCGCCACCATCGAAGGCACCGGCAGCCTGACCGGCGCCCTGGACGGCGGCGACATCGACTACCTGTTCGAGCGCGCGGAAGAGGCGTGACGGGCGGCCCTGGGCATTCCATCACCGTCATGGCCGGGCCCAGTCCCGGCCACCCACGCACCTTGGATCGGTCGGAGTGCGTGGGTGCCCGGGACAAGCCCGGGCATGACGATGTGTGGATTGTTTACTTCGCCGCGACCAGCGCCCTTGGGCCCCGGTCGGCGCCGCTGGCGAGCGGGGTGCCGGGGTGGTGGATCCACGACGCGATGTCGGCCAGGACCGTCTTGCCCTCCAGGTCGCGCAGCAGCATGTGGTAGCCCTTCGGGTAGACGGCCACCACGTGCCGGCCGCTGTCCTCGAAGGTCTTGATGGCGCGCATCACCGGGCGCGGCGGCAGCACCTGCTCGTTGGCGCCGTACAGCACCATGGACGGCACCTGCAGCTTGCCGCACGACGCCAGCGCGCGGTCCATCAGGTCGGTCAGGCCGTTGATGGCGTCCACCCGCGTGCCCTTGATGACCAGGGGGTCGCGGCCCAGCGCGCGCAGCATCTCGATGTTGTCGGACGGCTGGATCTTCAGCTCCCGCGGTGCCGTCATGGTCATGCCGGGCACGAGGTTGTAGGCCAGCCACAGCGCCGTGCGCGGGAAGAACCCCATGGTCTCCCGCCCCCACACGGCCGGGGCCACCAGGACGGCGCCCTCCACCTTGGGCGCGTCGCGGTCGGTCAGCGTGGCCAGCACCACGGCCCCGCCCATGCTCTCGCCCATCAGGTAGACGGGCGCGCCGGGGTGGGCGGCGCGCACCACCTGCACCGCCGCCTTCAGGTCGGAGACCAACGTGTCGGTGCCCGGCCAGATGCCGCGCTCCTTCGTCTTGCCGAAGCCGCGCTGGTCGTAGGCGTAGACGGCGATGCCGTTCTCCGCCAGATACTTGCCGGCGCCGTCGAAGGCGTTGGAATAGTCGTTGAAGCCGTGCAGCGCGACGATCGCCGCCTTGGCCGTCCCGTCCGCCGGCTGCCAGATGCGCAGCGGCAGCTCGAACCCGTCGCCGGCCACCAGGGCGGCCCCGGTCAGGCGCGGTTCCGCCACCACCGGCCCCATGGGCTGGTAGACCGCGGCGCAGGCGCTCAGCGTCAGCGCCAGCCCCAGCCCGGCGCCCAGCCGGGCCAGCCGGCGCCCCCAGCCACGCAGCGCCCCCCGCTCAAGCAGCGCCACGTGCCAGCTCCTCCGTGTGGGCGCCGGCGGTGAGCTGGAGGAAGATGTCCTCCAGGTCCGACTCCTCGGTGGACAGGTCGACGATGGACAGGCCGGCGGCGGCCACCGCCGCCAGGATGCCGTCCACCTTCTGCCGGCTGGGCTGATAGCGCACCACCAGCTGCCGCGGCTCCGCCAGTTCGGCGGTGAAGGCGGCCAGCGCGTCCGGCACCGCCGTCAGGTCGCGGTCGACGGTCAGGCTCAGCGCCTTGTTGTCGACGCGGCCCAGCAGCGCGCGCTTGGGCTCGCACGCCACCACCGTGCCGTGGTTGATGATGGCGATGGTGTCGCACAGCTCCTCCGCCTCCTGGAGGTAGTGCGTGGTCAGCAGCACCGTGGTGCCGGCGCGGTTCAGCTTGCGCACGTGCTCCCACAGCAGGCGGCGCAGCTCGATGTCCACGCCGGCCGTCGGCTCGTCCAGCACCAGCACGGGGGGCGTGTGCACCATGGCCTTGGCCACCATCAGGCGCCGCTTCATGCCGCCCGACAGGGTGCGGGCATAGGCGTTGGCCTTGTCGGCCAGCCCCACCGCCTCCAGCAGTTCGTCCGTGCGGCGCTGGCCCCTGGGCACGCCGTACAGGCCGGCCTGCAGCTCCAGCATCTCGCGCGGCGTGAAGAACGGGTCCATGTTCAGTTCCTGCGGCACCACGCCGATCGACGCCCGCGCCTGGCGCGGATGGGCGTCGATGTCGGTGCCCCAGATGCTGACGTGGCCGTCGGTCTTGTTGACCAGCCCGGCGAGGATGTTGATGAGGGTCGACTTGCCCGCCCCGTTGGGACCCAGCAGCCCGAACAGCGACCCGCGCGGGATGACGAGGTCGATCCCCTTCAGCGCGTGCTTCGGCCCGCTCCGTCCGGAGCCCTTGTAGACCTTGTTCAGACCCCGGACCTCGACGGCGGACGCCGGAAGAGTGACGGGAGTGACGGCGGCGGCGTGCGCAACCATGGCGTCGGGTCTCACCTGGGTGTGTTTAAACTGGTGCGTGTTTCAAGCTGGCGTGTGTTTCAAGCTGGCTCGTGTCTCAAGCCCGTTGATCGGCGCCGCGCAATGGGTATCATCGCGGCGCTTCCCGGTGCCTATCCTAATCGTGCATCGTCCGGGAGTGTGTGTCAAAACGGAGGATGACTGCCATGCAGCCCATCGAAACGATTGAGGTCGTGACCGGAACGGTCGGTTGCGACGGCGGCGGCGGGGCGCTGGGCCATCCGCTCGTCTACCTGACGCTCGGCAAGGACGGGCGGGTGGAATGCCCGTACTGCTCGCGCCGCTACGTGCTGAAGGAAGGCGCCAAGGTCGGTCACGGCCATTGATCCGGGGCCACTGATCCTGCCCCTGATCCTAAGGCCAGCACCTTAGGAACAATGCCGGCCGGGCACTGCCTTCGGAACAGGGCCTTCGGAACAGGGAAACGGCGCGCGTGCGCGCCGGTTTTCGGGGTGACGGGCGCCGTCGATGCCGCGTCGGCTTCCGTCCCCGTCCGCCCCGTCGGACGGGTTTCCCCCGGGGGTGCGCATCCCCTCGCACCCATCCCACCGCACCTCCGGGGGGTTCTTTCACCGGTTTTCAAACGCTCAGAACAGCCAGCGCGACGCCTCGGGGAAGATGCCCAGGATGGCCTGCTGCGCGTTGGCGGCAAGGCTCTGCCGCGTTTCGCCGATCTGCTCGCGGGTTTCGCTGAACAGCGACTGCGGCCCCTGCTGGGCGCGGTCGGCCTTGGTCAGGCGGATGGCGCCCTCGGCCAGGATGGAGCTGAAACCGTTGGTGAAGCTCTCGCGCGTGCGGACGATCGTCATGTTGGCGTCGATCGTCTGGTTCGCCGCCTCCAGGTTCTGCTCGGCGAAGCCCAGCTGCGCCATCGCCTTGTCGACGTCGCGGCGGTCGGCCCAGTCGTTCTGCGCATAGTCCAGCCGCAGCCCGTCGCCGCCGGTCGACACGTTCAGCACCGGCAGTTCCAGCGTGTTGGTGGCGCGCTCGCTGAGCGGCACGACGCGGCCCTGGCCGGCGTCGGCGTCGGCCACCTTGATGGTGAACAGCGTGCCCTCGGCGCTGGCCGAGGCCGCCTGCTGGATGATCCGTGGGTCGACGGTCAGGCGCACCGTGCCGCTGTCGAAGGCGAAGGCGTTCTCCCCCTCCGCCAGCCGGGATTCGCCGAAGGTGTTGGCGGCCGAGCGCTCCACCACCGTCCCCGCCAGGTTGGTGGCGGAGATCGACAGGTCGACGAACTTCTCGATGCTGGAGTCCCCGGCGGCGGCCGACCCCAGCGCCTCCAGCTTCGCGCGGTCGATGGTCAGCGACACCACCGTGCCCGACGAGAACACCGCCATGATGTCGGCCTTGCCGCCGGTCTGGCCGCCGGTCTGGCCGGTGCCGGGCGTGGTGGGCGGCGTCACCGGCGGAGGGGGCGGAGGGGGTGGGGGTGGCGGCGGGGGCGGGTCGGCCGGCTTGGGCGCGGTCACCGAGAAGCTGCCGTCCTTGGCGGCACCCACGGTGTAGCCGGACGAACCCAGCGCCTCGGCGACCATGCCCTGGAGCGCGGAGGCGACGTTCTGCCGCCGCTCCTCGGCGTCGGCGCCGCGCAGGTCGTCCTTGGTGACGGTGTAGCGGAACTCCTGCCCGCCCGCGCTGATCGTGTAGGTTTCGCCCCAGCGCACGTCGCCGGCGATGGCGATGGTGTCCACCGACGGCTGGCCGGCGCCGGTGGTGGTGTGTGTGGTGGCGACCTCGCCGTCGCGGATGCGTCCGCCGTGCCCCCAGCCCCAACCCCAGCCGCGCCCGTCCCTGTCGCGGTCGTCCCAGCCGTAGTGGTTGCCCTGCCCGCCCCGGTTGCCGTGCTCGCCGGCCCGGCCGGGCCAGGACGCGGAGTCGGCGGACGCTGCCGATCGGGCGCCGGGCGGCAGCGGGTGCGTCACCGTGAAGGCGCCGTCCTTCGCCTCGCCCACCGCGAAGCCCTGCTCGCCCAGCGCCTCGGCCACCTGCTTCTGCAGGGCGGTGGCGACGTTCTGCCGGCGCTCCTCCGGCTTCAGGCCCTGCACGTCGTCCTTGGTGGCGGTGTAGCTAAACTCCCGCCCGGCGACCGTTATGGTGACCTTCTGGCCGTGGCTGATGTTGCCGCCCAGCACGACGGTGTCGACCACCGGCTTCGGCGGCTCGGGCGGCTTGGGCGGCGGCGGTGCCGAACCCATCGGGTAGGTCACCGAGAAGGCGCCGTCCTTGGCCGCCCCCACGGCGTAGCCCTGCGCGCCCAGCGCGTCCGCCACCTGGCTTTGCAGGGCCGAGGCGACGTTCTGCCGGCGCCCTTCCGCGTCGTATCCCCAGATGTCGGCGCGGGTGGCGGTGTAGGAGAACTCCTGCCCGGCCACCGTGATCTTCGTCGTCTCGCCGACGCCGATGGTGCCGGACAGGCTGAAGGTGTCGACGCGCGGGGCCGGCGGCGGGGGTGGCGGCTGCGTGGGTGGCTGGGTGGGTGGCTGCGTGGGCG
>NZ_DASPMG010000080.1:0-37566 GCF_035627195.1 Azospirillum sp.
AACAGCTTCGTCGATCGCAAGACCGACGTCTGCATCATCCCGCCGAACAGCTTCGCCCTGGCCCGCACGGTGGAGTACTTCCGCGTGCCGCGCGACGTGCTGGTGATCTGCCTGGGCAAGAGCACCTACGCGCGCTGCGGCCTGATCGTCAACGTCACCCCGCTCGAGCCGGAGTGGGAGGGCCACGTGACGCTGGAAATCTCCAACACCACGCCGCTGCCGGCCAAGGTCTACGCCAACGAGGGGCTGTGCCAGTTCCTGTTCCTCAAGGGGGACAGCGTCTGCGAGACCTCCTACGCCGACAAGTCCGGCAAATACATGGGGCAGAAGGGCGTCACCCTGCCGCGCCTCTAAGTGCGGCGGGGCGTCTTGCAATCGGCGCCCACCAGCCCCATCCCTACAGCATCAAGCATTCATAGGTCCCATGGATAGGATCCGTATCCGCGGCGGTAACCCCCTGCGTGGCTCCATCGAGGTCGGCGGCGCCAAGAACGCCGCGCTGCCCCTGATGACGGCCAGCCTGCTCACCGACGAGACGCTGGTTCTCAAGAACCTGCCGATCCTCGCGGACATCAACACGCTGTGCAACCTGCTGCTCCAGCACGGCGTGGCCATTCACATGAACGGCGCGGGCGGCGACTGCGCCGGCCGCGCGGTGGACTTCACGGCGAAGGACATCACCAACACCACGGCGCCTTACGACCTCGTGCGCAAGATGCGCGCGTCGGTGCTGGTGCTGGGGCCGCTGGTGGCGCGCTGCGGCGAGGCCAAGGTGTCGCTGCCCGGCGGCTGCGCCATCGGCGCCCGTCCGGTCGATCTGCACATCAAGGGCCTGGAGCTCATGGGTGCGCAGATCGAGATCACCGGCGGCTACATCGTCGCCAAGGCGCCCAAGGGGCTGCACGGGGCCGAGATCGTCTTCCCCAAGGTGTCCGTCGGCGCCACCGAGAACCTGCTGATGGCCGCCACGCTGGCCAAGGGCGAGACGGTGCTGGTCAACGCCGCGCGCGAGCCCGAGGTGACGGACCTCGTCCATTGCCTCGTCGCCATGGGCGCGAAGATCAGCGGCATCGGCACCGACACGCTGCGCATCCAGGGCGTGGACCGGCTGCACGGTGCGCGCCACATGGTGGTGCCCGACCGCATCGAGACCGGCACCTACGCCATGGCCGCGGCGATCACCGGCGGCGAACTGGACATCCTGAACACCCGCCTGGACCTGATCAGCGCCGCCGCCAAGGTGCTGGCGCAGGCCGGCGTGGAGTTCACCGAGATCGACAACGGCATCCGCGTGTCGCGCGCCAACGGTGCCCTGCACGGCATCGACGTGATGACCGAGCCGTTCCCCGGTTTCCCCACCGACCTTCAGGCCCAGATGATGGCCCTGATGTGCACGGCGGGGGGTGCAGCCATGATCACCGAGACCATATTTGAGAACAGGTTCATGCACGCGCCCGAGCTGATGCGCATGGGTGCGCGGATCACCGTGCACGGCGCCTCGGCGCTGGTGCGCGGGGTCGAGCGGCTGACCGGCGCGCCGGTCATGGCGACCGACCTGCGCGCCTCGGTCTCGCTGGTGCTGGCCGGTCTGGCGGCGGAAGGGGAGACGACGGTCAACCGCGTCTACCACCTCGACCGCGGCTACGAGCGGCTGGAGGAGAAGCTGGCGGCCTGCGGCGCCGACATCGAGCGGGTGCGTGAACGCGACGACGACTAGGAACGGACCCGAGGAACCATGACCACGCCGATCCGCTTGCGCGCCGAGGACGAGGAGGATCTGAAGGTCGTTTCGGCCTGTCTGCAGGATGCCATCGTGCCGATCGGCGAGATGTGCTTCCTGCCGGACGACAAGCGCTTCGTGCTGGTGGTCAACCGCTTCAAGTGGGAGACCTGCGACAAGCCGCGCGACGACGGCTTCACCGCCGACGACGACGCGCAGTTCCCCTACGAGCGCACCCATTGCGGCGTGCGCTTCGAAGGGGTGACGGCGGTGAAGGCCCGCGGCATCGACCTCAAGGACCGTGGCCAGATCCTGGAATTGCTGAGCCTGGAGCACGTCGAGGGCGGCGTCGCGCTGCACTTCGCCGGCGGCGGCTGCATCCGCCTGGAGGGGTCGCGCTGGCACTGCATGGTGGAGGACCTGGGCGACCCCTGGCCCACCACCTGCAAGCCCTGCCATCCCATCGACGAGAGCGCGGAAGGCTGAACGGCCGGGGTCTCTGTTGTCGCGGCATGGACCCGACGAAGGAACCCTGGCCCACCACGGAAGCCGAGGCGCGCGCCGTGCAGGAGCGGCTGCGCGGGCAGGTGGTCACGCACGACGATTTCGGCCCGCTGCGCCGGCTGGCCGCGGTCGACGCGCATTTCGGCGAGGGCGACCGCGTCACCTGGGCGGCGGTGGCGGAGGTGAATCCGGACACGCTGGAGCTGAGGCGCTCCGTCCTGCTGTGCGCGCCGACCCGCTTCCCCTATGTGCCGGGGCTGCTGTCCTTCCGCGAGGTGCCCGCCATGGCGGCGGCGCTGGCGCTGCTGCCGGAGCCGCCGGACCTCGTGCTGGTGGACGGGCAGGGGCTGGCGCATCCCCGGCACTTCGGGCTGGCCTGCCACCTGGGCGTGGTCACCGGACTGCCGACCATCGGCGTCGCCAAGTCGCGGCTCGTCGGCCGCTACGAGGAGCCGAGGCGGGAGCGCGGCGCGTCCTCGCCCATGTTCCACCGGCGCGAGCTGGTGGGCGTGGCGCTGCGCACGCGCGACGGCACCAACCCGCTGTTCGTCTCCATCGGACATCGCGTGAGCCTGGAAACGGCTGTCGAGGTGGTCCTGCGCGTCACGCCGAAGTGGCGGCTGCCGGAACCCATTCGGCTGGCCGACGCGCTGTCGCGCATGCATGGCTGACGCGACCTTGACGGCAGACCAGGGGAATGCCAGATCGGCGTCAGGCATTGCGGAGAGGCGTTGCGGGCGATGGACGAGGCGGAAAACCCCTGCGTGGGCATCTGCGTGATCGGCGAGGACGGCCGGTGCGAGGGCTGTGGCCGCACCGAGGCCGAGATCTACGGCGAACCGGCCGAACCGCCGGAGCCCAACGCCTGACCTACCGCCGGGCCAGCGCGCCGTCGGGCATGCGGTCGTAGTCGAAGGGACCCAGTGCCCGCAGCTGCGCGGGCGTGGCGGGCAGGGCCAGCGCGCTCTGCGCCGGGGCGAGCGTGACGTCCCGCCAGGGAAAGGCGTAGGGGCCGTTCGGATCGGTCCTGGGCATGACGACGGCGGCGACGATGGCGCCGGGCGTGTCGAAGATGACGTCGTCCACCGTGCCGTAGTTGCGCGTGCCCGTCAGGTGCACCGGCCGGCCGAGCAGCGGCAGCACCCGCCAGCCGCCCGGCCCGATGCTGTCCGGCGTGTCGGCGCGGGCCAGCGCCGTCGCCTCCTCCGCGGTGATCGGCAGGGACACGGTGTCGGGCTCCGGGCCCGGCGTGGCGTCGCGCCAGGGCACCGTGAACAGCGCCGGGCCGATGTCCAGCATGCCGCTCGCCTCGATGGACAGGGCGCGCAGCCGCCCGTCGGGGCCGACCAGAAGGTCCTTCACCTCCCCCAGTTCCTCGCCGTTGGCGCCGAAGACCACGGCGTCGATCAGGCCGGAGGCGCGCCAGCCGCTGTAGGCCGCGCGGTAGTCCCAATCGTCCGGCGCGGCGGTGTCGGCCGCGACGTGGATCGGCTGCGCCGGGAGCGCGCGCGGCGCGGTACCGGGCAGGAGGAGTACCGCGGCGGTGATGCCGGCGGCGAAAAGTCGGGCGGGGTTCACGGCGGCCTCCTCGGTGTTCCCGTACGGCGGCGATGCCGGGGTAACGAGGAGTGCGCGATGGGAGTTCCGGTGCTACTCCGGCTGCCCGCCGTGCAGGCGGCGCAGGTCGTCGAGCGTCAGGGCGGCGAAGTCGGGGAACACGGCGCGGGCTCCGGCGAAGTCGTCGCCATCGGTGTAGACGCTTTCGCTGACCACCACCGGGATGCCGGCGGCGCAGGCGGCGCGCACGCCGTTCGTCGAATCCTCCAGCGCCAGACAGGCGGAGGCGGGCAGGCCGAGGCGGTCCAGGACCACGCGGTAGACCTGCGGGTCGGGCTTCTTGCGCGGCGCGTCCTCGGCGCAGGCCAGTGTGGCGAACCAGCCGTGCCCGGCGCCGCCGGTCGCACCGTCCATCAGCGCCAGCACGTTGGCGCGCGTCGTCGTCGTGGCGACGGCGACCGTCAGGCCCGCGGCGCGGGACTCGCCGATCAGGCGCTCGACGCCCGGGCGCAGGGGCACGCCGCCAGCGGCGACCGCGGCGGTGTACAGCTCCGTCTTGCGGCGGTGCAGGGAGGCGATCAGGTCGTCCAGGCCGGCGCCGTCACGGGCCGGGTCGTGGTGGGCCACGAAGGCGCGGATGCGCTCCTTGCCGCCGGACACGCGCAGCAGGGCGCGGTACAGCGTGCGGTCCCACGACCAGGGCAGGCCGAATTCGGCGAAGGTGCGGTTGAAGGCATCGCGGTGCGCCTCCTCCGTTTCGGCCAGCGTCCCGTCGACGTCGAAAATCAGCGCGCGCAGCACCATCCGCCCTCCCTCATGGACGGAGAAGGGTAAGGGATGGCGCGCGGGGGCGGAACGCCCGATGGGGTGGGGCGCCTCCCCCGCGATCGGGCGGGGGAGGCCGGCGCGTCGGTCGGGCGCAGGTCAGGCGCCGTCCGTTTCAGGCGTTGAGCAGCGGCGACAGGCCGTTCTGGATGGCCCACACCGCCGCCTGGGTGCGGTTCTGGGCGTTGATCTTCCGCATCACGTTCTTGAAGTGCATCTTCACCGTGGATTCGGTGATGTGCAGGTTGCGGGCGATCGCCTTGTTGGACTGCCCGGCCAGCAGGCAGCGCAGGATCTGCACCTCGCGTTTCGACAGCTCATTGCTGGGGACCGGGGCGACGCGGGGCTGCTGCGGGCGCTCATTCGCCGTGGCGATCAGCAGGCTGGCCACGTGCGTGGGGTACACCACCTCGCCCAGCATGACGAGGTGCAGGGACCGCAGCAGGGATTCGCTGGACATCCCCTTGTTGAGGTAGGCGTCCGCCCCGGCCTTCAGCGCCAGCGAGAGCGAACGGTCGGCCATGGCGTCGGCCAGCACGGCGATGCGGGCGCCGGACGATGCACGCAGGCGCTTGAGGCTCGCCAGCTCCTCGGCCGAGCCGTCCTGCAGGGCCATGACGATGAGGTCGGGGTCCGCGCCCTGTTCGAGCGCGGTGTGCGCGTCCTGTGCGTTCACCGCATGCTGGCAGATGCGGAACGGACCGCTACTGATCAGCGTTCCAAGCGCGGCGGAAAACAGCCTGTCGTGATCGACAAGCATGACGTTCCAATTAGACATTGTTGCTCCTCCGCAATGCTACCCTCGCGCGAAGATGTTGTTGCGCATCGTCCAGACAAGTAATGACAAGTTCGATAAAATGCGTCATTCAATGTCGGGAAAATGCGGGCTTTACGTTTGCTGCGCTTGTGCTTTATACGGTTGTCGTGACGGCAAGGCAAGGAACATTGGTTGCTCTTGACGATTTAGTGGTATGTGGAATGATCGTGATGCATTTGTTTGTTGCTGAGGTTTTTGTTTTCGGGGGCTTGTCCTAGGGCTAATTCTGGGTGACATGGGGAATAGGCGCTGCTTGGGCGTGGCATTTAGTCTGCTCGTCAGAAACCAAGCGCCGCGACAAAGGTGACGATACGATGGAAGTGCAAGTGCGTTCGGGACGCAACGAAGCGGCTGTGCGGAACAAGACCCAGAAGTTCCTCGTGGTCGACGATCACCCGCTGGTTCGCCACGGCTTCGCGCTGTCGGTCGGCGAGATCCATCCCGATGCGGAGGTGGTGGAGGCCGGATCGCTGGGCGAGGCGCTCGACGTGGTCGAGCGCAGCGACGACCTCACGCTGGTGCTCTTCGACCTCAACATGGGCGAGCGGGCCGGCCGCGACGGGGTGCGCCGCATGGTCGAGGCGCTGGGCGACACGCCGCTCCTGGTGATCTCCGGCTCCGACGAGGTGGCGGACATCATCGACAGCGTGCGGATGGGGGCCAAGGGCTACATCCTCAAGACCAGCTCGACCGAGGTGCTGGAGCACGCCATCAAGCTGGCGCTGACGGGGGAGACGTTCCTGCCGCTGCCGCGCGCCGTGCTGGCCGGCAACGTCGCCAGCGAGCCGCAGCGGCAGACCGGGCAGATCCTCGACCGGCTGACCGACCGGCAGCGCGACGTGTTCCAGCTGCTGCTGGCCGGCCATTCCAACAAGGAGATCGCCCGCGAACTGGGCGTGCTGGAGGGCACGGTGAAGGTGCACGTGCGCGCCATCATGCAGAAGCTGGGCGTGCGCAACCGCACGCAGGTGGCCGTGGTGGCGGCGCGCAGCGGCTGCTTCCCCGACGAGGTGTGAGCCGCTAACCTGCCCGAAAACGACGGAGGGAAGCATGGGCGGCGACGCGCGATCGGCGGCGGCATCGGTGGCGGCGGCGGTCCGGGAGGACCGGCTGTGGCAGCGGCTGATGGACATGGCGGCCATCGGCGCCCGGCCGGACGGCGGGGTGGACCGCCCGGCCCTGTCCCCGGACGACGCGGCGGCGCGCAGCCTGCTGGCGTCCTGGGCGCGGGAGCAGGGCTTTTCCGTGTCCACCGACCCCATCGGCAACCTGTTCGTCCGCCGCGCCGGGCGCGAGGGCGGGGCGGCGCCGGTGCTGACCGGCTCCCACCTCGACACCCAGCCGATGGGCGGCAAGTTCGACGGCGCCTACGGCGTCATGGCCGGGTTCGAGGCCTTGCAGGCGATGAACGACGCCGGCATCGAAACCCGCCGCCCGGTCGAGCTGGTGGCCTGGACCAACGAGGAGGGCTCCCGCTTCCAGCCCGGCTGCATGGGCTCCCAGGTGTTCGCCGGGGCGCTGCCGCTGGAGAAGGCGCTGGTATCGGTCGACCGCGCCGGCACCACCGCGCGCGAGGCGCTGGCCGCCGTGCTGGCCGGCGAGCCGGAGATGGCCGTGCGCGACGCCGGCCTGCCGGTGCACGCCTACATCGAGGCGCACATCGAGCAAGGGCCGGTGCTGGAGGAGGCCGGGCTGCACCTGGGCGTGGTCACCGGCATCCAGGGCTACCGCTGGTTCGCCGTCGAGGTGCTGGGGGAGGCGGCGCACGCCGGCACCACGCCGCGGGCGCGCCGCCGCGACGCCTTCATGGCGGCGCACGCCATGGTCGGCGCGCTGCGCGGCATCATGGAGGACGCGGAGGACGTCGCGCGCTTCACCATCGGCCGGTTCGAGGGGGAGCCGGGGTCACCCAACACGGTGCCGTCGCGCGTCTTCTTCACCATAGACCTGCGCCACCCGGAGCAGGGGCCGCTGACCCGCCTGGGCGACGCGGTGGAGCCGCTGTGCCGGCAGCACGCCGGGGCGTGCGAGGTGCGGGTGACCGAGACCTTCACGGCGGCCCCGCTGGTGTTCGACGCGGGCGTGCTGGACACGCTGCGCACCGCCGCCGGGCGCCAGGGCATTCCCTATCGCGAGCTGCCGTCGGGGGCCGGGCACGATGCGGCGTTCGTTGCCAAGCTGGCGCCGGCCGGCATGCTGTTCGTGCCGTGTGCGCGCGGCGTCAGCCACCACCCGGCCGAGAGCGCAACCCCCGCCGACCTTGCCACCGGGACACGGGTACTGGCCGAGGCGCTGGCGGAACTGGCGAACCGCTGAGCGGGTGCCCCCTGAGAGGACACCCACTGGCCGGGTGCAGCCGGCGGGCGACGCGCATCCACAGGGTCGCCAGGGCGATCGACACGAAGAAGCCGGCCGCCGCCGTGCCGTAGATCATCGCCCCCGTCGAGAACAGGATGAGCAGCGGCAGGCTGAAGACGACGTACAGGACCGTCTCGGCGACGCCGTCGACGTACTCCATGTACTCCGGCGCGCGCTCGATCACGGTGAGGGCGGTGAACAGCAGGTAGAACACGCCAGCGGTGCGGCTGCCGATGGTGGCGGCGTGGCGCTGGCGCAGCGGCAGCTCGTGCAGCGGCCGGCGGGGCCAGGACAGCGCCGCCGCGGCCAGCGCGCACAGCCCCGCCTCGATGCTGGAACCGGGGTCGGCCCGCAGCGTCAGGAACGAGGTGAAGGCGCCGTGCAGCGCCCAGGCGGACAGCGCCACACTGGCCACGTAGCCCACCGCTGCCCTGAAATCGTTCATGTCCGCCGGCCGGCATGTTGCTCAACGGGAATATTGGGCATGCAAATGATTGCGGCCACCACAAAAATCGCGGGCCTACCCCTTTTGGGGGGGCGCGTTCGTCCAGGAGGGTAGATCGGTGATCTGGACGGATTGCCGTGTTGCCCAGCAATTCCAACGGCCGCATGATTTGTCCCCGGAAACGCTGCACCACAGGGGAGGAATTCACATGCCGAACCGCCAGATCCGGGAAATCGTCCGCAACCAGCGTGTGTTTACGGTGGAACCCACCGCGTCGGTGCGCACGGCGGCGCACATGATGCGGGAATACAGGATCGGCGCGCTGATGGTGGTGGAGGCGGGGCGGCTGACCGGCATCTTCACCGAACGCGACGCCCTGTTCCGCGTGCTGGCGGCCGGCCTGGACCCCGACCGCACGATGGTTGGCGAGGTGATGACCGACGACCCGGCGACCATCGAGCCGGAGCGGCCGATCGGGCACGCGCTGCACCTGATGCACGATGGCGGCTTCCGCCATCTGCCGGTGGTGTCGAAGGGCCGGCCCGTCGGCATGGTGTCCATCCGCGACGCGGTGGGGCCGGAACTCACCCGTTTCGAGCAGGAGGTGCACGACAAGGAGGCGATCGCCGAGATCCTGGGGTAGGAAGCGACCCAGACGTTTGGAGCCTTGCTCCCGGCGTGTTGCCCTCCCACACTGAGAGAAACGGGGTGGAGGGCGCATGACGGGCGCGGTGCGGTTCGTGCTAGGCGGACGGGTGGTCGAGGTCAAGGGTGCCGAGCCCACGGCCACCGTCCTGCAATGGCTGCGCGCCAACGGGCGGCCCGGCAGCAAGGAGGGCTGCGCCGAAGGCGACTGCGGTGCGTGCACCGTGGTGCTGGGCGAACTGGAGAACGGGCCGGACGGCGAGCCGCGCGTGCGCTACCGCGCGGTGAACGCCTGCATCCTGTTCCTGCCGATGATCGACGGCAAGCTGCTGCTGACCGTCGAGGACATCGCGGATGAAGACGGCGCCCTGCACCCGGTGCAGCGGGCCCTGGTGGAGGAGCACGGCTCCCAATGCGGGTTCTGCACGCCGGGGTTCGTGATGGCGCTGTTCGCGTTGCTGCACTCCGGCGCTGATCTGAACGACGAGGCCATCCACGACGGGCTGGCCGGCAACCTGTGCCGCTGCACCGGCTACCGGCCGATCCTGGACGCGGCACGGCGGCTGCGCGCGCTGGACGGGGACGACCGGTTCACCCGCGCCGAGGCCGGCATCGTGGCGCTGCTGACCTCGATCCGGCGCGACGCGCCGCTGGCCGTCTCGACGGGTGGCGGCGCCTTCCACACGCCGCGCACGCTGGGCGAACTGACGACCGCGCTGGAGCGCCATCCGGACGCCACGCTGGTGGCCGGCGGCACCGACGTGGGGCTGTGGGTGACCAAGCAGCACAAGGCGCTGCCCACGCTCATCCACCTGGGCGCGGTTGCGGAGATGCGCACGGTGGTGGAGGCGGACGGGCACCTGGACGTCGGCGCGGCGGTCACCTACGCCGAGCTGCTGCCGGTGCTGGAGCGGCGGTTGCCGTCGTTCGCGGCGCTGGTGCGGCGCATCGGCGCGGCGCAGGTGCGCAACCTGGGCACGCTGGGCGGCAACGTCGCCAACGGGTCGCCCATCGGCGACAGCATGCCGGCGCTGCTGGCGCTGGGCGCGGTGCTGGTGCTGAACCGCGGCGGGCAGCGGCGCGAGGTGCCGCTGGACGCCTTCTATCTCGACTACCGCAGGACCGACCTGAAGCGCGGGGAATTCGTGGAGCGCATCCGCATTCCGCTGCCGGCGCCGGGGCAGGTGTTCGCGACCTGGAAGGTGTCGAAGCGGCGCGACCAGGACATCTCCGCCGTCTGCGCGGCCTTCCTGCTGACGCTGGACGGCGGCACGGTGACGGGGTTCCGCGCCGGCTATGGCGGCATGGCGGCGACGCCGGCGCGGGCGCAGACGCTGGAGACGGCGCTGCTGGGTGAGCCGTGGAGCATCGGCACGGTGACGAACGCCGCGGCGGCGCTGGAGCACGATTTCCGGCCCATCGGCGATTTCCGCGCGTCGGACCGGTACAGGGCGTTGGTGGCGCGCAACCTGCTGACGCGCTTCTTCCTGCACAGCGTGGGCGAGGACGCGTACGCCCTGGAGACGGCGCATGACTGACGGCACCAACCACGGCGTACGCCCGGTGCGGGGCGGCGTGCACACGGCGCAGGCGCACGACAGCGCGCTGCGCCACGTCACCGGTTCGGCGCCGTACGTCGACGATCTGCCGGAACTGCCGGGCACGCTGCACGCCGCCGTACGCCTGTCCGACAAGGCGCATGCGCGCATCCTGGGCATGGATCTGGCGGGTGCGCGCACCATGCCCGGCGTGCACGCGGTTCTGACGTACGACGACGTGCCGGGGGAGCTGGACATCGGCGCCATCCTGCCGGGCGACCCGCTGCTGGCCCCCGATCTGGTGGAATACGCCGGCCAGCCGGTGGTCGCCGTCGCCGCCGAGACGATGCTTGCGGCCCGCGCTGCCGCGCGGCGGGTGGAGGTGTTCTACGAACCGCTGCCGGCTATCCTGACGCCGGAGGAGGCGCTGGAGCAGGGGCTGTTCGTCTCCCCCAGCCAGACCATGCGGCGCGGCGACGCGGCGGCGGCGCTGAACGGCGCGCCGCACCGCCTGCGGGGTGAGCTGCGCATCGGCGGGCAGGACCATTTCTACCTGGAGACCCACATCGCCTACGCCATTCCCGACGGCGACGGCGGGTACAAGGTGCACTCCTCCACCCAGCACCCGTCGGAGGTGCAGCATCAGGTGGCCAAGGTTCTGGGCCTGCCGATGAACGCGGTGACGGTGGAATGCCGGCGCATGGGCGGCGCCTTCGGCGGCAAGGAGAGCCAGGCGGCGCACGTGGCGGCCATCGCCGCGCTGCTGGCGCACCACACGCGCCGGCCGGTGAAGTTCCGCATGGACCGCGACGACGACATGCTGATGACCGGCAAGCGCCACGACTTCTTCGTGCGCTACGACGTCGGCTTCGACGGGGAGGGGCGGATCCTGGGGCTGGAGATGGAACTGGCGGCACGCTGCGGCATGTCGCTGGACCTGTCGAACGGCGTGGTCGACCGCGCCATGTTCCATGCCGACAACGCCTATTTCCTGCCCCACGCCACCATCACCGGCCACCGCTGCCGCACCAATACGGTGTCCAACACCGCCTTCCGCGGCTTCGGCGGGCCGCAGGGGATGGCCGCCATCGAGCATGTGGTGGACGAGGTCGCCCGCCACCTGGGCCGCGACGCGCTGGACGTGCGGCGCGCCAACCTCTACGCAGCACCCGAGCGGGACGTTACCCATTACGGCATGCGGGTGGAGGACGCCGACATCCTGCCCGAGCTGTTCGACGAGCTGGAGCGGAGCAGCGATTACCGCGAACGGCGGCGGGCGGTGGCGGCGTTCAACGCCGCCAGCCCGGTCCTGAAGAAGGGGCTGGCCTTCACACCGGTGAAGTTCGGCATCTCCTTCACGGCGCTTCACCTCAACCAGGCGGCGGCGCTGGTGCACGTCTACACCGACGGCTCGGTCCAGGTGAACCACGGCGGCACCGAGATGGGGCAGGGCATCCACACCAAGATCGCGCAGATCGTGGCGGAGGAGTTCCAGATCGACGCCGCCCGCCTGCGCGTCACCGCCAGCGTCACCGACAAGGTGCCGAACGCCCCGCCGTCCGCCGCCTCCACCGGCACCGACCTGAACGGCATGGCGGCGCTGAACGCCGCGCGGACCATCAAGGAGCGGCTGACGGCGTTCATGGCGGACCACTGCAAGGTGCCGCCCGAACAGGTGGCGTTCCGCGACAACGCCGTCTTCGCTGGCAATCACGCGCTGGGCTTCGCCGAGGTGGCGAAGCTCGCCTTCCTCAACCGCGTGCCGCTGTCGGCCACCGGGCATTACAAGACGCCGAAGATCCACTGGGATCCGGCGACGCAGTCGGGGCGGCCGTTCTTCTACTTCGCCTACGGCGTGGCGGTGACGGAGGCGCTGGTCGACACGCTGACCGGCGAGTACCGCTTCCCGCGTTGCGACCTGCTGCACGACTGCTCCGGCTCCATCAACCCGGCCATCGACCTGGGCCAGGTGGAGGGCGCCTTCGTCCAAGGCCTGGGCTGGCTGACGGCCGAGGAGCTGTGGTGGGACGGCGAGGGGCGGCTGCGCACGCACGCCCCCAGCACCTACAAGATCCCGACCAGTCGCGACCTGCCGGCCGACTTCCGCGTGCGCCTGTACGACGCCCGCCCCAACCGGGAGGAGACCATCCACCGCTCCAAGGCGGTGGGCGAGCCGCCGCTGATGCTGGCGCTGTCCGGCTGGCTGGCGCTGAAGGACGCGGTGGCGGCGCTGGGGGGGCACCGGCACCCCGTGCGCCTGGACGCGCCGGCGACGCCGGAGCGCGTACTGCTGGCCTGCGAGGCGGTGCGGCGGCAGGGGTGACCTGACTTCGGTCAAGAGGCTCCCGCTTCGCCCGTGCGACAACGGGCGGGGCAGAAGGGAGCCGAACCATGTTCCGACTGAGCCAGTACATGCGGGCCCTGGTGAATCCGGGGGGAGCGCCGCGCCGCGCGGCGGCGCCGCATCCGGCCTCCGCGCCGCTGGGGCCGGTGGTGATCTGGAACCTCGTGCGGCGCTGCAACCTGAGCTGCTTGCACTGCTATTCCTTCTCGGCCGACCACGACTTTCCGGGGGAGCTGAGCACCGCCGAGGTGTTCCGTGTGCTGGACGACCTGAAGGCGTTCCGGGTGCCGGTGCTGATCCTGTCGGGCGGCGAGCCGCTGATGCGCCGTGACATCTTCGAGATTTCCCGGCGTGCCAAGGCGATGGGCTTCTACGTCGGGCTGTCGTCCAACGGCACGCTGATCGACGAACAGCGCATCGGCGACATCGCGGCGACGGGGTACGACTACGTCGGCATCAGCCTGGACGGGCTGAAGGACCGGCATGATCGCTTCCGGCGGCGTGAGGGTGCGTTCGACCAGTCGCTGCACGGCATCCGGCTGTGCCGGGCCGAGGGCATCAAGGTCGGCATCCGGCTGACGCTGACGGAGGAGAACGCGGTGGACCTGCCGGCCCTGCTCGACCTCATGCTGGTCGAGGGGATCGACAAGTTCTACCTGTCGCACCTCAACTACGCCGGGCGGGGCAACACCAACCGGGAGCGCGACGCGCTGCACGCCACCACGCGGGATGCGATGGAACTGCTGTGCGAGACGGCGCTGGAGGACGCGCGCGCGGGGCGGGAGCGGGAGATCGTCACCGGCAACAACGATGCCGATGGCCTCTTCATGCTGCACTGGGTGCGCGCCAACCTGCCGGAGAAGGCGGGGGCGCTGGAGGCGATGCTGCGGCGCTGGGGCGGCAACGCGTCGGGTGTCCACATCGCCAACATCGACACGCAGGGCGACGTCCACCCCGACACCATGTGGGGCCACGACACGCTGGGCAACGTGCGCGCCCGGCCGTTCGGGGAGATCTGGGGCGACCTCTCCAACCCGCTGCTGGCGGCGCTGAACCAGCGGCCCCGGCCGGTGTCGGGGCGGTGCGCGGACTGCCGGTACCTGGAGATCTGCAACGGCAACACGCGGGTGCGCGCCTTCCAGACGACCGGCGATCCCTGGGCCGAGGACCCCGGCTGCTACCTGAGCGACGATGAGATCGGGCGCGCGAGCGCGGAGCTGTGCCATGCGTAACACCCTGTTCGCCGCGGCGCTGGCCGCGCTGCTTCCCGGCGCGGCCCTGGCCATGGAGGGGCCGGCCGCGACCTATGCCGAGCATTGCGCCGCCTGCCACGGCGGCGACCGGCTGGGCGCCATCGGGCCGGCGCTGCTGCCCGACAATCTGGGCCGGCTGAAGCCGGCGGAGGCGCAGAAGGTCATCGCCGAGGGGCGGGCGGCCACGCAGATGCCGGCCTTCGCCGGCACCCTGACGGAGGCGCAGATAAAGGACCTTGCCGGCTACGTCCTGAAGGCGCCACAGGTAGACCCGAAATGGGAGGCGGTCGACATCGCCGCCAGCCATGTCGTGCACAAGACGCGCGCCGAATTGCCGGCCAAGCCCGTGTTCGACGCCGACCCGCTGAACCTGTTCACGGTGGTGGAGGCGGGGGACCACCACGTCACCATCCTGGACGGCGACCGGTTCGAGCCGCTGGCGCGCTTCCCCAGCCGGTTCGCGCTGCACGGCGGGGTGAAGTACTCCCCCGACGGGCGGTTCGCCTACTTCGCTTCGCGCGACGGGTGGATCGCCGTCTACGACCTGTACAGCCTGCAGACCGTGGCGGAGGTGCGCGCGGGCATCAACACGCGCAACATCGCCGTGTCGGGTGACGGGCGTTTCGTGGCGGTGGGCAACACGCTGCCGCGCACGCTGGTCCTGCTGGACGCCCGCGACCTGAGCCTGATCAAGGTGATGCCGGTGGCGGCGGCGGACGGGCGCACGTCGCGCGTCAGCGCGGTGTACACCGCCCCCATGCGCAACAGCTTCGTCGTGGCGCTGAAGGACATCCCGGAGATCTGGGAGATCGCCACCAACGACGACGCGCCGCCGGTCTACACCGGCCTCGTCCACAGCTACGAGAAGGGGCAGGAGGAAGGCGTGCCGGCCCAGAAGGGCCTGTTCGCGCTGCGCCGGACGGAGTTGGCCGAGCCGCTGGACGACTTCTTCTTCAACCCGGACTACAGCGGCGTCATCGGGGCGGCGCGCGACGGAGCAAGCGGGCAGGTCGTCAACCTGGACGCCCGGCGCAAGGAGGCGAGCCTCGACCTGCCGGGCATGCCGCACCTGGGCTCCGGCATCTCGTGGATGCGCGATGGGCGGCGGGTGATGGCGACGCAGCACCTCAAGGGCTCCACCATCTCCGTCATCGACATGGGCGACTGGAAGACGGTGAAGCGGATCGACAGCCTGGGTCCCGGCTTCTTCCTGCGCAGCCATGAGAACGTCCGCACCGCCTGGGCCGACGCCATGCTGGGGCCGAAGAAGGACACCATGGCGATCCTCGACAAGGACACGCTGGAGATCGTGCGCACCATCACGCCGGAGCCCGGCAAGACCGCCGCGCACGTGGAGTTCACCCGCGACGGCCGCTTCGCGCTGGTCAGCGTGTGGGAGCAGGACGGCGCCCTGGTGATCTACGACGCGCGCACGTTTGCAGAGGTGAAGCGCCTGCCGATGAAGAAGCCGGTCGGCAAGTACAACGTCTTCAACAAGATCACCCTGTCCGAGGGGACGAGTCACTGATGGGCGTCGCCGTGGTGGACGATACGCGCGAGGACGGGTTCGCCGGCCTGCCGGGGAACTTGATGATGTGGATCCTCATCTTCAGCGAACTGGCGGTGTTCGGCGCCGCGTTCGTGGGGTTCGCGGTGGCGCGGACGCTGGATCCGGCGACCTTCGACGCCGGGCAGGCGCACCTGGACCGGCTGCTGGGCGGGCTCAACACGCTGGTGCTGGTGACCAGCGGCTATGTTGCGGCACTGGGCGTGGAGGCCGGGCGCCGGGGGCTGGGCGGCCGGGCGCGGCGGCTGTTCTGCGGGGCGGCGGTGGTGGGCTGCGTCTTCCTGGTGATCAAGATGATGGAGTATTCGGCGACGCTCAGCGCCGGGTACACCATCGACAGCGACGCCTTCTTCAGCCTGTACTTCATGCTGACCGGTTTCCACGCTTTGCACGTGGTGTTCGGCATCGGCCTGCTGCTGGTCGTGGCCTGGAAGAACAGCGTGGAGAACCTGGAGACGGGGGCCGCCTTCTGGCACATGGTCGACCTGATCTGGGTGATCCTCTACCCCATCGTCTACCTGATCCGTTGAGGGGGAGCTGCCGTGGTGAAGGGCATCAACCGCCTGACGCTGGCGTGGGTCGTGCTGCTGGCGCTGTCGGTCACCGCGCTGGTGGTCGGCGGGGCGGCGACGCAGGAGCCGCTGGGCGTGGCCGGCACGGCGGGCGTGCTGCTGACCGCGCTGTTCAAGGGGCGGGAAATCCTGCTGCATTACCTGGAGCTGAAGCACGCCGGGCGGGTCTGGCGGGTGGTGCTGACCGCCTACCTGGTGCTGATCGCGGCGCTGGTGTTGCTGGCCTACGCTGCCGAAAATCTGGGCTGGATCGGTACGACGCTGAACAAATAATTGGCAACTGATGCATTTTGTCACAGGCTGCCGACAGTCCATGCAAATCGATGCGAGATGATGGTAACACCATCAAGCTAGCATGCCTTGCCGAGTGGTGGCCGGACGCAACAATTCGCATTCGAAGGATTGGTCGGCGGTTGCCATCGGCACGGATTCAGCGGCCGGCAACTGTCCAATCGTGGGGTGTTCATGTCGCTCATCAGCTGGGACGACAAGTTTTCCGTCGGGATTCGCGAGTTCGACGACGCGCACAAGCGCTTGATGGATCTCCTGAACCAGCTGTGGGACGCCAACGAGGCCAGGCAGGGCGCGGACGTGATGGGCCGCATCCTGAACGAGCTGGTCAGCTACACCGCCAGCCATTTCGCCGATGAAGAGGCGCTGTTCCGCAAGTGGGACTATCCCGTCCTTCACCGGCACCATGAAATCCACGAGAATCTGAAGAACACCGCCATCCGCCTTCAGAAGAAGCTCGCGGAGGAGGGCTCCGACGTCATCTCCGACGAGGTGTTCGACTTCCTGCGCGACTGGCTGGTCAAGCACATCCTCGGCGAGGATATGCAGTACAAGACCTTCTTCAACAGCCTGGGCATCCACAGCCTGCGCGACCAGCCGGTGGCCGCCGTGCCGCCGTCGCGCAGCCCGCTGGCGGGTGCCGCGCTGGCGGTCGCGGCGGTCGCGGCCGGGGTGGCGGGGCTGGTGCTGGACGTGACGGGGTGGACGGCGGGGCTGGCGCTGAACGCCGGGAGCTTGGTGCTGTTCGCGGTCTTCGTCCTGCGCCAGCAGACGCGGTTGCACGGGCTGAACCGGGTGCTGGCGCGCATCGCGCTGGGCGACACGAAGGTGGACGTGCCGGAGGTGGCGGGCAGCGGCCCGGTTGGGCAACTGTCCGCCATGCTGCGCGTGCTGAAGACGAACATGAGCGAGGCGCGCCGTCAGGCGTCCGAGGCCGATTCCCTGATGCGCAAGGCCGAGCGGGAGCGCAAGCAGAAGCTGCTGGAGATGACCGACGGGCTGGAGCAGGCGGTGGCGGAATCGGTCAGCGAGATCATCGCCCGCGCCCGCCACATGCGCGAGAGCGCCGGGCGCATGCACGGCCAGTCCGACGACGTGCGCACGCGGTCCGACGCGGTGGCCACGGCGGCCGAGGGGGCGACCAGCAGCGTGCGCAGCGTCGCCGCCGAGGCCGACAACCTGTCCAGCGCCATCCGCGCCATCGAGGAGCAGGTGCAGCAGTCCAGCAGCATCGCCGCCGCCGCGGTGGAGGAGGCCGGGCGCACCGGCACCATCGTCCAGGCGCTGGCCGATTCCTCGGCCCGCATCAGCGAGGTGGTGCGCCTGATCCAGGACATCGCCAGCCAGACCAACCTGCTGGCGCTGAACGCCACCATCGAGGCGGCCCGCGCGGGCGAGGCGGGCAAGGGCTTCGCCGTCGTCGCGAACGAGGTGAAGAGCCTCGCCAACCAGACCGGCCGGGCGACGGAGGACATCAGCGGCCAGATCGGCGCCATCCAGGCGGCGGTGGACGAGGCGGTGACGGCGATCGGCGCCATCGGCAACACCATCGGCCAAATCCACACCATCGCCCAGGCGGTGACCGGCGCGGTGGTGGAGCAGAAGCAGGCGACCGGCGCCATCGCCCAGCGCGCCCAGGCCGCCGCCAGCGGCACCACGGAGGTGCTGACCAGCATCGGCGTCGTCTCCGCCACCTCGCGCGAGGCCGGCAGCATGTCGGCCCAGGTGCTGGACGACGCCAGCCAGGTGGCCGAGGAGGTGGAGCGGCTGCGCAGCCGGCTGGTGGAGACGCTGCGCGGCTCGGCCGCCGGCAACCGGCGCGAGTTCCCGCGCATCCCGGCCAACGTCGGCACCATCGTCGATGGGCGCGGCCAGCGCCACACCGGGCGCCTCGTGGACATCGGCATGGGCGGCGCCCTGCTGGCCGTGCAGATCGACGCCGCCAAGGGCGAGCGGCTGACCCTGGAGGTGGAGCGCGCGCCCGGCGCCTTCGCGGCGGAAGTGGTGGGCGTCAGCGCCAAGGGCACGCACGTCCGCTTCCTGCTGGATGGTGCGGCGCAGACGCGGCTGCGCAACCTGCTGGACCGCTTCGCCGGTGGCATGCAGCTTCTGCAGCACGGGTGAGGCGTGACTATCGGAAAATCATCGGATCACCTGCGGCTGGACGCCGCGTGGCGAAAGGCCTAGGGTCGCACGCGTTCTGATGATTTAGAGTCATGCCGTGGCCCAGCGCTGCGGCAGCGGACGTGTCGATGGTCGAGAGTTCACCACCCGGTTTCCCAACGCGCGCCGTCGGCGAGATCGCCACGCGCGAGCTTCTGTCCTGCCCGCCCGGCACCCCCATCGCCGAGGCGGCGCGGCGCATGGCGCAGTCGCACCACAGCTCCATCATCGTGGTTGAGGACGGGCGCGCCGTCGGCATCTGGACGGAGCGCGACGCGCTGTGCGTCGACTTCGCCAGCCCCGGCGGGTTCGACCGGCCGATCCGCGAGGTGATGACCAGCCCGGTGCGCACCATCGACGCCGACGCCTCCGTCTCGGAAGCGGGGATCGCGTTCCGCGACGCGCAGGTGCGCCATCTGCTGGTGGTGGACGCGGACGGCGCGCCGGTGGGCATGCTCAGCCAGACCGACGTGGTGCTGAACCACGGCGTGGAGCAGTACCTGACGTTGCGCGACGTGCGGTCGGTGATGTCGCGCTCCCCGGTGCTGCTGGCAGCGTCGCTGCCGCTGGCCGAGGCGGCCGGGCGACTGCGCGCGGAGGGGGTGGAGGCTGCGATCGTGCTGGGCGGCGAGGGGGAGGCCGAGCCCGGCATGCTGACCGAGCGCGACCTCGTCCGCCTGACGGCGGAGCGGCGGCTGGACGCCACCGCCGGGGCCGCCGCCAGCCGGCCGCTGGTCGCCGTGGCGGCGCGGGCGCCGCTGCTCAGCGCCCGCAACCTGTTCGCCAAGCACGGCATCCGCCATCTGGCGGTGCGCGGCGACGACGGCGCCTTCGTCGGCCTGCTGTCCTTCTCCGACATCCTGGCGACGCTGCAATACGAGTACATCGCCCAGCTCAACGCCACCCTGCGCGAGCGCGACGAGGCGCTGATCCGGTCGCACCAGGACCTGTTCCTGGCGCGCGCGGTGATCGAGGCGTCGCTGGAGGGGGTGATGATCGTCGATGCGCAGGGGCGCATCGAATACGTCAACCCGGCCTTCACGCGTCTGACCGGCTGGGGCGCCGACGAGGTGGTCGGGCGCAACCCCAACATCCTGCAGTCCGGGCGGCAGGACGAGGCGTTCTACGCCGCCCTCTGGGCCTCGCTGGCGGAAAAAGGGCACTGGCAGGGGGAGATCTGGAACCGCCGCAAGACCGGCGAGGTGTTCGCGGAGTGGCTGAGCATCAACGCCATCCGCGACGGGCAGGGCCGGCTGGTCAAGTACGCCGCCATCTTCAGCGACATCACCGAGCGCAAGCAGCACGAGGAGGAGGTGCGCAGCCTCGCCTACGTCGATGCGCTGACCGGCCTGCCGAACCGGCGGCTGCTCACCGACCGGCTGGCGCAGGCGATGGCGGCGGCGCACCGTCACGGCCGCGCGCTGGCGGTGATGTTCCTCGACCTCGACCTGTTCAAGCGGATCAACGACACCTTCGGCCATGACGCCGGCGACAAGGTGCTGACGGAGACGGCGGCCCGGCTGCGCGCCTGCGTGGGCGAGGGCGACACGGTGGCGCGCATCGGCGGCGACGAGTTCGTGCTGGTGCTGACCGACCTGGACGACCCGGCCGACGCCGGCAAGGTGGCGGAACGGACCATCGCCGCCGTCAAGGCGCCGCTGGACGTCGCGGGCCGCGCGGTGTTCGTGACCACCAGCATCGGCATCGCCGTCTATCCCAGTGACGCGGAAGGGGTGGACGACCTGCTGCGCTGCGCCGATTTGGCCATGTATCAGGCCAAGCAGGGCGGGCGGAACGGCTTCCAGGTCTACGCCCCGGCGCTGAACGCCCGCAGCCATGAGATGGTCACCGTCGAGAACCGCCTGCGCGGGGCGCTGGAGCGCGGCGAGTTCTCGCTGGCCTATCAGGTGAAGCTGGACCTCACCACCGGGCGCATGGCGGGGGCCGAGGCGCTGATCCGCTGGAACCATCCGGAGCACGGCGTCGTCCTGCCGGCCGATTTCCTGCCGACCGTCGAGCGCATGGGCCTGATGCCGGAACTGGGCGAGTGGGTGTTGCGCGAGGCGTGCCGGCAGAACCGGAGCTGGCAGGAGCGCGGCCTGCCGCCGATTCGCACGTCGGTCAACGTGTCGCCCTACCAGTTCCGCTCGGCCGAGCTGTCGGAGACGGTGAGCCGCGTGCTGGCCGAGACCGGGCTTGCCGCCATCCACTTGGAACTGGAGCTGACCGAGGCCGCCCTGGTCGACCACCCCGCGCGCGTGGCGCAGGCGGTGGAGCAGATGAACCGCCTGGGCGTGGTGGTCGCCATCGACGACTTCGGCACCCGGCATTCCTGCCTGGCGGCGTTGCGCACGCTGCCGATCCACGCGGTGAAGATCGACCGGACGTTCATCGCCGCCCTGGACGCCGACGACGGCAACGGTGGCGACGGCGTTGGGGGCCGCGACGCCGACCTGCTGCGGGCCATCGTCGCGCTGTGCCACGCGCTCGGCCTGAAGGCCATCGCCGAAGGGGTGGAGACGGTGCAGCAGGTGCGCGTGCTTCAGGAAGCCGGCTGCGATGAGATCCAAGGCTATCTGATCAGCCGCGCGGTTTCGCCCGCGGACCTGGAGAGCCTGTTCAACCGTAATCTGCTGCCGGTCACATGATCGCCCTCCCCCGCCTCCACTGGGAGGCGCTACGGCATGCACATTATCTTTTGGCGGAAGATAGCGCATTGATATAGCGAAGAAAAAAGCCCCTCTCCCTTGAGGGGAGAGGGGTTGGGGTGAGGGTGGTTACGGCCGGATGGCCGGAAAACAGAGTCTGTATCCCGGCTGCCGCCGGTAACGACCCCTCATCCCAACCCTTCTCCCTCAAGGGGAGAAGGGCTTTTTCAGCTTCCACCATGATGTGTGCATCACGTAGGGCCGGAGGGGTTTTGAAGGCTCAATTCGCGGCGAAGCAGTAGAAGTAGCCGGCGCCGCCGGTGCCGCGCAAGGCGTCCTGGCTGCAGCCGCCGCGCGACGGGTGGGACGAGTTCCAGGACTTGGCGGGCGGCTCCTCGTTCAGGCCCATGCGGTCGTGATGGCCGACCATCACCGCCCCCTCCGTGCTGCTGCGGGTCCAGTTGCCGCAGGTGCGGTCCTCCGATCCCGCGAAGGCGGTGCCGTCCGGCTGTGAGCCGGTGAGGATGTCGTGCTCGTTGGGGGAGTCGCCGCGGCCTTTGACGGGCTCGCCCTTCTCCGTCAGGGCCGTCTGCTTGTTCAGGTTGTTGGTTGCGTGCAGTTCCTCGACGGTGCGGGCGACGACCACGCCCTTGGCGTTCTGCCAGGGGCCGCGGCCGATGCGGTCGCGCGCGTTGACCGCGGGCTGGCCGCCCGCAGCCTGGGTGCTGAGGTAGGCGCGCCATGTGCGGTTGCCGGCGCCTGCGGCTTGCGCCAGCTGCTGGCAGTGGCGGTCGGCGCCCTCCAGCCCGCCGAGGTCGGCGCCCTTGCCGCTGCCGACGCTGGTGACGAAGAACGTCATCTCGCCGGCCGTGCCCTGCGCCTGCGCCCCGCTGCCGAAGCCCGCCGCCAGCGCCACGGCCAGCAGCGCACCGTGCATCACACTCTTCATGGTGGTCCTCCCGGAAAGTTCTTGTGCCAACCAGGATGAGACGCCGGACGCCGCCGGTCTATTCCGCAGTTCGGCCGACCGGTGCGGCCCGTCATCGCCGGCCGACGTCATCGCCGGACGACGTCATCGCCGGATCACGGCGGCGGCGGTCGCGAGGAAGGCGGCGAACACGATCAGCGCGTTCGCCGCATGTCCCCATTCCCACCGCTGCCGCAAGACCTCCCAGCCCTCCGGCTGGCGCGTCCAGTTCGCGGTTTCCTGGTTGGCCGGGAAGACCCAGAGGAAGAAGACCATCAGGCTCGCCAGTACCAGCAGGGCCGACGCGCCGGCCCAGCGTGCCGCGTGGGGATCCCGCCGGCGCTCGGCCAGGGCGAGCGCGCCGTTGGCGAGGGCGGCGGCGGCGATCGGGATTCCGAACAGCGCCCAGCCGGCGTAGATGCCCTGGACGATGAAATAGGCGTCGCGGTCCAGGCCGGTCTTGGCGGGAAGCTCGAAGAGGTGCGCCCCGCTCGGAACCAGGATGAGCGCCGTGAGGGCGAGCGCCAGCAGTCTCAACGCGACCATGAGCGTCCCTTCCGCCCATTCCGCCCACGCAGAAATGCCCCCCTCTCCCAGGGGGAGAGGGGAGGGAATACACGATGCGGTTGATCGGATCGGGTCCGAGGAATGCGGCTTACCGCTTCTGCGAGCCCTTCGACGGTTCGCTGACGTCCTGCACCGTCTGGCCGACCACGTCGTCGTCGCCCGTCTTGGTGGCGAGGTCGCCGATGGCCAGCACGCCGACCAGCCGCTTCTCGCGGCTCATCACCGGCAGGCGACGGATCTGCTTGGAGGACATGAGCTGCGCGGCCTCGCTGGAGTCCTGGTCCTCGAACACGTATTCGATGCTCGGCGACATGGCGTCGCTCACCTTGGCATTGGCATCCTTGCCGTCGGCGACGGCGCGGATGGCGATGTCGCGGTCGGTCAGCGTGCCCACCAGCCGGTCGTTCTCGCCGACCGGCAGGAAGCCGATGTCGGCGTCGCGCATCATGCGCGCGGCGTCCCGCAGCGAGGTATCAGGCGACACGATCTCGACCTGCTTGGTCATGATGTCCCGGATCTTCATTCGACTCTCCCTGGCAACGCGATGAACGGAAAGCGTGCGGCCAAGTAACCGATACACCTTTGGGAAGTTCCCAACCGATCAGGGTTTTCGGCCGGCGAAGTCGGTACTTCGTTCTTTCGTCGCGCCCAAATGCCCTGCGGGAACTTTTGCCGTGACGTGTGGGTTCATGGGCTGATGGGGGAACCACGGGTTCGGGCCTGCCCATCGCACCGCAATTCCAAGGGTGATGCGCCGATGAACCAGTGGCTGTTGTGGAGCCGCTTTGCCGCCATCAATCTGTTTGGCGCGGCGGGGCTGGCGCTTGCGTGGATCAACGGATGGATCAGCACGATCATCGAGGCGGATTCGAGCGGAATCTGCATCATGATCTTCGTGCTGTTCCTGATCGGTGTCGCCGCCACCGCGTGGCGGATCGAGAAGGTCACGGCCGAACTCGACTGCATCGAGCGCGGCGAGGGCGGCCGCCTGGAGGTCTACCGCCACGCGCTGACCCGCACCGGCGAGCCGGCCACGCGGTCTCTGGAACTGCGGCTGTTCGGCCGCATCACCTTCATCCGCCACATCGCCAACGCCCTGGTGATGCTGGGGCTGATCGGCACGGTGGTCGGCTTCGTCATGGCGCTGAAGGGGGTGAACGCCAGCAACGCCTCCGACAGCGGCTCCATCACCGCGCTGGTCGGCACCATGATCAACGGCATGGGCGTGGCGCTCTACACCACGCTGGTGGGTTCGGTGCTGAACCTTTGGCTGGGTGCCAACTACCAGCTTCTGGCCACCGGGACGGCCAATCTCGCGGCGGCGCTGATCGACGCCGCGCACGGACATGGACCCAGCGGCGGAACGACCGCCAGTCCGCCCACGCCGCTGCGCCCGCGGCCGGTGAACGGCTCCATCGCCTCACCGGGCGGGGCTGCCCATGTTTGATCCCTGGGGTGACGGAGACGACACCGGGACGGTGTTCCGCGACATGATCACCCTGGCGCTGGCGGGGTTCGTCTGCATGGTCCTGCTGATGCTGCCGCACATCAACCCCAAGGGAAAGGAAGGCACCGGCGTGGCCGACGCCGAGCCGCCCGGCAACGTCATCGTCGAGGCGCGCTGGGACGACAAGCTGCGCACCGACGTGGACCTGTGGGTGCAGGCACCGGGCGACGTGCCGGTGGGCTATTCCAACAAGTCGGGCCTGATCTTCAACCTGCTGCGCGACGACCTGGGCAGCTACGCCGACCCCACGGAAGTGAATTTCGAAACCTCGTTCAGCCGGGGCATCCCGCCGGGCGAGTACGCGGTCAACATCCACCTCTTCCGCAACCTGGAGAGCGCCTATCCGGTGTGGGTGCGGGTGGTGGCCCGCGTGAAGAAGGAAAACGAATCGGGTGCGGCAACCCTCGCCGCAACCCGCGTGCGTCTTGATCATGAGGGGCAGGAGGTCACCGCCTTCCGCTTCAAGCTGAACGAGCAGGGCGAACTCGTTCCGGGGAGCTTGAACGCGCTGCACAAACCATTGCGTTCAGCCAGGAATTAGCGCCATGCAAAGCCTGACCGTTCTGTTCGTCGCGTTTTCCATTCTCACGCTGCTCCTGGTGTGGGCGGCGCTGCGCTGGGCCCGCAACGCGCGGGCGCGGACCCTCATCCTCGCCCTCTTCGCGCTGATGCTGCCGGCGGCCTACGCGGCCCCGGCGTCGCTGCTGGGCAAGGCCAAGCCGGTGACGCTGGAGTGGCTGGGCAACAACGTCAAGGAAGCCCAGGTGCTGAGCGCCACCATGGTGGAGAACGAGGCCATCTACGTGACGCTCCTGTGGAGCGAGGCGCCCAACCTCTACCGCCTGCCGTGGAGCCAGCGGATGGCCGAGCAGCTGCAGGAGGCCATGCGCGAGGCACAGCGCAACGGCACCCGGCCGGTGATGCGCCTGCCCTTCGAGAAGTCGTGGGACGACCGCGAGCCGCGCTTCTATGCGCTGCCGCAGCCGAAGATGCCGGACAAGCCCTACCAGCACCAGGGACCGGGCGTGGAATTCCAGCATCCCGGCCAGCCCACCTGATCGGGCCGACCTGATCCTTGGCAGTGGACGGCGGCCCCCGCCGTCCACTACGTTCGGGGCCGCACCGACATCCAGCGGGGGGAGGCCCATGCCGTCGTTCGACATCGTGTCCAAGACCGAGCTTGCCGAAGTGGACAACGCGCTTGCCGGCGTGCGCCGGGAGATCGAGACGCGCTACGACTTCAAGGGTTCCAAGTGCACGGTGGAGCGGGTCGAGAACGACATCACCGTCAACGCCGACGACCAGACGAAGCTGGACCAGGTGCACGAGCTGCTGCGCGTGTACATGACCCGGCGCAAGCTGGACGCCAACTTCCTGGACTTCTCGGCCAAGGTGGAAAAGGCTGCCGGCGACACCGTGCGCCATGTCGTCAAGGTCCGCCAGGGCATCGCCCAGGACCTCGCCAAGCAGATCGTCAAGGCGATCAAGGACAGCAAGCTGAAGGTCCAGGTGTCGATCCAGGGCGACGAGCTGCGCGTCACCGGCAAGAAGCGCGACGACCTGCAGGACGCCATCCAGCACGTGCGCGGCCTGAAGATCGAACAGCCGCTGCAATATGTGAACTTCCGGGATTGATGACCGGCGTTGGGTTTTCGGCTGGCGCCTCGACCCAACGTCCGTGCGTTTCAGTGCAGCAGCCCGTCGGCTTCGCCGGTGCCCAGGCGCTTGCGCAGGATGTCGACCACGTCGGCGGCGTCCTTGTGGCCCAGGCTGCGGGACAGCAGAACCGAGCCCATCGACAGCAGGGTCAACCCGACCAGCACGCTGGAATGGCCGTCCTCGACCTTGCTCTCGATGAACTCCATGGCATCGCGGTGCAGGTCGTCGAGCGCGTCGCTCATCGGGTCGTCAATCATGGTCGTGCGTGTCCGCCGTCGCGTGGTCGGGCGCCAATGTCCGGCATCGGTGCGCACCCCGCCTTGACCGGCGTTAAGAACCGGGAGCAAGGCGGGAGCGGTTGCGAGTCGAAGGCATTCTCGCCGAACAGAGGGCCGTGTGCAATGCAGCGTCCCTGTTCAATTCGTCATAAATACAAGGTAACACGGGCGTAGGCCCCCTGGGAAGTTCTTGCCGGGCGGCGGCAGGATTTGCCGGGTCCTGCCGGCAGGGATTGCCGGACGGCGCGGCGTCAAGCCGTTGATTCCCGTCGCCGCCAGACAGGCATCGGGATTGCATGGGATCGGACAGGTCGCCATCCGTTCGAGACTCTGCCATGACGACTCTGATGAACACGGACGCCTTGCGGATCCAGCAGCCGCGCACCGACGAGGTGCGGGGCGGTGTGGGCAAGCCGCACGACTCCGTGGCGCAGAGCCTGCACTTCGCAGCCATGCTGGAGGCTTTGAACGACACCGGCGCGGCGTCGGCAGAGGGTGAGGGCCTGCCGCCCGCCGCGCCGGCGGGGCCGTCGCCGACCCGCCCCGCGCCGGACGCACAGCGGGTCGGCGCGCCGATGGCCTCGCTGATCGCACAGGGTGGCTTCGATGCGCTGGGCGACGATGCCGAATCGGTGCCGCAGCCCACGGCGGGGCTCAGCCCCGCGGCGCAGGAGGCGGGGCAGGTCGCGGCGGGGCAGGTTGCTGTTGCCGGCGACTTCCGCTGGATGGCCCACCTGATGGCGGCCCAGGGCTGAGTTCAGTCCAAATAATCGAATTGCCGCAGCAGCGGGCCTTGCAGGTCGATCACGAACTGCCGCGCCCGCTCGTCGAGCAGCGTTTCGAACAGCGGTGCCGTGGCGGGCGGCTCGCCGACGGCAGTCAGGCACGCGTCGATGTCGGACGGCGTGTCGCCGGCACCCAGGAAGCGCAGGACGGCGCCCAGGTGCGGGCGCGGATCGGCGTGCAGGTCTTCGGTGCGGACCTCGTGATAGCGCTCTGGCCGGCTGGCGCCGAAGACGAGGCAGGCGCGCGTCGCCTCCGACCAGCCGCGGGCGGCCGCCGCGACCAGATCGTACCACGCCGGGCTGCCGGGGGTGAGCGCCGGGTCGCCACCCTGGCTCAGGCGCTGGGCGACCGCAGAGGCGGTGGCCTCGCGCCCGTCGCGCACCACGTGCAGCACCTTGGCCTCCGGGAAGAGGATCTCCAGAAACTCCAGGCGCTGGGTGAGGATCGGCGTCTTCTCGCCCAGCAGGCGCTTCTCAGGAGGCAGGTCGAGCTTGGCCCAGGCCAGACCCATGGCCGTCTTCAGCAGATAGCGGAAGTCGCCGGTGGTGTAGCCGGTGTAGTGGCCCTGGCCGTGGTAGAGTGCTTCGTTGTTGGCGGCGAGGCGGTCGTTGTACTCGCCCAGCAGGTCCTTCAGCGGCGGGCCGAACCAGTCGGTGAAGTGGCCCTCGCCGGCGCAACGGATCTCCGGGTGCGCGTCCAGCATGCGCTGCACGCGGGTGCCGCCCGACTGCGGTGAGCCGACGACGAAGAAGATCTCGCGCTCGAACGCCGCCTTGAGGCGGTCCTCGATGTCTTTCAGGCTCTCGGGCTTTTTCATCTCGGTCATGGCCGCGACCATTCCACGGAGCGGGGCAGGGCGGCAAGGCTCACGTGCTGAGGAAGCGCTGCTCCGCGCCCTCCAGGGCGAGACACGTCAGGCGGCCGGTGGCGTAGGCGCCGGTGTCGATGCCGATGCGGTTGGCGCGCTGCTCCGGTTCCGGCGCGATGGTGTGGCCGTGCACCACGATCTTGCCGTGGTCGGCGGTGGAATTGAGGAAGTCGCGCCGGATCCACAGCAGGTCCTCCTCCCGCTGTTCGGCCAGCGGCACGCCGGGGCGGATGCCGGCATGCACGAACAGGTAGTCGCCGATCGTCACGTGCGTGCGCAGATCCTTGGTCAGGAAGGCCCGGTGCGCGGCCGGCAGGGCGGCGCGGAAGTGGGCCTGCGCCGCCGCCAGATGATCGGGATCGTTCGGGTCGGCCGGGGGCAGCACGCCGTAGCTGGCCACCGTCATGCCGCCGCCGATGTTGTCGGCGAACCACGTCGGGCCGATGCGCACGTCGTTCAGGAAGTCCAGCAGCGCCACCTCGTGGTTGCCCTTCAGGTGGATGGCGCCGAAACCCGGCGGCGGGCCGGCCAGCAGCCGTTCGACCACCAGGGCGGAGTCCGGCCCGCGGTCGACGTAGTCGCCGAGATAGATGATGTACTTGGCGAAGTCCGGGCGCCGCGCGGCGTCGTCGGCGATCTGCGCCAGCATCCGTTCCAGCAGGTCGGCGCGGCCGTGGATGTCGCCGACGGCGTAGACGAGATGCCGGTCCGGCACCCGCGGCGGTGCGCCGGCCGAGCCCTGCTGCGTCCTGCGTGCCCTCAACAGCCCGAAAACCACCCGCTCCTCGCTGCGTATCGTCCACCGCCGCCATTGTGCATGACTTAGGGCGATGGGCACGCAATTGCGAGTGGCCGCCGGTGCTCCCTTCAGTGATTGGCCACCAATCCGATGGAGGCACCCTCCAGCGCGGCGGCCAGCCCGTCGAGCGCCACCTCGACCGAGCGGCGCGTCAGGCCCGGCCAGTGGTAGACCTGGGTGGCGGAGCGCGGCTCGGCCGAGAACTCCAGGCGCAGGGTGCGGCCCTGCATCATGGCCGGCAGCAGCCGCCGCATCGGCGCACAGGCAACCCCGGCGCGGCGCTGCTCCTTCACGGCGGCGAAGCGGTTGAGCATCTCGTCGGCCGGTTCGATCCCCGGCATGGCGCCGCCGTGGGCGTCGGCCAGGAAGCGCGCGAACTCCACCGGCGCGTCACGCAGCGCCCACCCTTCGTCCAGCGCCTGGGCGAGCAGGGAGAGGTCGGCCGAGGTGTAGAACGCCTGCCGGGCGGCGCCGTCCACCGCCAGCGTCACCGGGCGGTCGAGGTCCACCGGGCCGTCGAACACCACGTGCAGCGTCGTGCAGGCGGCGTCGCGCACGAGGCTGACCACCACCTCGCCCCGGCCGCCGCGGTTGTTGGCGTAGCCCTGCACGGTGCTGGCGCTGCACCGGCGGGCCGGGCCGCTGCCGGTGCACTCCACGCTCCAGGGCTCCGCCGCCCCGGCGGGCGTCGTGGACAGGGACGCGGCGGCCAGAAGGCCGAACAGCACCGGGAAACCCCACCACCGAACCATGAGCCGAAGACCTTTCGCCGCAATCCCCGCCGATGCCGGTGGCGGGTTGTCGGGCACGATAGGGATCCGGAACTTTCGCCACCGTTAACGGGATCACACCGGGGCTGTGACCATTGCCCCATCGATCATCGCCCTGTCCTTCATTGCCGCCCTGTCCATCATTGCTCCGGCGGCCTATGCCGCCTGCGCCGTTCGGCCGCTTGAGCGGTAGGCGCCATGGGTCTAGGCTTTCACAAACGCACGCCGGGAAACTTCGGAGAGGGAAGAGACATCATGGATGGGAGCACGGGCTCCGCGGCCGAGGTGCGGCCGAACGACCTCGCCGCCTATTGGATGCCGTTCACCGCCAACCGCCAGTTCAAGGCCGCACCGCGCTTGCTGGTGGGGGCGGAGGGCATGCATTACACCTCGCACGACGGGCGCCGGGTGCTGGACGGCACGGCCGGCCTGTGGTGCTGCAACGCCGGCCACGCGCGGCCGAAGATCGTGCAGGCCGTGCAGCGGCAGATCGCCGAGTTGGACTACGCGCCGCCCTTCCAGATGGGCCACCCGCGCCAGTTCTCCCTGGCCAACCGCCTGACGCGGCTGATGCCGGGCGACCTGGACCACGTGTTCTACACCAACTCCGGCTCGGAATCGGTGGACACGGCGCTGAAGATCGCGCTGGCCTACCACCGGGCGCGCGGGGAGGGGAACCGCTTCCGCTTCATCGGGCGCGAGCGCGGCTACCACGGCGTCGGTTTCGGCGGGCTGTCGGTGGGCGGCATCGTCGGCAACCGCAAGGCCTTCGCCCCGGCCATGCTGCCGGGCGTCGACCACATGCCGCACACTTATAACCGGGAGAAACAGGCGTTCACGCGCGGCCAGCCGGAATGGGGCGCCCACCTTGCCGACGAGTTGGAGCGCATCGTGGCGCTGCACGACGCCTCCACCATCGCCGCGGTGATCGTCGAGCCGGTGGCAGGCTCCACCGGCGTGCTGCTGCCGCCCAAGGGCTATCTGGAGAAGCTGCGCGCCATCTGCGACAGGCACGGCATCCTGCTGATCTTCGACGAGGTGATCACCGGCTTCGGCCGCCTGGGCACCAGCTTCGCGGTGGAGCGCTTCGGCGTGGTGCCGGACATGGTGACGGTCGCCAAGGGCATCACCAACGGCGTGGTGCCGATGGGTGCCGTGTTCGTGCGCGGCGCCGTGCACGACGCGCTGATGACCGGGCCGGAGCACGTGATCGAGCTGTTCCACGGCTACACCTACTCCGGCCACCCGCTGGCCTGCGCCGCGGCCGAGGCGACGCTGGACACCTACGAGGAGGAGGGGCTGTTCGAGCGCGCCCGCGGCCTGGAGGAGTACTGGGCCGACGCGATCCACAGCCTGAAGGGCCTTCCGCACGTCATCGACCTGCGCAACATCGGCCTCGTGGGCGCCGTGGAGCTGGAGCCGCGGCCGGGCGAGCCGGGCAAGCGCGCCTACGAGGCGTTCGTGAAGGCGTACGAGAAGGGCATCCTTGTGCGCACCACCGGCGACATCATTGCGCTGTCGCCGCCGCTGATCATCGAGAAGGAGCACATCGACGAGCTGGTCGGAACGCTGGCGACGGTGCTGCGCGGGGTGGCGTAGGGACGTCGTTTTGCCCCCTCCCTAACCCTCCCCCGCTAAGGCGGTGGAGGGGACTGCCGCCGTTATACCCTCCACCGCAACGCGGGGGAGGGTGCCCGGAGCGCAAGCGAAGGGCGGGAGGGGGCAACCGCGACGCGGAGACCTATCCGTTCAGCGCCGCCATGATCGCACCCAGCAGCGGCTGGCCGGCGAAGGTGCCGGCGGCGAAGCCGACGAGCAGACCCAGAACCCCCATGGCCAGCGCGAGCCCCGTCCGCGACTTGGCCTTGCTGGACGGCGCACCGTTGCGGGGCGTGTCGTCGGCCTCGCCCTCCGGGGTGGGGCGCTGCGCGCCGGTGTAGGCGGCGTCGTTGTCGGCGTGCCAGGCGCGGATGCGTTCCAGCGCCGGCTTCAGGTCGGCCTCCGACGGGGCATGGCCGCGACCGCCGATGATCTCGGCCGCCAGCGCCAGGAAGCGGGCGGCGGTGCGCCCATCGGGGCTGAAGATGGTGACCGGCATGCGCCGGTAGGTCGCCTTCACCACGTCTACGTCGTAGGGGACGGCGGTGCGGAACATCAGGTTGGCATAGCCGGCGCGCAGCTGGGCCAGCGATTCCCGGCCGACCTCGTCGTTGGTGACCGACAGCATCAGGATGCCGGCGATGCCCAGGTTCGGGTTCATGCCCTTCTGGATGTGCTCGACCACCGACATGGTGCGCTGCAGCCCGTCCAGCGCGTAGCGGCCGGGGAACACCGGCACCACCAGCCGGTCCGACGCGGCCAGCGCGCCGGCCGCCAGATGGCCGAGTGCGGGCGGGCAGTCGATGACGATGTAGTCGGGCGGGTCGTTGGTGAAGTACAGCGCCTTGCGCAGGCCGCGCTGCGATCCGCCGCGCGGCTGGTCGAGCGCGTGTTCCAGCGAGTACAGCTTGCGCGCGCCGACGATCATCGACAGCCCGTCAAAGCTGGTGGGCGTCACCGCATCCTCGACGAACACCTCCTGGTTCAGCAGGTCGTGGATGCCGACCTTCGCCTTGCCGGTCAGCAGGAAGTTGCTGGTGGCGCTGCTCTGCGGATCGAAGTCGATGAGGACGACGCTTTTGCCCAAGGCAGCCAAGCTGATGGCGAGGTTGACCGCCGTGGTCGTCTTTCCGACGCCGCCCTTCTGGTTGTAGACCGACAGGATCGTGGGCTGCCGCGTCAGCGGCTGGTCGAAGACGTCGTCCTGGTCCTGCATCGCGGTTCCGTGTCGTCGTTGGTTCAGCCTGTGGGTGGGCAGCCTGCGGGGGTTCAGCCTGCGGGCGTTCCTTCCGCCTCGGCGAGCAGGCGCCTCTTGGTGCCGTCGTCGATACGGTTCCAGGGGACGCCGGTCAAGGCACCGTGCAGGCTCCACAGCATGTTGCGCGTCACCCGCTTCGGGTCCCGGTGCTTGAGGCGGCGGTAGGCGGCGACGGCACCGAGGGTGCGCAGCTCCTCCTCCGTCTCGATCCCGGCTTCGGCCAGCCACTGGGCGGACTTCGGCCCGATGCCGGGCATCAGGTGGATGGGGCGCGGCGCCATGGTGCCCCTACTTCCGCTCCCACACCTTGGATTCGATGTAGCGGCTGGCGAGGAAACGGTAGGTCATCTTCTGCAGCTGCTCGATCTGCTGCGAGCGTTCCACCGGCACGCCGTCCCAGGCCTGGAGCAGGTCCTCCCACTCGATCAGGCGGCCGCGCAGGTCGTCGCGGATCTTGCGGATGAAGGTGACGGTGGTCTGGAAGTCCTTCAGGGCGCCGACGATCTCGCCGGTCTGCGCATCGGCCTGGTCGAAGATCGAGTCGAACTCCCGCAGCGGCTTCTTGATCAGGCCCTGCATGCGCTGCAGCTCCGAACAGAAGGTGCGGTCGGTGCGGTAGATCTGCGTCATCTTCACCAGCGCGTCGCCGATGGCGCGGATGTGCTTGAAGCGGTCGCGCAGCGCCTCGATGTACGACAGCTCCTGCGTCAGGTCGTCGATGCGGTCGTTGATGTACTGCTCGGCGTTGGCGTCCTGGATGCCCAGCTTCTCGGCGATCTGCTTGAAGGCGGTCTTCAGGCGCTGCTTGGTCCCCGGGTCCTCGACGATCTGCTCCAGCTCTTCGAGATCGACGACGATCATCTCCGACCCGGTGATCCAGGACACGAGCTGCACCGTCAGGCGCCCGCGGGCGATCATGCGGTGCTTGTCCTCCACCGACCATGAGGCGGTACCGTCCAGCAGCTCGCCGGGGATCTTCTCGCCGGGGCGGATCTGCTTCACGTAGTGCAGGCCCTTGGCGACCGTTTCCAGAAGACGGGCGTCGTGGCTGTCCTCGGCGATCTGGAAGGATTCCTTCAGGGTGTTGAAGGGCAGCGCCGCCTTCAGGTCGCCCAGGAGGATGTTCAGCACCGGCTCCTTCGAGTTCGGCTCCACCGCGAAATAGGCGGCGGGGAGGCTGAACACCTTGTGCTGGAAATCGAAATGCGTCTCCCGCATCGGCGGGGCGTCGGCGTCCGGCTGGCTGGCCTGATCGGCGGCGGCGGCGATGTTGGACAGGTCGGTCATGAATCCGGCGGCCGTGGAGACGTCGATATCCGTACAGATAAACCACACCACGCGCAACGTCGTTGCGGTCGTGTGTCGCTGTTCCGGGTGCGAGGACCCAGGTTACAGCAGGTCGCGCAGCCGGAACCAGAGCATCGCGAGGACAAGCGCCGGCGTGCGCAAGCGCTGGCCGCCAGGGAAGGGCGTGTGCGGGATGCGGGCGAACAGGTCGAAGCGGCCGTCGGTGCCCGCCACCGCCTCGGCGATCAGGCGCCCGGCGAGGCCGGCCAGCGCCACCCCGTGCCCGGAATAGCCGTGCGCGAACAGGACGTTGGGCGTCAGCCGGCCGACCTGGGGCATGCGGTTCATGGTGATGGCGACCTTGCCGGACCAGGAATAGTCGACCGCCACGTCGCGAAGCTGCGGGAAGACGCGCTGCATCTTGAAGCGCAGCAGTTCCTTGCCGCCTGGCGTATCGCGCCCGGAATAGTTGGCGCCGCCGCCGAACAGCAGCCGGTGGTCGCTGGTGCGGCGGTAGTAGTCGAGCACGAAGTTCATGTCGGACACGGCCGCATTGTTGGGAAGCAGAGCCCGGGCGCGCTCCACCCCCAGCGGTTCGGTGACGATGATCTGCGTGGCGACGGGCATGATCATGCCCGTCATCTGCGGCACCAGTCCGCCCAGGTAGGCGTTGCCGGCCAGCACCAGGAAGCGCGCCTGCACCCGCCCACGCGCCGTCACCACCGCCGGCAGCAGGCCGGTTTCCAGCGACAGGGCACGCGAGCCTTCGAAGATCCGCACCCCGGCGGCGAGCCCCGCGTCGGCGAGGCCAAGCGCGTAGTTCAGCGGGTGAAGGTGGCCGCTGCCCTCGTCGTACAGCCCGCCGATGTAGCGTGGGCTGTCCACCATGGCGGCGACGCCGTCGCGGTCGAGCCGCCGCAGGTGCGGATAGCCGTAGGCGTCGCGCATCTCCCGCATGACCTCGTCCAGCTCGGCCATGTGACGCTCCTTGAGCGCCGCCAGGACGAAGCCGCGGGTCAGGTCGCAGCGGATGCCGTGCTTCTCCACCCGCTCGAAGAGCTGGGCGGTCGCTTCCTCCGCCAGCTGCCAGAGCAGGCGCGCGTCATCGCGGCCCATCCAGCGCTCGATCGTCGCCATCGGCTTGTTGTAGCCGGTGATGATCTGCCCGCCGTTGCGGCCGGAAGCGCCCCAGCCGACCCGCTCGGCCTCCAGCAGCACGACGTCCATCCCGCGCTCGGCCAGTTCGAGCGCGGCCGTCAGGCCGGTGTAGCCGCCGCCGACCACGCACACGTCGCAGCGGACCGTGCCCTCCAGGGGCGGGTGCGGAGGATGCGGGTTGGCGGTCGCGGCGTACCAGGAGGAGGCGTGGCGCCGGGACGTCATGCCCAGGGGATACGGGCGGGAGGCGCGGGCGTCAACGCCGGCTTGGGCATAACGGGGTTGCCGGACGGAGGCCCAGATGGAGGCCCGGATAGCGGTATTGCCCCTCTTCGCACTGGCGTCCGGACCCCGTTGCAACCCATATTGAAGGGAGAGCCCACATTCGGAGGCGTCCGCGCCCGTCGCGGACCGATTGTTTCATGCCGTTCATGGACGATTTCATCAAGAAGAACCGCATTACCGAGGTCGAGTGCCTGGTGCCCGACATGTCGGGGATCGCGCGGGGCAAGATCGTTCCGGCCGAGAAGTTCCTGCGCATCCTGCGCGACCGCGGCCTGCGCCTGCCCGAGGCGATCTTCGTGCAGACGGTGACCGGCGACTATCCGGACGACGAGGACGTCACCTCGGACGAGAACTCGGACATCTACATGATCCCGGACGAGCGGACGATCCGCTTCGTCCCCTGGTACGAGGAACCGACCGCCCAGGTCATCACCGACTGCGTCTACGCCGACGGCTTGCCGGTGGACTTCTCGCCGCGCCACGTGCTGAAGCGCATCCTGGCGCTGTACGAGGAGCGCGGCTGGAAGCCGGTGGTGGCACCGGAGCTGGAGTTCTTCCTGGTCCAGGTGAACAAGGACCCCGACTACCCGCTGCTGCCGCCGGTGGGGCGCAATGGCCGGGTGGAGAGCGGGCGGCAGGCCTTCGGCATCGACGCAGTCAACGAGTTCGATCCCGTCTTCGAGGATGTCTACGACTACTGCGAGGCGCAGGACATCGACATCGACACCCTGACGCACGAGGCGGGTGCCGCGCAGATCGAGATCAACTTCAACCATGGCGACGCGCTGGAACTGGCCGACCAGGCGTTCCTGTTCAAGCGCACGGCGCGCGAGGCGGCGATGCGCCACCACATCTACGCCACCTTCATGGCCAAGCCCATGCAGAACGAGCCGGGCAGCGCCATGCACATCCACCAGTCGGTGGTGGACACGGAGACGGGACGCAACCTGTTCTCCAACCCCGACGGCACCGACAGCGCGCTGTTCATGGCGCACGTGGCGGGCCTGCAGAAGTTCCTGCCCTACGTGATGCCGCTGCTGGCGCCCAACGTGAACTCCTACCGCCGGCTGGTGCCGAACTCGGACGCGCCGATCAACGTGCACTGGGGCCGCGACAACCGCACCACGGGCCTGCGCGTGCCGGTGTCGGCGCCGGATTCGCGCCGGGTGGAGAACCGCGTGGCCGGCGCCGACGCCAACCCCTACCTCGCCATCGCGGCGTCGCTGGCCTGCGGGTATCTGGGCATGGTGCAGGGGCTGGAACCGAACGACCCGGTGAAGGGCTCCGCCTACCGCCTGGCGTTCACGCTGCCCCGCCACCAGAGCGACGCGCTGGCCAAGTTCAACGGCTGCAAGCCGGTGAGGGAGGTCTTCGGCGAGAAGTTCATCGCCGCCTTCACCTGCGTGAAGGAGGCGGAGTACGAGGCCTACCAGCGCGTCATCAGCTCGTGGGAGCGCGAGAACCTGCTGCTGAACGTGTAGGATGCGGGGTATGAGCCGCCTTCCCGACGACACCCCGATCGGCCGTCTGCTGCGCGAGCGTGCCGAAACGCGCCGTCGCGAGGCGGCGCGGCGGGCGTTGGCGGCGCTGGAAGCGCTGGACGGCGCCGGCGTGCCGGCGGTCGTCGTCGGGTCGCTGGCGCGTGGGCGCTTCCTGGGCCACTCCGACGTCGACCTGTTCGTCGAGGACCGGCGCGGTCTGGCGCCGGAAGCGGTCATCGCCATCGTCGAGCGGGCGATGGAGGATTTCCCGTTCGACGTCCTGTTCGCCGACCGGGTGTCCGACGCCGACCGCCCCTTCATCCTGGAAAGGACGCTGCGTGCAGCCGATCTTCGCCCGTCTCGCGCATCAGCTTGAAAAAGCCGAGCAGGAGTTTGTGCGCATCGAGGAGGCCGTGCGGCTGTTCGCCGGCATGGAGCGGACGCTCGCTGCCGATTGGGCGCGGCGCACAAGCGTCGCGGGCGGCATCGAAGGCGTGTTCTCGGGCCTGGAAGGGATCCTCAAGGGGATCGCCGAGGACATCGACGGGCACGTGCCGCAGGGCGGCGCGTGGTATGCGAAGCTCCTGGAGGTGATGACGCTCGACATCGGCGGCGTGCGGCCAGCGGTCATCGGCGCCGAGACCCGCGCGTTGCTCGACGACCTGCGCCGGTTCCGGCATGCGGTGCGCAGCCACTACGGCATCGATCTGCGCGACCCCGATATCGACGACAACCTGGAGCGTCTGCGCCGGGTGCTGCCGCTGTTCCGCCGGGACTTCGAGGCGTTCGCCGCCGCCATGGGTGGGATGTAGCCGCCGTCCACCGCCCCCTTCCCGTTGACAAGCCGTTCGTACCCCGTCTTCATACCTGCGGCGTCGGGAACGCCCGCGGCGCAGGACGTGCGGCCGCGCCAATGCAGAACAGTCGGGGGCCTTCATGAAGAAACGACTCGCGCTCAGCGCCCTGGCCGCCATCGCCGCCGTCGCGGTGTCCGGCGCCGCGCACGCCCAGGCCAAGAAGCCGCTCAACATCTACATCTGGAACGACTAC